>NC_020291.1:6240000-6530257 GCF_000340885.1 Clostridium saccharoperbutylacetonicum N1-4(HMT) | reverse complement strand
ATACAAATATATCAACATGTTAATAATTATGTGTATAGAAACTTAGTATATAGAATTACTAACAATTAATATTTAGAGTTATAAACATGTACCAAACCTAGCACAATTGTCATTTATTATATATAATATAAATAACAAACAAACAAGTTATGCACAAGTTTATCCACACTTGTGGATAAACTTGTATTGTAAAAAGTTATTCACAACATAATACATATGATAACATAAGTAATTATTCATATTCAAGAAGTTATCCACAAAAAAATTATATAAAATATATTTATCAACAATATATTACTACCTTGACAGAAAATTATTATATATATATAATAGGTAAAGTAAAATTTAAAGTCGCAAAGTATAGTATTTGCTATAAATAATAAATCTAAGGGGGTGCATATGTAATGTTTATGACTTACCAACCTAAAAAAAGACAAACAAAAAAAGAACATGGTTTTAGAAAGAGAATGAGCACTCAATCAGGAAGAAACATTCTTAAGAACAGAAGACAAAAAGGAAGAAAAAAATTAACAGCATAAGGGCCGCATTAAGTGGCCTTTTTTCTGCAAATGCAGGGAAAAAAGGAGTATAAAAACATCTATGATTTATAGATTAAAAAAAAATTTTGAATTTACAATTATATATAGACGCGGAAAGTCATTTGCAAATGAACTCTTAGTCATGTATATATTTAAGAATAAAAAAAATAGAGATGTAAGTTTTAATTATTATAATAAACTAGGTATTTCCGTAAGTAAAAAAGTAGGAAATAGTGTTGTTAGAAGTAGATGCAAAAGATTAATAAGTGAAAGCTTTAGATTAAATTATAATTATATAATAAAAGGATATGATTTTATTTTTATAGCAAGAAATCCAATTAAAGATAAAAGTTATTTTGAAGTAGAAACTGCTATGAAAAATTTAATTAAAAAGGCAGGCTTATATAATAATGAAGAAATTACTAATAAACTTAATTAACTTTTACAGAAAACATATTTCACCAGGAAGGCCAGCATGCTGTAGGTTTATGCCAACTTGTTCGCAATATGCTCTAGATGCAATAAATAAGTATGGAGCTTTAAAGGGAACAATTATGGCAGTTTACAGAATATTAAGATGTAACCCTTTTTGTAAAGGTGGATATGACCCAGTAAGATGAATACTAGGAGGTATATATTTTAATGTTTCAATCGATAGTTGATTTTATGAAAGGTATATTTGATTCCCTGCATAATTTCATTGTTGGCATGGGAGTATCAGATGTTGGATTATCATATGTTTTAGCAATATTTGTTTTTACATTAATTATAAGAATATTAATATTGCCATTTAATATTAAGGCTGCAAAATCTACACGAGGTATGCAGAAGATTCAACCAGAGATGAAAAAAATTCAGGAAAAGTATAAAGATGATCCACAAAAATTAAATGCTGAAGTAATGAAATTGTATAAAGATAATAATGTTAGTATGGCAGGGGGATGTGTCCCATCACTACTTCCATTACCAATATTAATGGCGTTATATTATGTCTTTATGGAAATACAAGGAATAGAAGGAGCATCATTCTTATGGATTAAAGATTTATTTGCTCCAGATTCATTGCATATACTTCCAATATTAGCTGCTCTATCTACATATATTCCATCATATTTAATGACTAAAGCAACTCCTTCTCAACCTAATGGAATGAATATGGGAACTATGAATTTAGCAATGGCTGGAATGATGGGCGTTATGTCATGGCAGTTTAAATCAATATTAGTGCTATATTGGATTATGGGGAATTTAATTCAAACAATACAAACGTATTTTTTAAATTATAGACCTGCAATTAAAGAGGCTAATGAAGCAAAGGAATCTAAAGTAGAATCAGATAAATTTGTTATGGCAGTTGAAGAACCAAAAAATTCAGCTAGTAAAAAACGAAAAAAGAAATAAATTTAATTTATCTATAAAAATTTTGCTTTAATTATGAGAGGTGGTGAATTAACAAATGAAATCAATAGAAGTAGAAGGAAAATCTGTAGAAGAAGCCTTAAACAAAGCATTAATTGAATTTAGAACAGATAAAAATAATGTTAATGTTGAGGTTTTAGATCATGGTTCAAAAGGTTTATTTAATGTTATAGGTGTTAAGCCAGTTAAGATTAGAGTTTCTTATAAATACGATTATATTGAAGAAGCTCGTGGGTTTATTTCAAAAATGCTTGAATGCATGGAAATAGAAGCTAATATAAATATCAAAGAGGAAAATGATACTATAGTAATCAATTTATCAGGAGATAAGATGGGCGTTATAATTGGTTATAGAGGAGAAACTTTAGATTCTATACAATATTTAGTTTCATTAATAGTTAATAAGGTACATGAACTTCCTCATAAAAAAGTTATTTTAGATACAGAGAACTATAGAAGAAAAAGAGAAGAAACCCTTAGAGGTGTTGCTATTAAAACAGCTGGTAAGGTGAAAAGTGCTAAGAGACCATTTAAGTTAGAACCAATGAATCCATATGAGAGAAGAATTATTCATTCTGCGCTTCAAGGAGATACTTTTGTTAATACATATAGCGAAGGTGAAGAGCCATTTAGAAGAGTAGTAATTGAATTAAAAAAAGATTTGTAAAAAGAAAGCCTGAAGGCTTTCTTTTTAAGTTTAATAATAATATTTATAAATATAAAATAAAATTTAGTAATATATTTTTGACTAATTAAATATTGTTATGTAAAATTGATATTAGTTTGAAACGATATAGTTAATAAAATCTTCTTTAATATAGGAGGAAATTGAATGAAAGAATTTGATACAATTTGTGCGATAGCAACACCCATTGGTGAAGGTGGTGTTGCCATAATTAGAATATCAGGGGAAAAAGCTTTAGAAATAGCTAGTGAAATATTTGTACCCAAGAATGATTATGATATTAAAAATATGAAAACATACACTATGAAGTATGGAAATATTGTAAATTTTAAGACTAGAGAAATAATTGATGAAGTTATTTTAACTTATATGAAAGCACCTAGAAGTTATACAGGAGAAAACGTAGTTGAAATTAATTGTCATGGAGGTATTGTATCAACTAATAGTGTATTAGATCAAGCAATTCAAGCAGGTGCAAGACTTTCAGAACCTGGTGAATTTACTAAAAGGGCATTTCTAAATGGCAGAATAGACTTAAGTCAAGCAGAAGCTGTAATGGATATAATTACAGCTAAAACTGAGTTGGCAATGAAATCAGCAATGCTTCAAAGTAATGGTGCGCTTTCAAAAGAGATAGTTGAATTGAGAAAAAATTTGTTAAATACTTTAGCTTTAATTGAGTATGCTGTTGATTTTACAGAGGATGATGAAGATATTGTTGATGATAATTTAATTATGCAAATTAAGAATGGAATTGATAAAACAATAGTAAAAATCAAAAATCTATTAGCAAGTGCTGATGAAGGTAAGATAATCAGAGAAGGTCTTAGTATAGTTATTGTTGGAAAACCTAATGTAGGGAAATCATCGTTACTTAATGCTTTATTAAAGGAAAATAGAGCGATAGTGACTGATGTACCAGGCACAACAAGGGACATTATAGAAGAATATTTAAATGTTGATGGAATACCTATTAGAATAATTGACACAGCAGGAATAAGAGATACTGAAGATATAGTTGAAAAAATAGGTGTAGAAAGATCAAAAGAAAAAATTGAGGAAGCTGATCTAGTTATATTAATGATTGATGTATCTAGAGAGATCGATATTGAGGATAAAATTATAATTGAAAAAATAAAGAATAGAAAACATATTGTGTTAGCTAATAAGATTGACTTGGATAGAAAAATATCTGAAGAAAATATTAATGAGTTAAACAATATAATTAACATATCAGCAAAGTCTGGAATAGGTATTGATGATTTAAAAAAGAAAATTAAAGATCTATTTTTTAATGGAGAAATAAAATCTGAGAGTCTATTAATTTCAAATACACGGCATAAGCAAGCGTTATATAAGTCATTAGAAAATTGTGATATGGCTTTAAATAAGGTTAATGCTGATGAATATCTTGATCTAATTTCTATTTACATAACAGCAGCTATGAAAGCTTTGGGTGAAATAACAGGAGATGAATTAGAGGAAGATTTATTAAATAAAATCTTTAGTGAATTTTGTGTAGGAAAGTAGGTAAAGTAATGGCAGTAAATTATGATGGTGGGCATTATGATGTGATAGTTGTTGGAGCTGGTCATGCAGGGTGTGAAGCCGCACTAGCTTCTGCAAGATTGGGACTTAATACATTAGTTTGTACTATAAATTTAGATTCGATAGCATTGATGCCTTGTAACCCTAATATTGGTGGAACTGCAAAGGGTCATTTGGTAAGAGAAATTGATGCACTTGGTGGAGAAATGGGAATTAACATTGATAATACATTTATTCAATCAAGAATGCTGAATACTTCTAAGGGACCAGCAGTGCATTCTTTAAGAGCACAGGCAGATAAGAAAAACTATCAATATAGAATGAAAAGAATTTTAGAGGAACAGGAAAATCTTAATATAAGACAAATTGAAGTAACAGAACTAAATGTAGAGGATGGCAAGGTAACTGGTGTAATTACTAAAAATGGAGCTGTTTTTGCATGTAAAGCAGTAATACTTGCAACAGGAACATATTTAAGAGGAAAAATTATAATTGGAGAAGTTTCATATAGTGGTGGACCTAATGGATTATTCCCAGCAAATGATTTGTCTCAATCATTACTAGATTTAGGAATATTATTAAGAAGATTTAAAACAGGAACTCCAGCGAGAATAAATAGAAGATCTGTAGATTTTTCAAAAATGATAGAGCAAAATGGAGATGATAAAATAGTACCTTTTTCATTTATGAGTGATAATATTGAAAAAGATCAAATTTCTTGCTATCTAACTTATACTAATGAAGAAACACGTAAAATTATTACTGAAAATATAGATAGGTCACCTATTTATAATGGAAGTATTAAAGGTGTTGGTCCTAGGTATTGTCCTTCTATAGAAGATAAGATAATGAGGTTTCCAGATAAGCCACAACATCAAATATTTATTGAACCTGAGGGACTTGATACATTAGAAATGTATGTTGGTGGATTTTCATCATCACTTCCTGAAGAAGTACAAATTAAAATGCTTAGGACATTACCAGGCTTAGAGAATGTTGAAATGATGAGAACTGCATATGCAATTGAGTATGATTCAATTGATCCAACTCAATTGAGGCCAACGTTAGAATTTAAAGATGTTCAAGGGTTATATGGTGCAGGGCAGCTTAATGGTAGTTCAGGATATGAAGAAGCAGGTGCTCAAGGATTAGTTGCAGGTATAAATGCTGCGTTGAAAATTAAAGGAGAAGAGCAATTAATTTTAACACGTTCTGATGCATATATTGGTGTTCTCATTGATGATTTGGTTACAAAAGGTACTAATGAGCCATATAGAATGATGACTTCGAGAGCTGAATATAGATTACTGTTAAGGCAAGATAATGCTGATTTCAGATTAACTGAAATGGGATATAAAGTAGGGTTAGTTACAGATGAAAGATATAATAGATTTTTACATAGAAGGAAAAATGTTGAAAATGAGTTATGCAGACTAAAAAATTTAAAAGTAACTAATAAAAGAGAAGTTAATGAATTTTTACATTCGTTAAATTCAGCTGAACTAAGAAAGCCAATTAGTTTTTACGAATTATTGCAGAGGCCTGAATTAGATTATTTTGATTTAGAAGAATTGGATAGTGAAAGACCTCAATTACCGTATGATGTTGGTGAACAAATTAATATACTAACAAAATATGAAGGTTATATTCAAAGTCAACTTGAACAAGTAGCACAATTTAAAAAATTTGAAAAGAAATTACTACCTAAAGATATTAATTATAATAATATTAAAGGACTAAGAACTGAGGCGATTCAAAAATTAAGTAGTATTAAGCCGATTAGTATTGGCCAGGCATCACGTATTTCTGGGGTATCTCCAGCTGATATTTCAGTAATATTAATATATTTAGAACACCGATATGGGAAACAATCCTAGTAAGTTGTTAATATGGAGGAAATATGGATTTTTATGATTTAATGTGTAAATCAACTGAAGATGTTGGTATGCAATTTTCAAGAGAACAATATGAGAAATTTATTGATTTTATGAAGCTTCTTCAAGAGTGGAATGAGAAGATAAATTTAACAGCTATAGTGGAAGATGAAGAAATAGTTAAAAAACATTTTATTGACTCAATTAAAGCATTTAAGGCTGATGAGGTTAAGAAGGCAAAAAATATGATTGACGTAGGAACAGGTGCAGGTTTTCCAGGAATACCAATTTCTATTATGCAAGAAAATTTAGAAGTTACTTTATTGGATTCATTAAATAAAAGAATTAATTTTTTAAATACTGTAATTAATAAACTTGGACTTTCGAATGTTAAAACAATTCATTCAAGAGCTGAAGATGGCGCAAGAGATAGTAAGTTAAGAGAAAAATTTGATATTGCAACATCTAGGGCAGTCGCTAATATGAGTGTATTATCAGAATTATGTCTTCCATACGCAAAAGTTGGTGGGAATTTTATTGCACTGAAGGGGCCTTCAGTTGAGCAGGAAATTAACGAAAGCCTTAATGCAATTAAAGTTCTTGGTGGAGAATTAGTTAATATTTGTGAAATTAATATTGAAGATACTGAATTGCGACATAATCTTGTTACAGTTAGAAAAATTAAGGAATGTCCTAAGAACTATCCAAGAAAAGCAGGATTGATAACAAAGAATCCGATTAAATAGAGAACGATAATTATAGATCAAATATGTTTGTAGTATTTTAATAAGGGATGGATTGAGAGCATGAACAATGAAATAGTAAGAATTAATATAGATAAGGTTATTCCAAATATATATCAACCACGTAAATATTTTAATGAAGAAGCAATTGAAGAGTTATCACAATCAATTAAGCAACATGGTATAATTCAACCATTAACAGTTAGAAAAAGAGGAGAAGTATATGAGTTAGTTGCCGGTGAAAGAAGACTTAGAGCAGCTAAATTAGCTAATTTAGAAACAGTTCCGTGTAATATTGTTGATATTACAGATTCAGAATCAGCAGAAATAGCTTTGTTAGAGAATTTACAAAGAGAGGATCTAAATTATATTGAAGAAGCTGAAGCATATTATAATTTAATAAATGATCATAATTTTACTCAAGATGAACTTGCCAAGAGAATGGGAAAAAAGCAGTCGACAATAGCTAATAAATTAAGACTATTAAAATTGAGTTCTGAAGTTAGAGAAATATGTTTAGAGAATAAGTTAACTGAAAGACATGCTAGAGCCTTACTTACAATTCCAAGAGAAGATTTGCAATTAAAAATAGTGCAAAAGATAATAAAAGATGGATTAAATGTTAAGAAAACTGAGGAACTAATAAATAAAGAATTACTTAAGTTAACAGGTAGTGAACTAAAAAAAGGTAGTAAAAGAAGTATACGTGGTGTTCTACCAGCAAAGTTATATGTAAATACAATTAAGCAAGTATTACAAAAATTTGATATACCTGCAGAATACGCATATAAAGATGAAGACGAATTTATTGAGGTGACTGTTAAAATTCCTAAAGTAAAGTGATAAAACTTGATAGTTTGTGTAATTAAAGTTAAGGTTAATTATTGATCTTAACTTTAATTATGTTTAAATTAATTATTAAAATATTATTAAGTTTAGTAATATTGTGTTATTAAGTTCGTTTTTTAAAACATAATTCTTTTATTATGAGGAAAAAGTATATATAATATTATTATGGGAAGGGGGGACGCTCTTTAAGGGCTATAGGTATGAAAAAAATCTGTGTTTTTAATCAAAAGGGTGGAGTCGGAAAGACCACTACTAATATAAACTTGTGCGCATATTTAGCCATGGAGGGATATAAGGTATTAACAATTGATATAGATCCTCAAGGTAATACTACAAGTGGTTTAGGGTTAGATAAAAATAACTTAGATTTATCGATTTATGATGTTTTAATTTCTGATACTAAAATGAAAGAGTCTATAGTAAGAAGTGATTTGGTTGAAAATTTATGCATTTCACCTTCAACAGTAGAGCTTGCTGGCGCAGAAGTTGAACTTATAAATAGAAGTGACAGGGAAAATATAATAAAGAACAAGTTAAAAGAAATTGAAGATGAATATGATTTTGTGTTTATTGATTGTCCACCATCATTAGGTGTATTGACCATAAATGCATTAGCTTGTGCAGATTCAGTTTTAATTCCAATACAATGTGAATTTTATGCATTAGAGGGAGTTAGTCAATTAGTTAATACTATTCAATTAGTAAAAAGGTCCCTAAATAAAAATCTTGAAATTGAAGGCGTAGTTATGACTATGTTTGATTACAGGACGAATCTGAGTAATGAAGTTTTAAAGGAAGTTCAAAAGTATTTTAAGGATAAGGTATATAATATAACAATCCCTAGAAATGTGAGATTAGCAGAAGCACCAAGTTTTGGATTACCAATAATGTTGTATGATGAAAAATGCAAGGGTGCAGAAGCCTACATAAAATTAACTAAAGAATTTTTAAAAAGACAGTAGGTGATTAGAATGGCAAAAAAATTTACTCTAGGAAAAGGATTAGGTGCACTTATTCCAGAAGAATCAGAAAATGATTTAGAGAAAAATGCTAAGAATTTAATTTCAATTAATAAAATAAAAAGTGACGATAAACAGCCTAGGAAATCATTTGATTCTGAAAAAATAGCGGAATTAGCAGAATCTATTAAAACCCATGGCATAATACAGCCATTAATTTTAAGAAAGCACATAAATGATCAATATATAATAGTAGCTGGAGAAAGAAGATGGAGAGCTGCAAAAATGGCAGGATTAAGTGAAATACCTGCAGTTATTATGGAATTAAGTGATAAAGATATACTTGAAGTTTCGCTAATAGAAAATATTCAACGTCAAGATTTAAATCCTATTGAAGAAGCACTTGCTTATAAAAAACTATTAGATGATTTTGAAATTACGCAAGAAGAATTAAGTAAGAGGATTGGAAAATCGAGAGTTGCCATAACAAATACAATTAGATTAACAAATTTAGATGATAAAGTTCAACAATATATAATTGAGGGGATAATTACAGAAGGACATGGAAGAGCTATTTTATCTCTTGCTGATAAAGGAAAACAATATGAAATAGCACAAAGGGTAATTGACGAAAAATTATCTGTTAGAGAATTAGAAAGATTAATAAAAAAGATTAATGAAGAAAATCAAAAGAACAAATTAACTGAAGAAGTTAATGAAGAATTAAACCCATATTATAAAGATATAAAAAATCAACTTCAGAATTTTTTTGGGACAAAAGTTAATATATCTAATAAAAAAAATAAAGGAAAAATAGAAATTGAATATTATTCAGAAGAAGATTTGCAAAGAATATTAGATATTATTGATATGTAATGTTTCACGTGAAACAATTATGAAAGGAATGACAATGGAATTGAATACTCTAATTAATACAATTAATGAACTAATGCCTTACATTGTAGCAGCAATGATAATAATTATTGTATTACTATTTATTATGGTAGTAGTTCTATTTAAATCGGTAGGAAAAGTTGAAAATAGATATAGGAAATTAATGAAAGGTGTAACTGGTAATAATTTAGAAGAAATGCTATTAGAAAGATTAGATAGTATTCAAGAAGCCAAGGAATCATCAGATAAAGCATTACAAGAATGTAGCAGGTTAGAAATAAAAATGAAAGAGTGTGTACAAAAGGTTGCTATAATGAGATATAAAGCCTTTGAGAATGTGGGAAGCGACTTGAGTTTTTCAATTGCAATGCTAGATGATAATAATGATGGAGTAATCTTAACTGGTATATATGGAAGAGAAGAGAGTACTACCTATGCAAAACCAATTGATAAGGGAATATCTAGATACGATCTATCAGAAGAAGAATTATACGTATTAAATGAAGCATCAAACAAAACAATAAATACTTAATTAATTATTAAGGAGCACTTATACAGTATAAGAAAATAATGTATAAGTAGCTTCTTTTTTATTGCAATAATTATAAAAAAAGAAATTATAAATATGTTTAGAATTGTTTGATTAAATCAATTCTAAAAGTAATTTTAAGCTTAATTCAAGCTATTTAAAATAAAATAGTAGATTCCCTTTGAAATTGAATCAGCTAAATTCATAACAACCTGCAATCTAGTATTCTGTAATACCATGAAATCAAAATTGCCAGATATATTTACAATTCCAGTAATACTCATCTCACCAACAGAAGGAAGAACTTTATTTAGAGCTAATCCAGGCTTAAGAGGTTTTTTTTGAATAAATATATTGCCAATATTTTTAAAAGAACCAAGGCATGCATCAACTGCTATTATATATGGATTTGTAAAAGTTGAATTTATATCATTTAATATAATTTCTAAGTTCTTAGCATGTACTGGATTATCTAATGTTCCATAAATAAATATATTGTTCCTAGTGAAATATTGTAGTTTATGACCAACTAATGGACCTAATGAATCGCCTGTAGACCTGTCACTACCTATACAAACAAAAATAATAGGTCTTTTACTGTTTAAGTGTGGCTGTAATTCTTCTACTAGGTAATTTTTTATTTTTATAGAAGAAGTAAATGAAGATGAATTGACTTTTAAGCCATCAAACATAAAATAAATAAACCTCCTTTATTAGATTTATATCCAATAAAGAGAAGGTTTATTCATGTTATATGAGATAATAGGAAAGATATTATAAAATTATTAAAATTAATTATTATTCTTTGAAATATTATTTAAAATATTAAGTGTATAATCAATTTCGGCCTTTGTAGTAAAATAACTAATGCTTAATCTAACAGTTCCATTAGGATATGTTCCTATAGTTTGGTGGGCTAAAGGTGCACAATGTAAACCAGATCTTGTCTTTATTCCATTACTCTCCAAGTAATAAGCCAGTTCAGAGCAATCTAAAGAATTTAAATTAATTGATGTACAAGTGGTTAAATTATTACAAGATAAATCTCCATAAACATTTATACCATTAATGTTTAATAAACCATCCATTAAGTAATCTATTATCTCACGATTATGACTAGAAACTTCATTTAATCCTATTGAATTTATATATTTTATAGCTTCAGTCAAGCCAACTATACCTGGAAGGTTTTGAGTACCACATTCAAATTTATCTGGTAAAAAATTAGGCTGATATAATGAAGAGGACAAACTTCCTGTGCCGCCCTGTAGCAAACTGCAACAAGATTCATTAAATTTTGAATCTATAATAAATCCTCCAATTCCTTGTGGTCCCAATAAACTCTTATGCCCTGTGAATGCTATTGCATTAGCTTTAATTGATTTCATATTAATATCTAAAACACCTGCACCTTGTGAAGAATCGACTATGAAGAAAATATTATGTTCCTTGCATATATTTCCAATGGAGTTTATATCTTGGATAGATCCAGTAACATTTGAAGCTTGAGTTATAACAGCAAGTTTTGTTTTAGGAGTAATTTTATTTTTAAAATCATTAATATCAATAAAGCCTTGCTGATTTGCTTGTATGATATCCAGTTCAATTTGCAAATTGTCTTTACAGAAATATAGAGGTCTAATAACCGAATTATGTTCCATAGAAGATGTAATTACATGGTCACCTGCTTTTAAGATTCCTTTAATTAATATATTTAGAGAAGTAGTAACATTATTAGTGAAGATAACATTACTAGGAGAATCAAAACCAAAGAAATCACAAATAACTTCCCTTGCATTATATAAAAATCGATTACTTTCTAGTGAATTACTATAATTTCCACGTCCTGCATTTCCACCAATTTTAAGCATGTAATTATACATGCCATCAATTACTTGTTTAGGTTTTGGATAAGTTGTTGATGAATTATCTAAGTAAACTTCCATTATACACCCCTAAAAGATAAATTTATACGTTCCAAAAATTATAAATACTATCCCCAAAGCAAAAAGAAGATAGTTAACAAATTTTGATGTGTGGTTAGCTATGTTTGATTTAAATCTTTTAACCCCTTTACTTACTAAAATATTAAGTAAACAAAACCAACTTATGCTTCCTATAATCATGGAAAGAATTGATAATGTAAAAAATATGCGCCCATGATGTCTCCATACTGTAAATATCGTACTACTTGATACAATCCATATTGATGGAGTAGTTGGATTGAGAAAGGTTATTAAAAAACCAGATAAGAATGCATTATAAGTATTCTTTAAAATTGGTTTTTCCAAATTATGGTCTGTTTTTTTTCGTTTGAATGAAACTTTATTAGATAAAACTAGAATAATTCCAGATACTATCCAAAATAAACTCTCAAATTTGGGATTTTTAGATAGTATTGTAAATATACCTAAATTTATAATTATTATATAGACTATATCTGCGGATATTGCGCCAAGTGACACTTTAAAGCCTTCTCGAAAGCCATTTGATATGGAACGGCTAACTGATTCAAGGCCAGAAGGACCTATTGGAATAGATGCAATGAATCCATAAGAAAAACCTACAGCTATAGCTTGAGCTACACTAAATACTGAAATCATCATATTCTCCTTTTTGTTGCATTTGTATATTATTATAAGATAAATAAAATTATTTTTCATTAAATTTATGAAGTTTTTTATGTTAAATATTATTAATAATTATTTAGTAAAAAATATATATAGATTCTAATTAATGTTGAGCAGCTCAATTTAAGAAATTTTAAAATAACATAGTCATTACTTGATAATTGAACATTGATAATTTAAACAGATATAATGTAAAATATGATATAATATTGAAATTGATAATAATAAGTAAGATAATTTTTAAATTGAAGTTTAATAAACTAATATATAAATAAATTGTAAGAGGTGAAAGATTTTGAATTACTACATAATAGTTTTCAAAAATACATATGATGCGATGGCAGCAGAAAAGAGAATGAAGGAATTAAATTTTAATTTTAGAATAATGCCAACACCAACATCAATAACTATGAGTTGTGGAATATGTATAAGAATAGAGGAAGAAGAAGAAATTCATACAATAATAAAAAATAATATTATAGAATTTAAGAATATATATTTTAGGGATAATGATGGTTATATAATTGTAGAAAGATAGAGAGGAGAATAATATGTGTATAATTATTTATTAAAATTATTATCAGATGATACTCAATTACAAATAGGAAATATCTTGAGTATAAAATTAACAGATATTCAATCAATAATATATAAAGGAATAAAAATAATTTTAACAATAGTATTAATGTACATTGCTATAGTAGTTGGTAAACATTTGATTAAAAAATTTGTTAATAAACAAATTGAGAGTAATGCAATGCTTTCATTAGACACCCAAAGAGCAAAAACACTTGGAGAAGTATTAAAAAGTGTATTGAAATATTCAGTTTATTTTATGGGAATAGCAATAATAATATCAATTATATTTGGTGAAATATCTTTTACTTTTGCAAGTATTGGTGGAATTGCGGTTGGACTTGGAGCTCAAAGTTTAATTAAGGATTTAATTAATGGCTTTTTTATTTTATTTGAAAATCAATTTGGAGTTGGTGATCATGTTACCATAGGAAGTTATAATGGAATTGTTAAGAGCATAGGTATTAGAGCTACTGTAATAACAGATTTTACAGGAGATGTTCATTCGATTCCAAATGGATCTATAATGGGAGTGACTAATCATTCTAGAAATGATATTAGATTTACGGTAGATATTAACATATCTAATGAAGAAAATATTGAAGATGTAATTAGTATTATAAAAACTACATGTGATGAGTTTAAGAGTAATAATGAAGAGTTCATAAGTGAACCTATAGAAATTAAGGGGATTATAGCTCTAGAATTAACAAGTTCTATAATAAGAATAACAGGTAAAGCTAGACCGCTTATGCAATGGAAAATGGAGAATGAACTTAGAATGTCATTAAAATTGGCATTAGATAAAAATAAAATATGTGCTTCAGAAGAAGAAAATATTTAATTGTTGCATATAAATATTTATAGAAAAGAGGAGAAACTATGGTTGAAAGCTTTAATCTTGGAGATATAGTAGAAATGAAAAAGCAACATCCATGCGGTGTAAATCAATTTGAAATAATAAGATTAGGTGCAGATATTAAAATAAAATGCACAGGTTGTGGCAGAATAGTAATGATTCCAAGAGGGAAATTTAAAAAGGATGCAAAAAAAATAGTAGTAACTGCAGAAAATTAGGAAAATTGCTTGATTATATTTTGGTTAAATGGTATAATCATAAATTGTAATCCCTGCTATGCAAAGCATAGCCGTTAGTCCGAGGGGAGGAGGTGAAATTAATGAGAAAGTACGAAACTATATTTATATTAAATCCTGCTTTTGATGAAGAAACTGTTAAAGCTAACATCGAAAAGTTTAAGGGTGTTATAGAAAATGGTGGAGGAACAGTAGAAAACGTTGATTTCTGGGGTAAGAGAAAGCTTGCTTACGAAATCAAGAAAGTTAGTGAAGGTTATTATACTTTAGTTAACTTTACTGCTAACCCTGAATTACCAAGAGAATTAGATAGAATATTCAGAATCACTGATGGTGTTATAAGACATATCATTGTTAACGAACAAGCATAAGGTGGGTGTTGTAAATGAATAAAGTAGTTCTAATTGGAAGATTAACAAAAGATCCAGAACTAAGATTTACTCCAGGAAGTGGAGCAGCAGTAACAACCTTAACATTAGCAGTTGATAAATATAACACAAAGACTGGTCAAAAAGAAGCTGATTTTGTACCTGTAGTAGTATGGGGCAAACAAGCAGAAAGTACTGCTAATTACATGAGTAAAGGTAGCCAAATGGCTATTAGTGGTAGGATTCAAACCAGAAGTTATGATGCGAAAGATGGTACTAAAAGATATGTAACAGAAGTAGTTGCTACAGAAGTTCAATTTTTAAGTAAAGGAAATGCATCAGGTAATGCTGGAGCTAGTTTTGGTAACAGCAATGAATATTCAATGCCAGTAAATGACGCATTTAGTGGCGGAAATTTTGAAGAGGATATAACTCCTGTAGATGATGGAGATATGCCTTTCTAAAATTATAGTAAGGAGGGAAAAAGATGAGCAGAGAAGAAGGTAACAACGGTAGAAGACCTGGCGGTAAAATGAGAAGATCTAGAAAAAAAGTTTGTGCTTTTTGTGTAGATAAGGCTGAATTTATCGATTATAAAGATATAAATAAGCTAAGAAAGTATGTTACAGAAAGAGGAAAGATTCTTCCTAGAAGAATTTCTGGAGCTTGCGCTAAACATCAAAGAGAATTAACATCTTCAATTAAGAGAGCAAGAAACATAGCATTATTACCATTCACAACAGAATAAAGGTAATAATTAATATCCCCTGAGAAATCAGGGGTTTTTTAATATATAAAAATATACATAAGCATATAATTTTAAATAAATGGTAAAAAATAGCAAAAAAAGATTATAAGTTCTTGCAATACTTAAGAAAAAAAATTAAAATAGTAATACAGGGTTTTGAGAGAGGGTGATATGACTATGAAAAAAGATAATTTTAATATAATGTCTAACATTAAAATTATAGAAGATTTAAAGGCACAATTAATTTGTATAATAGGAGAATTCTTTAAACTTTTAACAAAAGGAAATAATGTAGCTCGAGATTCAATTCCAAATTGTATTTCAGGTGCAATAATTATATTATATATCTTAGGAGAAAAATTAGGTTATTCATTTGTAGATATAGATCATATTATTAAATCAAAATTGGAAATGGGTATAAGAGCTGAAGATGAAGTTGAAAAAGAAGGTAAAAGTTTAAGTAAATTAAATCGTTATATTAATGATAGAAAAGATTGAAGATATCTTAGGAGGCTTTTTAATGAATTGGATGATTATGCTTAAACGATTGCTTAGGCCTTGGCTATTAATTATTATTTCAATAATATTATGTATATACAATTATATAGGTATAGGTATAATTATCCTCATAATTTATTTAATAGATAACATTCAGCAATTAAATTATTATTGGAAGAAAGAAAATGATAATAATGAGTTTATAAAAAGTATAGACAAAGGAATATCAGATAATGCGTTAAAGTCTATTTATCCAGTAGCACTAATTGAAGAGGATGGAAAATTAGTGTGGTATAATAACTTATTTAAAACGTTAAAATCTAATGAAGAAGAATCTGAAAAAAATATTTTAAGTATAATCAGAGGATTAAATTTAGAAGAGTTTTTGAAGCATGGAAGTAGTTTGCATCAAAGAATAAATATTAAGGATAAATTATATGATGTATATGCTAATTTAATTGAAACAAAAGATAAAAAGCATTTATATATATTATCATTTAATGATATAACAAAATTAATAGACTATGAAACAACCAAAGAAAGTGTAATGTTGATAGAAGTAGATAATTTTACTGAAGTATTGGATAAGACTGATGATAACAATAGACCACTTTTGGTTGCAGAAATAGAAAGAAAAATAAATGCTTATGCCAATAATTTAAATGCAATGATTAAACGATATGATACAAATAAATATGTATTGTCTATTCAAGATAAGTATATTGAAGATGAAATAAAGCAGAAATTTAAAATAATTGAAGAATTTTCTAAAATTGATAAGGGAAATTCAATTGAGATTACATTAAGTATCGGGATAGGAAAAGGTGGAATGTCACCACTTGAAAATTATAATAATGCCAATATAGCTAAAGAATTGGCGTTAGGTAGAGGTGGAGATCAAGCAGTTGTTAAAACAAATGATGAAATAAAGTTTTTTGGAGGAAATACCAAAGAGATAGAAAAAAGAACAAAGGTGAAAGCACGAGTTATTGCAAGAGCATTAAGCGAGTTGATTTATGAAAGTAGCAAGGTTTATATAATAGGACATAAGAATCCTGACATGGATTGTTTTGGTGCAGCAGTTGGATTAACAAGTGTAGTAAAACAATTGGGTAAGAACTGTAATATAGTATTAAATAATGATAATAGTGCAATTGAATATTATTTAAGTAAGTTGCAAAAAGAATCTAAATATGATGGTGTATTCTTATCTGCAGAAGATGCAAGAAATGATTTGGATAGTAAAACGCTAATTATTATTGTAGATGTTCATAATAAAGGATATATTGCTGATTTGGAATTAGTAGAGAAAGCAGAAAGAAAAGTTATAATTGACCATCATAGAAGAAGTACAGATATGATAGAATGTGATATATTAAATTATATAGAAGTATATGCTTCATCTACATCTGAAATGGTTACTGAAATAATTCAATATATAGTAAATAAGCCTAATTTAACAAGATTGGAAGCTGAAGGCTTGCTTGCAGGTATTTTTATGGATACTAAAGGTTTTTCTTTTAAAACAGGAGTTAGAACTTTTGAAGCTGCATCCTTTCTAAAATCTCTTGGGGCAGATCCGATAGAGATTAAAAAAATGTTTACTGATGATTTAGAAGACTATCTTCTTATTGCAGAAACAATAAGGACTGCAGAAGTAAATGAGAATGTAGCTATTGCAGTAACACCAAGAAATATAAACACTGTAATTATAGCAAAAGCCGCTGATGAATTATTAAATATATCAGGAATACATGTGAGTTTTGTATTAGGTGAAGTTAATGATGATGTATATATTAGCGGAAGATCAGTAGGTGAGATTAATGTTCAAGTCGTTCTAGAAGCACTAGGAGGAGGCGGACATATGAATATTGCAGGTGTTAAAATTGCAAATAAAACAATTGATGAAGTAATTTGCGAATTAAAAGAAGCAATGAAAAAATATTTAAGGATAGGTGAATAGAAATGAAGGTTATTTTATTACAAGATGTTAAGAAAATAGGTAAGAAAGGTGATGTTATTGAAGCATCAGATGGATATGCAAGAAACTTTTTATTTCCTAGGAAATTAGCACAAGAAGCTAGTACATCAAATATGCATATTTTAAATAATAAGATAGAAAATGAAAGAAAACAAAAATTAGCAGAAGTTGAAGCTGCTCAAAAATTAGCAGGAGAATTAAAGGGGAAAGAAATATCAATAAAAGCTAAGACAGGAGATAGTGGAAAATTATTTGGTGCAATTACAAGTAAAGATGTAGCTGAACTAATAAAAAAACAATACAAAATTGAAATAGATAAGAAAAAAATTGTTATGGATACAATAAAATTAGCAGGTGGATACGAAATTGAAATTAAACTATATCCAGAGGTTAGTACTAAAATGAAGGTGATTATTGTTCCACAAGAATAAGGAGGATTAATTTTGAATTTATATGATGACACAAATTTATTGTTGAAAGATATTATTTCTGGAACTTTATCATTAGATTCACAAATAGAAGCATTAATTTCTATAACTAAAAACATTCTTGATAAAGGCGCATTTAGAGCTAGAACAGTTAGATTTAAATTGGATAAATTTATACAATCATCAGATCTTTGTGAAAAAATTTATGCATTAAATAGTATATTGGCTGAAGGAAAGGATTTGAAATCTGTACCTAAAAGTGAAGATTTAGAAGAAGCTATAGATAAAACTATAAGATTAATTTCTAATGAGTTGGCTAAAAAATATGTTCAGAGTAAGATAGAATCACAAGTTGAGCAATCCATCATGGAAAAACAAGAAAAGTACATCGATGAAGTTAGACTTTCAGTTATTAATAAGCAAAAGGGTGCTGAAAATAAGAAGACAATAAGTAAATTAAATAATCTGATAGAATTAGATAGTAGAGATGCTAGTAAAAATATTATGAGTTTCCTTAGACCAACAGATTTTACACAAGTAGTTGGTCAAGAAAGAGCTATAAAATCATTGATATCGAAATTATCTTCGCCATATCCTCAGCATATAATTTTATATGGACCACCTGGAGTTGGTAAAACTACAGCAGCAAGGCTTGCACTAGATGAAGTTAAAAAGCTTTCATTTACTCCTTTTGATGATAAATCAAAATTTGTTGAAGTAGATGGAACTACATTAAGATGGGATCCAAGAGAAATAACAAATCCATTGTTAGGATCAGTACATGATCCAATATATCAAGGAAGTAAGAGAGATTTAGCTGAAGTTGGTATACCAGAACCTAAGCCAGGACTAGTTACTCAAGCGCATGGAGGGGTACTGTTTATAGACGAAATAGGAGAGTTGGATTCTATGCTTCAGAATAAACTTTTAAAAGTTTTAGAAGATAAAAGAGTAGAATTTTCATCATCATATTACGACCCAGATGATGAAGCTATTCCTAAGTATATTAAATATCTATTTGATAATGGAGCACCAGCAGATTTTGTTTTAATTGGAGCAACAACTAAAAGTCCAAGTGAAATTAATCCTGCTTTAAGATCAAGATGTACAGAAGTATATTTTGAGCCTCTTTCTTCATCAGACATAATACATATAGTTGAGGATGCAGCAAGCAAGTTAAATGTTAGATTAGAAGATGGCGTAGCACAAAAAATTAGCAATTATACATTTGAAGGTAGAAAAGCAGTAAATATACTAACTGATACATATGGATATGCATTACATCGCAATAAAAAGTTTATAGATAATTTGAAAATAAAGTTATCCGATTTAGATGAAGTAATATCAATAGGAAGATATATACCACTTGAACGATTAAGGAATATAGACAGAAAAGAAGTAGGGCATGTATATGGATTAGGTGTTAGTGGATTTTTAGGATCTACAATAGAAATTGAAGCAGCTGTTTTTCCATCAAAGAAAAAAGGTGCTGGTGTTGTTAGATTTAATGACACAGCTGGAAGTATGGCTAAAGATTCTGTATTTAATGCAGCATCAGTTATTAGAAATTTAACAGATAAAGATATTAAGGATTATGATATTCATGTTAATGCTGTTGGAGGTGGAAAAATAGATGGTCCTTCAGCGGGAGCAGCAATTACTATTTGCATAATCAGTGCATTGTTAAATAAGCCAATAAGGCAGGATATAGCAATTACTGGGGAGATTTCCCTACATGGAAATATTAAACCAGTTGGGGGAATATTTGAAAAGATTTATGGAGCTAAAAGAATGGGAATAAAACTTGTATTAATTCCAAGGGATAATGAAAAGGAAATTCCTTTAAATACTGAGAATGTAGAAGTAAGGGCTCTAGAATCTATAGAAGATCTTATGAATATTGCATTTAATTAACATATTATTTAAAATAAAAAGTCTCTTGTAATATGGGAGACTTTTTTTTATACTTAAGAAATGATAGAATTAGATTGGTTAAATTACAAAAGAAGAAATACATAAATAATTGTCAATAGATAATTAGATAGGAGGAATAAAGCTTGGATGCATCAGTTATGAGGAGTTTGCCTCAAAGCATAGAAGCGGAACAATCAGTTTTAGGATCTATGATAATAGATAAAAATGCTATTGCTAAAGTATTGGAAAGCTTAGAAGAAGAAGATTTTTATAGGGATGGCCATAAGATAATATATAGATCTATATTAGATATGTTTAGAAGTGACATAGCAATAGATTTGTTAACATTGTTAGAATATTTGAAAAGCACCGATATGCTGGAGCGAGCTGGAGGGGTAACCTATATAACAGAATTGAGTGCTTCTGTACCAACTACTGCAAATCTGAGTGCATACATAAAGATTGTTTCTGATAAATCTACTTTGAGAAAGCTAATTAAATCATCAACTACTATCATTGAAGAAAGTTATAATAATCAAAGTAATGTAGAAGATGTTGTAGATAGTGCCGAAAAGAAAATATTTAATATTGCAGAAAAAAGAACTTCAAAAGACTTTGAACCACTAAGTGATGTATTGGAAAGAGGATTTGCACAAATAGAGAAGCTTTTTAATGAAAAAGGTACAGTTACTGGAGTTGCTTCAGGGTTTACAGATTTGGATGCAAAGACTTCTGGATTTCAAAGTGGAGATATGGTATTAATTGCAGCTAGACCATCAATGGGAAAAACCACTTTTGCTTTGAATATAGTGGAATATGCAGCACTTAAAGAAAATAAAAGTGTTGTAGTATTTTCACTGGAAATGTCTAAGGAGCAATTAGCCTATAAGCTGCTTTGCTCAGAAGCTAACGTTGATATGTTAAGGCTTAGAACAGGGGCTTTAGAAGATAAAGATTGGGAAAATATAGCTATGGCAGCGGGACCTCTTTCAAAAGCAAAAATCTATATAGATGATACTGCTGGTGTTACTGTTATGGAAATGAGGTCAAAATGCAGAAGACTTAAAATAGAGTATGGAATAGATTTAATAGTTATAGACTACTTGCAGCTTATGTCAGGGGGAACTGGTACTGATAATAGACAACAAGAAGTATCTGAAATATCAAGATCTATTAAAGCTTTAGCTAAGGAAATGGAATGTCCAGTAATTGCTTTGTCACAGTTATCCCGTGCCCCAGAACAAAGAGCAGATCATAGACCAATGCTATCAGACTTAAGAGAATCTGGATCAATTGAACAAGATGCCGATGTAGTTATGTTTTTATATAGAGATGAATACTACGATAAAGAAACAGAAGACAAAAATATGGCTGAATGTATAATGGCTAAGCAAAGAAACGGTCCAGTTGGTACAGTAAAACTAGCATGGCTAGGTCAATTCAGTAAATTTGGTAATCTAGATGTAATTCATAGGGAATAAAATTTATATAAAAAGAAATAATAAAAGATATAAGAAGTTAATCTTAACTTCTTATATCTTAAAATACTAATATTAAATAATTTTGGGAATTATTAATTTAATAGCATTTTTATGTTCATGGAGCAATATATGATTTAAATCAATTGTTGGTAAATAAAAAATTCTTTGAGACAATATTTTATTAGAATTATTGTTAGATTTTATAATTAATATTAAAAAATTATACTTATAAGATATTTCCAGTAAATGCATGTTATCATCAAATGAATTTATATTAATGTAATAAAAATCTAAAGATTCTTCAAAGTCACATGTAGGAAGTTGTTGCTCACAGTTTGAGTACAAAATAGAATCAATAAAATCCGTTGGGGTTTTTAATGAAGTATTAAGTATTAATAAATTATTAGTCATATATATTCCTCCCTTCATAACTTATTATAGTTTGTGATTTTACGTGCAAGCTATTCTATGATTGTGGTGGGCAAAATCTAATATATTTATATAAAAATGATAAAATTTGAAGCTATAACAAATAAATTTAAAATGGGGGCTATAAAATGAATAAGAAAATTGGGTTTATAGGTTGTGGAAATATGGGCAGTGCCATGGTAGGGGGATTAATAAAGTCGGAATTTTTAGAAGCTAATAATATGATAATTTCAACAAAAACTGAAAAGTCTGCTAAAAAATTAAATGAACAATTTAATGTATTAACAACTTTTGATAGTAAAATTGTAGCACAAGAAGCAGAAGTAATAATTTTAGCTGTAAAACCTTTTATGTATAAAACAATAATAGATGAAATTAAATCAGAATTAAACAAAGATAAGTTAATTATTTCAATAGCAGCTGGAATTAGTATAGATAATATGGAAAATTGGATAGGCGAAGATGCTAAAATAATTAGAACTATGCCTAATACACCGGCACTTGTTGGTCAAGCTATGTCAGCAATATGTCCAAATAAAAACGTAAGCAAAGATGAATTGGATTATTGTTTTAAAATATTTGAAAGCTTTGGAGAATGTGTTCAGTTAGAAGAAAAGGATTTTCATGCATTTACAGCTTTATGTGGATCGTCACCAGCATATGTATACATGTTTATAGAAGCCATGGCAGATGCAGCTGTGAAACTAGGAATACCTAGAGCTAAAGCTTATAAGATGGCAGCACAAAGTGTTTTAGGATCTTCCAAGATGGTATTAGAAACAGGAAAGCATCCAGGGGAATTAAAAGATGCAGTTTGTTCTCCGGCAGGAACCACAATTGTTGCAGTGGCTGAACTAGAAAAATTGGGATTTAGAAATAGTGTTATACAAGCTATTGATAAGTGTGCAGAAAAATCACAAAATATGTAGATGGATTAAATAAAGATAGATGTTTTAGAATCATCTATCTTTATTTGTATATTAGGACTATATCATAAAGCTAACGATTTTAATAAGCTGGAGTAAAAATTCAAGTTTTCTTTAGAATCCACAAAACATGGAAATTTAAGGTTATAATTTCCCCAGATAGTAATAGGGGTGTTAGTAAAATAAAAAGTAGTAAAGAAAACTTCCCGTGTGTTAAGCCGAACTAAAAATGGTATAAGGGATTTATTTTTAAGAAGATAAAAAACTCCATCATGAGACTTTAAATTTAAGTGAAGTTTTAATGTTTTAATATCTTCTTCAGGCATAAGTTTTGCAAGGCGACTTCTATCTTCGTTTGAAAGTTTAGCAATATAGAAATCGATGTAAGCTTCAGAATTATTTTTTTCAAAAACTTCTTCTATAAATTTAATTAAGATTTTTTCACCATCTTCTATATTACTAGCATCAATAGTAAAATTTTCGAATAAATTAAAGCCGTCAAGTATGTTGTCAAATCTAATATTAACATTATTTTTAAATTCAAAGTCACTTATAGGAATTAATAGTTCACTCATATTATTCAACTCCAAATTAGAATTAAGATTAACTTTATGGTAATTAAATATTATTTAATTGATGCTACTCCACTTTTAATTGCAGCTTCTTTAACTGCTTCAGCAACTAAAGTTTGAACTTTTAAATCAAATGCTTTAGGGATTATGTTTTCAGGAGATAAATCTTTTTCAGAAATAGCATTTGCAATCGCATAAGCTGCCGCAACTTTCATTTCTTCATTAATGTCTGTTGCCCTTGCATCTAGTGCACCTCTAAATATACCAGGAAAGGCTAATACGTTATTTATTTGGTTAGGAAAATCAGATCTACCAGTACCCATTACTGCAATACCAGCTTCCTTTGCATCATCAGGAAAGATTTCAGGAGTTGGGTTTGCCATAGCAAAAATGATTCCATCCTTATTCATAGTTTTTACCATATCTTTTGAGACTATATTTGGGGCAGAAACACCTATAAATACATCTGCACCTTTTATGGCGTCTGCAAGTTTACCAGTTTCATTGTTAGGGTTAGTTATATTTGCTAATTCTTCCATGTAAATATTATGGCTTAAATCTTTATCACGGCTTATTATACCATCAATATCACACATAACTATATTTTTAACTCCAGAAGAAAGTAATAATTTACAAATAGCAGTTCCAGCAGAACCAGCACCATTAATAATTACTTTTATAGTTTCTAAATCTTTCTTCACTATCTTTAAAGCATTTATTAATGCTGATAAAACAACGATTGCTGTTCCGTGTTGATCATCATGAAATACTGGAATATTTAATCTTTCTTTTAATTTCTTTTCAATTTCGAAACATCTCGGAGCTGAAATATCTTCTAAATTTATACCACCTACAGTTGGAGCTATATTTGCAACTGTATTAACGATTTCGTCAACGTTTTTAGTGTCTAAAACTATAGGAAATGCATCAACATTGCCAAATTCCTTAAATAAAATGCTCTTTCCTTCCATTACAGGTAAAGCTGCAAGTGGCCCAATATCACCTAAGCCTAGTACTGCGGTACCATCTGATACTACGGCAACTGTATTCCATTTACGAGTGTATATATAAGCTTTTTGAGGATCCTTATGTATTTCACGACAAGGCTCAGCGACACCTGGTGTATATGCAAGACTTAAGTCCTTTGAGTTTTTTACTTCACAAGTTGGTTTGATTTCATATTTGCCTCTTTTTTCTTCATGAAATTTTAAGGCTTCTTCATAAATATTCATTAAAAACACTCCTTAACATGTTAGTTATAGATAAAATAAGTTAAATTTAAGCAAAAACTTAATAATATAAAACAATTATACGAATTATTTATAAAAAAAGCAAAAAAATATTCGATATATAGTTGACCGTGGAAATGTACTTTGCTACTATTTAAAGGGAGAGATTAAAATATATTAATTGACTCCAAGTTATTAATTAAAATAAAAAAGGCAAGCTTATTTATATTAAGGGAGGCAAGATAAATGTCAGCATTTATTGTTTTAGGAGCTCAATGGGGAGACGAAGGAAAAGGAAAGATGACAGATTATTTAGCGGAAGATGCTAATGTAGTTGTTAGATTTCAAGGAGGAAATAATGCTGGTCACACTGTAGTAGTTGGTGACAAGGAATATAAACTGCACTTAATACCATCTGGAATTTTATATGAAGATAAATTAAATGTAATAGGAAATGGAGTAGTTGTAGATCCAAAGGCTTTATTTGAAGAAATAGATTACCTAGAAGGTGTTGGTGTTAAAGTCACACCTGAAAAGTTGATTGTGAGTGACAGAGCACAACTTATCATGCCATATCATAAAGTATTAGATAAATTAAAAGAAAAAGCTAGAGGTAAGAATGATATAGGTACTACTGGTAAAGGAATAGGACCTTGTTATACAGATAAATTTGAAAGATGCGGAATTAGGGTTTGTGACTTATTGCATAAAGATGTTTTTACAGAAAAATTAAAAGAAAATGTTGAAATGAAAAATGCTTATATTACTAAAGTATTAGGAGGAGAAGCATTAAATTTTGATGAAATCTTAAAGGAATATTTAGAATTTGCTGAAAAGTTAAAACCATTTGTTCAAGATACATCTGTAAGAGTTTATAACGAAATTAAGAAAGATAAAATAGTTTTATTTGAAGGTGCTCAAGGAATGCTTCTTGATATTGATTATGGTACATATCCATATGTAACATCATCAAATACAACTGGTGGCGGTGTTTCTAGTGGTGTAGGAATAGGTCCAAATATGATTACTAATGCAGTAGGTATAACAAAGGCATACACTACAAGAGTTGGTAAAGGTCCATTTCCAACAGAATTGCTTGATGAAACTGGAGATTGGATTAGAGAAAAAGGCCATGAATATGGTGTAACTACAGGAAGATCAAGAAGATGTGGATGGTTAGATTTAGTTATAGTTAAAACTGCTGCTAGAGTAAGTGGATTGACTTCATTGGCTGTTACTAAGATTGATACTTTAGCTGGCTTAGAAAAGATTAAAGTATGTGTTGGATATAAGTTTAATGGTACAGTTATAGATTATTTTCCAGCAAGTTTAGAAGATTTAGCTCAATGTGAGCCAATATATGAAGAATTTGATGGATGGGATGATAGTGTAGCTGATGTTAGAAGCTATGAGGAATTACCTGAAAATGTTAAGAAGTATTTAGCTAGGATATCAGAATTTACAGAAACTAAAATTTCAATAGTTGGAGTTGGTCCAAAGAGAGATCAAACTATGAGAATAGATAGTTTATAGTATAGTGTTATACTCGGGTATTGACTTTCACTTTGGTATAAAATATAATTTTAATTGAGACAATAATTACATAAGTTATATTAAAGAAGGTGAGAGTATGGTAACTAAGGATATGACAATTGGTGAAGTAGTTAATGCGGATTCCTCTAAAGCAGGAGTTTTAATGAGTTTTGGAATGGGATGTGTTGGATGTCCATCAGCTCAAGCTGAGACTATAGCAGAAGCTGCAACTGTTCATGGAATAAATTTAGACGATTTATTAGAAGCATTAAATAGATAATTATATTATTTATTTAAAGGATTTTCTTTTTAGAAAATCCTTTTTTTATATTCTATATTTATAAATATATTTGTAAATATGGAATGTTTAATACATTTAAACATATTCTTATGATAATATTATATGAGAATAGGCAAAATCATTAATAATTTTAGAAAGGGGGAAGGGTTATTGCACTTATAGAAAGCGCATAATTAAAATTTTGTTTAAATTAGTGTTTGGTAAATATGCGGATTATTGATTTTATGTACGTGCAATAAATATATATGAGCAAAAGTTTTACAAAAAAATATGAAATACATTATTATGAAGTAAATTCAAAAATGAGATGTAAATTACCATCAATAATTAATTTTCTTGAGGATGTAGGTACTCAGCAATCTGAGAGTTTGGGAGGCGGAATTGAGTATTGCAAAAAAAATAATTGTGGTTGGGTATTTTATAAGTATGATATAAAGATTCATAGATACCCATTGTTTGGAGAAACCATAAGTATTACTACAGAACCTGTAGGTTTTAAAAAATTCTATGGATTAAGAAATTATAAAATCAACGATGAAGCAGGTAATATTATTGGGGAAGGATCAGCCTTATTTTTCTTAATTGATATTGAAAAAAGAAGACCAATGAGAATACAACAAGAACAATATGATTTTTATGGTGTTGATGGCGATATTGATTATAATATAAGTATGGATAAAATAGAGAAAATTGATGAAAATCAATATAATAAACAATTTAGCATTAGATATAGTGATATTGATTCAAATAATCATGTTAATAATGTTAAGTATTTTGAATGGGCCATGGAAGCAATTCCACTTGATGTTATTAATAATTATGAACTTAGAAGAATTAAAGTTATTTTTGAAAAGGAAACTAATTATGGAGAAGTTATATCATCATCGGCTACAATAAAAGTGCTAGATGATAATAAGTTGAAGTCATATCATACAATAAGAAATGCTGAAGATGTAGACGCAGCATTAATAGAGGCTGAATGGGAAAAATGTGCACATTAAAAAGAGTAGCTATGCTACATTTAAGAACATCTCATAGTAGCTTTGGACTTGTTATTTATTTTCATGTGCCTTAAGAAAACTAGCTATAACAAACGTAATAGTATTTATAAGTTTGTTATAGCTAATTTTATTATTAAGTTATTTATTTGCTAGCAGCAGATTTTGCGGCTAAATAACCAGAACTCCACGCCCACTGAAGGTTAAAGCCACCGCAATCACCATGAACATCCATGACTTCACCACAGATATAGAGATTTTTAACTAATTTAGATTCTAATGTTAAGCTATTAATTTCCTTAGTGTCAATTCCACCAACAGTAACTTGGGCGTTAGGAAATCCATTAGTACCTGTACAGTTAAAATCCCATTTCTTAAATTTAGCAATCAATTTATTGATATATTTCCAGTCTAAATTGCTGCAAGGCAAATGAATATCTTTTATACCAACATCTTTTAGTATAGTAGGAATTAATTTTTTATTTATTACTCCAATCAATGCTGATGATATTTCTCTATGGTTAAATATAGAAATATGTGAAGATAAGAAATTCTCTACATCTTCGTTACTTTCATATGGAAACATGTCTAATCGTATAGTAACTTTAGCATTTTCTGAAAGTGCTTTAGAGGCATAAGATGATAGTTGTAGTATAGGTGGACCAGAAATACCATAGTCGGTAAAGAGTATTTCACCTGTTTCAGTACGCATAAGTTCATCATTTATTAAAATAGAAGCGGAACCATCAAATTTTATTCCTGATAGAGCTTTTAAAAAAGGATAATCTAATTTTAATTGAACAATGCCTGGAAGAGGTGTTTTAATACTGTGTCCAAGAGATTTACTTAGTTTGTAGCCAGAACCATCAGAACCTGTTTTTGCAGCAGATTTTCCTCCACAGCTTAAAATAAGTTTATTGCAAGAAAAATTATTATATTCAGCGTTATTGCTAGATAAAATGAAGTTTTTCTTTTTTGTTATCGAATTAATTTGGCAATTGTTATACAATGGTATATTTTTATCATCAATAGCCATTCTAAATATATCTATGACAGAGGAAGCTTGAAGAGATTTTGGATACAGTTTACCATTAACAGAATTAGAAAATGGTAAACCAAGAGATAAAAACATATTTTCAGTATCTTCTACTGAAAACTTACTTAAAGCATCTTGGAAAAAGTTATTATTATCGCTATGAAAATTTTTATAAGGATAGGTAATATTTTTATTACTTATATTACAACGTCCATTTCCAGTTACAAGAATTTTCTTTCCAATCCTATCAGTACCTTCAACAATAGCTACATCTAAGCCAAAGTCTTTAGCAACTACTGCTGCCATTAAACCAGATGCACCGCCACCAACAACTATTAAATCGTGATATATCATATTAATTAATTTCTCCTTACAATGAATTATATGTGTCTTTATAAATTTTATCATAGTAATATGTATGTTAAAATAAATGGATATTAAATTTATATTTAAAAAAAGTATTAATGTTAATAAATATTTGTAAATAGATTTATAATAGTTAGGGGAAATTATACATGTAAATAATTATATTAAGCTAAAAAAATTTAAAATTATTAAAACTATATTTAAAAAAAGTAAAATCTAAGAGTAAATGAAATTTAATTATATGTTTATAAAATTATTGAAAATGGTGAAAAAATGCTAATAAAATGAGTACAGAAAGTATATCAGACAAGATAAAAATAAAAAAAATGAAAAAATGTGTTGACACGGAATCTAAATTTATGTATTATAGTCTATGTGGTCAGCAGCTTGAATAACTCAAGGACATGGGTTGTAACATTCAAGATTAAAGAAACCATACAAAGCATGGCTCCTTGGTCAAGCGGTTAAGACACCACCCTTTCACGGTGGTAACAGGGGTTCGATTCCCCTAGGAGTCACCATTTTATCTATCTTATGGGCGCATAGCTCAGCTGGGAGAGCACCTGCCTTACAAGCAGGGGGTCACAGGTTCGAGCCCTGTTGTGCCCACCATAAGATGGCTCAGTAGCTCAGTTGGTTAGAGTGCCGGCCTGTCACGCCGGAGGTCGAGGGTTCGAGCCCCTTCTGAGTCGCCAAAGTAAAATAAGTTCTAGTGTTAACTAGGACTTATTTTTTTGTTTAGATATATTACGAACTATGAAATAGAAAAAGCTACGGCATGTAATATGCAGTAGCTTTTTTATAAAGGGAATGGGTTATTTATTCTTTTCTAAATTCTTTTTTATCCTTATATCTTCAGAATAAAATTTGCACAGTTTAAATTCACCAATTAATCTAGATGCAATTCTTTCACTGTATTGTTTCGTTATACCTGGTAAGGTTAAATTAGTAGAAATAAGCATTTTTTTATTTGTAAGAATTCTCTTGTTAATTACATTGAATAACTCAGTTATAGAAAATTCGTTAAGATGCTCTGCTCCTAAATCATCTATTATTAATAAGTCACATTCTAAAATCAAGGATTCTAGTGAGGAATCGTTATTGAATCTTATTTCTCTTAAATTCTTAATTAATTCATCAGAAGTTTTGTATACAACTAAATATCCAAGATCTAATATGGCTTTTGCTATGCAGTAAGATAAATAAGTTTTACCACTGCCTGGGTTACCGTAAAATAACATATTGGTTGATATTTTTGAAAAGTCAGGAAGATATTCTCTTAATACAAATTGCAAAATATTTTCCATATTTTTTCGAGGTGTAAATTTTTCGTCTCCAAGTTTATGATTAGAAAATAAGTTTAAATCGAAATTATCGAAGTTATTGGATGCTACTGTATTTTCTAATTCAGAATTTTTATAATACAATTTAACTAATTTCTGCTTATAGCAACTGCACTTAACAGGTCCTATGAAGCCTGTATCTTTACATTTAGTACAATGGTAACGTAAATTTAAGTATTCAGGATCATATCCTCGTTCAACCAGCATTTCACACTTTTTTACTCTTAAGTCAGTTATATTTTCTTTAAATTCATCAATTACTTTTTCGCCATCAGTAGATTTAAGTATTGACACTGCCATTTTTAAAGATAACTTCTGAATTTGATTATCTAATTCGATAATCTCTGGAAATTTCTCAGAAATTTCTGCCTTTCTAAGTTTTAAAGCTTTAGCCTCATCTTCTCTAATTTTATCATATATTTTTAAAATTTCAGTTTGATATCCTTTAATCATCATTATCCCATCCTAAAAGTTTTTTTTCTAAGGAATCGTAATCATACTCCCTTGCTTCAAAATTATTGAATTTAGGAGTTGATTTATCATTATTATTGTTGCGGATATAATTTTTTTGATAATTATTATTTTTAGAATTTTTTGTATCCTTAAGAGCTATATCTTCTAGCGTTCTAATATTATTTTTATTCCAGTTAGTTAGTATTCCATCGATGTATTTGAAATCAGCTCTACTTAATCTTTCAAAACATATATCACAGGCTTTAGTTATAATTTCATTTGGAAATTTGTAGATTAAAAGCCATTTCTCAATTAAATCTTGTTGTGGCTTCATTATATCAGTATTATTTATACCTAAGTAGGTTAATATCTTTCTTATGTTAAGCCATTTATCTTCAGTTTTTTTGATTAAGTTTTGTGCCTGCTCAACATTTGTTATTTTTTGATCATGCCAAGCCAAGGCTACCTTTTCAATATATCTAGGATCACTTTTGCCTTTTGATATACAGTATTCCATTAATATTAAAATTAATTCAGAGGAAAAGCCAAATTCCTTTTGCCAATTTAAGTAAATAGACATTTCATTTGGCGATAAGGGTCTTGCTAAAAGTGTTTCAATGTCTTTTAGCATATCCTTTGTACTAGTACTGTCTAAGGCTTCAAGTAAATCAACTTCCTTTTTAGTATTTACTGGTTCCTCTATTAAGTCTAAAAATTCTACATCAAAATTTCCCATAGTATCTATTTTAGTTAGCTTTAAAACTCCTTGATCATTCCAATAATTAAGGGCATTTATAATATCAGATTCTAATAAATTTAATGCTGAAGCTAATATTGTTGAGCTAATTCCTAATTCTCCAGAAATATTATGTTTTAACATTAATAAATAAATTTTTACAAATTCACCTCTAGCTTGAGGCATGTATTTCTCGAGAAATATATTACTTACAGGAGTAGATTTTAGAGATTTATTCTTTAACATAAATGTACTCATTTTTATGTCACCAACCTTTCAAATGGTCTGTCATTTACATTATATTAAATAATTATAATAAAAAAATATTATATGTAAATAATTATAGCATATTATAAAATATGCTATAAGGTATGAAATATTAATTAAGTTATAAGTTTGTGTATATTTATTAAACCTTCACCTTGAATTGAACTAGAGATATCATCAATAGGATCGCATGCAATTTTCAACAATGAATTCATGTCTTTGAAGCTCATAGCTGGATTTTTTTCGCATAGCAAAGCACATAAACCACTAATATAAGCAACAGCAATTGATGAACCAGTAAAAGTCTTATATGCGATATCTAGTCTGTTAGGATAAAGCTTAAGGCCATTTTTTTCGGGAATGTAATTATTGTCAGAGTTTAAGGAAACAATATTAACACAAGCAGCAGATAAATTAGGTTTATTTAATTTGACATAAATACCTTCAGAAGAGTAAGCATAAGGTTTTATAATTGGTGAAGCTGTGTTTAATCCTGATACAGTAATGCAGCTTGGAAGAGTTGCAATACCCATTATAGAAGTCTTAGTACTCAGATTACTTCCGCTAGGCACTATTGGAATCAAGCCTTTAGAGATAGCATAATTAAATGTTAAATCAAAACAAGAAATGATGAATGTATTATGAGTTAAAAGTTCAAAGGGAAGACATAATACTTTTATGTTATTTTCTTTAGATTTATTAGATAAACTTTCAATTGAATACAATATATCAGAGGCAAATCCTTTTCCAAGCTTATCAAAGGCTTTATAGCAATATAATTTACTTTTATTGCAGATACCTTTATACATATTATTAGACGATAAACCACTACTGCATAGAATTCCTGCAATTGATGTACCGTGGCCATTGTCATCATATGGATACTTGAAATTATTTATTAGATCTTCAAAGAATTCTATCTTAGTGCTAGGGGAGGTTAAATCCTGATGAGGATATATGCCACTATCAACAAGTCCTATGCCAATTCCAGCACCTGATAAATTAAATTTTTCTGAGAAATGAACTTTGTTGGCAGTAGTAACGCTCATACCACATAAAAATAAGTATTCATCTAAGTAAATTTTTTTTACTTCAGGATATTCTGACAACCTATCAATACCTCGTGAATTAAGTCTTGCACTTATAAGATTAGAAGATTCTATTATATGAAAAACAGTTCCTCTATATGAACTGATCTTTTTTACAATTGAAGATTGAAAATCTTTATATTGAATAAGCACTCTGTAATTTTTAAAAGCATTTTTGGATATATAGGATTGTAGATTATGATCTAATTTCTTTTTAAATAAGAACATATATTTCTCCAAAATATTATTACTTCAATATATTATATGAAAAATAAATTTATTGTTAATATAATTAAAATAAATTTATTCTCTACGTGAAAATAAATTTGATTATGGAAAATTATAAATGGCAGGTTAAGTACTCCTCATTATATTGTAATAGAACAATAATTGGAATAATTACCTACCACTTATTTGTTAAAAGATATTTTAATTAAAATGTATTTAAAAACTATAAGTTTCTCCAATATCTATAATTTTTATAGATTGGTCATTTAAGTTTAATAATGATTCTTCAGTTTCTTTAAAGTTTTCCAAAGAAATTTTGAAGGTCTTATAATGAATTGGAATCATTATTGGACATTTCATCATTTTAAACATTTCATAACTTTGCTCTGGAGTGCAGTGCATATATGTAAATCTATCAGGTTTATAGCAGCCAACAGGCATTAATGCAATATCACAGCTAATATTTTTAAATTTATCTGTAAGAGCAGTATCGCCAGCGAAAAATACACTTTTATTTTCACGTTCAATTAAATAAGAAATACTTTCATTATCTTGGCCAAAATAAAAACGTCTCCCATCATGATTAGCTTCATAAGCAGTAATTTTTACAAAGCCATCATCATATACGTCGCCAGGGTGTAACAATACAACATTTTTGAAGCCTAATGATTTCATAATGCGAACATATCCTTTAGGGACAATTATAGTTGCGTCCTTATTTAACTTTTTTAATGAAGGAAAGTTTAAGTGATCCATGTGGCCATGAGATAATAGTATATAATCTACTTTTAAATCAGATAAATAGTCAGGCTTTTCTGGTAATCTCTTAAAATAACCTAATAAACTCGAAAATACAGGGTCTGTAATAATTATTTTGTTAGCCAAATTAATAACTGTAGTTGCATGACCAAACCAATTTACAGAGTTCTCAGTAATATCATCAGATTTAATTGGCTGGTTTTTGCTAAAATATTCTTTTACATTATTAATTGTTAAATGGAATAAAAAATTTATGTTAGAAAAAAAATTCAAAGCATGTCATTCCTTTCTTAATGATTCCATTTAAATATTACAATACCAATAATCATAATAGCAATACCTAAAAAATGATTTAAGGAAAACTTAATTTTATCACTTCCAAATAATCCTAGAGCATCAATAAGTGCAGCAACAAGTAATTGAGATACTAAAATAATACCGATACCTAAGGTAGGTCCCATGGAACTAACGCTTTTCATTACTGTAAAAGTGATTACAACTCCTAGGATTCCCCCTAATAAATAGAGTTTGTTTACCTCCTTCAAGTTAGTAAAATCTCCATCTCGTAGAAAGAAAAAAACTACAATACTTACTATAAGAGCAATAACTTGAACAATTAATGTAGTTTCCCATACTCCTATTTTTTCTCCCAACCTTGTATTAAACACACCTTGCACACTCATAGCAACTCCAGAAATTAATGCGCATAATATTCCAAACATAATATCACCTCAGGAGTATTATGCCCGTAAGTTAACTAAATATTATATTAAAGAAAAGTATATTATGTAAAAGTTATAAACAATTAAAGCATTACTAATTTATCTGAGCTTTTTAAAAATTGATTTTGTATTTGAGCTTCTGAAAAACCTAATGTTAGCCCTAAACTTAATAAATCTTCAAATAAAGTTAAGTAATGGTCCATTGATGGTGATGCAATTAAATCATTTGTATCAATATATAAATTTAAAAATTGATCACTTAGACAATAATCGTTGGGATTCATTGTTACTGCAATTAGATCTGTGTATTTGTGGTCAATCCCTAAAGTCAACACCTGAGAAATACAAGTTATATATTTATGGAATACAGAAGTTATGTTTATTGGATTAGAATTGTTTAATAGGTAGTTAAAGCAATTAGTTTCATTTGCTAAATCTCCAAGAGCAATTTCAAATTCTAAGTTTTTACGTACTTGCAATTTATGAGCGTCTAAATCTTCGTTTATTGACAAACTATCATTGTATTTTTTTTGTACTTTAAATAGTGGTTGAATATTCATAATAAATCCTCCTGTACTTTTAGTAATACTACTATTTTACAAAATCTTTAAAGTAAATTAAAGTTCGGAAAACGAATACAGAAAAAATATTTTTAGAAAATTCATAAATTATTATTTTTTTTGATTATTTTATCAATTATTTAATCTAATAAAATGATAAAAGACTAGATTAAATATAAAACTTAATATTTAATCTAATCTTTTATTTCTTATTGTTAATTTAAAATTATTGCATATAAACAACAGAGTATAGTTTAAAAATCTTTTAAAACATAGGATTTTAATGGTGTATTCTTCTTAACAGTAGGTAATTTCCATATTTCTATACTCTTAATTCTTAGTTTTACACAACTATTTTCATCATATATATCCGGAAAATTTAATTTTAGACTTTGCTTTTTGTAATCTCTAGGAATGTAAACTAAATTAGCAAGTGAAACAAAGTTATCTTCAAAAGATTTAACACTAAATCCATTAAGTTCTAACATATCAAATAAACTACGAGAAAGTCTCTTTATGTAACCTTTATCATCAACTTTTAAATTTATACTTTTAGTAGGTTCAAATAAATATACTGAATCACTAGCATCAATTCTAAAACTCTTATAAGGAGCCACTATTTTATCAACGATAGGATATAATTTATCTAAATTTGGATTTTCTATTGCTGATAATAAAACAAAAGGTGCCGGTGAATTTCTATTAGCCCTAAATTTTTTTGACATATTTTTTTGAATAGGAGATATTATTTGATATGTATTTTCATCAAATAATGCAACTATATAATACTTCATGATAACCCTCACAATCTCAAATAGTGTATTACTAGAATATTACTTATTATAGCATAATAAGTAATATAAAAGAATATGATTGTAAGAATAATTAATTGGTGAATTGGGATAATAATTATGTAATATTAAGAAAAATATTAAATAAAAGTAATAATATAACAAAAAATGTAAGGATTAATTTATTTTAGACTAGTAATTATGGTGAAAAAAGTGCTTATAGATTAAAAAATATATTTAAATAAATTCAGTTTATGTTATAATAGTACGAGTAGACTTTTTTAATAAACAAGGATTTATTTAATAATAAAAATTACTATGAAGAAATAGATTATATATAGATTTAATGGATAGGGTGAATTCAATGGAAAGATTAGTTATAAACGGTGGAAACTTGCTTAAAGGTAGTGTTGATATCAACGGAGCTAAGAATGCTGCAGTGGCAATATTACCAGCAGCAATATTAGCAAGTAATGGGAAATGCACAATTGATAACATACCAGATATTGAAGACGTACATTGCTTAGAGAGAATACTTAGAAGTTTAGGTTGTAATATAGTTAAAATAGATAATAATACTTTAGAAATAGACAGTACTGATGTAAATAACTTTGAAGCTTGCACAGACGATGCAAGAAGAATGAGAGGCTCATATTATTTTATTGGGGCTTTATTGGCACGCTTTAAAAAGGCTAAAGTCCTTCTTCCAGGAGGTTGTTCAATAGGAGTAAGACCTATTGATCAGCATATAAAAGGATTTGAAGCTTTAGGTGCTGAAGTAGTTATAGAGCATGGAGCTGCAATTGTTAAAGCTGATAAATTAAAAGGTGCTAACATATTTTTTGATGTAGTTTCAGTTGGTGCGACAATAAATGTAATGATAGCAGCAACACTAGCAGAGGGAGTTACAGTATTAGAAAATGTAGCTAAGGAACCTCATGTAGTTGATGTAGCAAACTTCTTAAACTCAATGGGTGCTGATATCAAGGGTGCTGGAACAGATATAATAAGAATTAAAGGTGTTGAAAGCATGAAGGGCTGCTCATATAGTGTGATACCTGATCAAATTGAAGCAGGTACATTTATGATAGCAGCAGTAGCTACAGGTGGAGATGTTTATATAAAAAATGTAATTCCAAAGCATTTGGAATCAATAACTGCTAAGCTTACAGAAATGGGAGCTGTAATTGAAGAAGGGGATGACTCTCTTCGAGTTACAGTAAAAGGTCCACTTAAAGGCGTAAATATAAAAACAACTCCATATCCTGGATTTCCAACAGATATTCAACAGCCAATGTCAACATTACTAAGTACTGTACCAGGAAGAAGTTTAATTACTGAATCTATATGGGAAAATAGACACAAGCATATAGATGAGTTAAAAAAGATGGGTGCCAATATAAAAGTTGAGGGCAGAGTTGCAATTATAGATGGATCACAAAAATTAACTGGAGCTGTAGTAAAAGCAACAGACTTAAGAGCTGGTGCGGCTATGGTTATAGCTGGTTTAGTGGCAGAAGGTACAACTGAAATTACTAATATAGAGCACATAGATAGAGGATATCCTCATATTGATAATAAGTTTAGAGCTTTAGGTGCAGATATTAGAAGAATAGAAGTTGAGGAGTAATAAAATTTCCAAGGGGGAGAGGTTATCGTGATATTTTGTTCTTTATATAGTGGTAGTAGCGGAAATAGTATGTTTATTGCTTCAGATAAAGCTAAGATATTAATAGATGCAGGACTCCCAGGTAAAAAGATCGATTCAGCTTTACAGGAGATCAACCAAAATCCAACTGAAATTAATGGGATTTTTATAACCCATGAACATAGTGACCATGTTAAAGGTGTAGGTGTTGTATCAAGAAAATATGATATTCCTATATATGCAAATGCAGATACTTGGTCTGCCATGGAAAGTTCTATTGGAAAGATAAAAGAGCACAACATAAAAGTAATAGATAAAAGATCTGTTACTGAGATATGTGATATGAGCATAAAAGCATTTAATATACCACATGATGCGGCAGCTCCAATGGGGTATACAGTGAGTTCGGGTCAAAAAAACATAAGTGTAGCAACGGATTTTGGGACATTTACTAAAGAAATTTATGATAATATAAAAGATTCAGAAGTTATTCTTCTTGAAAGTAATCATGATGTGAATATGCTTAAATTTGGGCCATATCCATATCCTTTAAAAAGAAGAATACTTAGTGAAATAGGACATTTATCTAATGAGGATTGTGGAAGTGCTATAGTTCAGTTATATAAAACTTCAACCAATAAGAAAGTTATTTTAGGACATTTAAGTAATACAAATAATCAGCCTGATTTGGCATATCAAACAGTTTTAAATGTTTTAAATGAAAATGGAATTAGGCAAAAGGAAGACATAATATTAACTATGGCAAATAGACATAATCCTAGTGGTTATATAGAAATTTAATTAATATAGGTTATAATTTATAAATATTAAATATAATAAAGAAGATTTTAAGGAGGACTTAAAAATGAGTTTATATAAAGATTGGACTGACATGGTTGTAGACTATGTAAAAACTAAGGGTGAAAATGCATTTTGGGATGAATATAGTAAATTAGAAAAGAATATATATAAGGATTTACTAGCTAACCATAATAATGCTAAAAAGACTACTATTAATGAATTAGCTAAAGAATATAATTCTACAGTAGAGTTCACTATGGGATTTATGGATGGAATTAATGATAGTTTAAAAAATCAATATGATCTTGAAACTGTTGATGCTGATACAGAATTAGTATTAGATATAAACTTAGAAACTTTATATTTCAATATGTTAGATGCTAAAGCAGAATATTTATATACATTACCACAATGGGATGGAATTTTTTCAGCAGAAAAGAGAAACGAAATACAAAAAGAATATAAGGAATCTAAAATTGTAAGAAATTTAGATAAGGTTGGAAGAAATGATGCATGTCCATGTGGAAGTGGAAAGAAATATAAAAAGTGTTGTGGAAAAGAAAAATAATAGATTTGAATAAATAAAAATTATATGAAATCATTTGGAAAAAGTTCTATTTTGTTAGAACTTTTTCTTTTTATATTATTTATGAAAAAATACAATTCACAAATTATGAAATATTTAGTATAATTAGAACAACAATAAAATAATAGTAAGGCTATGGTAGCACAAATATAGGTTGAAAAATCTTTATTTGTGCTTTTATTTTTTAGCAATATAGAGATAAGCAATATTTTTTCGGGGGGAATAAATATGAATTTAAAATTTAAGTATTTACTTAATCGTAATTTAAGAGAACATTCAGAAAAAGTTTTTGAAGGAATATCTAATGGAAGAAAAAAGGCACTTGAAAATTGGTTTAACGATAAGTGGGCACAATTAGAAAACATTAAGAATTCGCTGGTAGCATTAGAGGACAATAATGATATAGTAAACAATTATTTAGTAGAGAATGTAAAGAAATATGAAGATTTTTGTGAAATATTTGTTTTAGATGAAAATGGGATAGTTTCTGTTTCTTCATGTAAAGAACATGTAGGATTAAATATGAGCGATTTGCCTAATTTTGCTGCTGGATTAGAAGATAAGCCATTAATGTATGGACCATATATAGATAAAAGAAGTCTTGATACAGATATAAAAAATAAAAAGTTTGCTGATGATGTAACATTAATGTTTTCAAGTAGATGTAAAAATCATGATGGGCAAATTAGGATATTATGCTGTAGAACTTTAAATGATGATATGAGCAATGTAATTCAAGATGAGGATACACATATATATAAAGATTCTGGAGATAACTATTTATTTATGGTCAAATCCAACAGAGGGATTAAAACAGGAACAGCTATTTCAAGGAGTAGATTTGAAGATAATACTTTTACTTTGGGAGATAATCTTAAGGAGGGTGTGAAAACGAAAAGATGGGGAAAGGTACAAATTAAAGAGCATACTGAATTCGAAATTATATTTACAGATCCCGCAACTAATCAATTACATCAAGGTGTTGCAAATACAATTAAAAATGGAGAAAATTTAGATTGTTGGCCTGGTTATCCAGATTATAGACACATTATGGTTGGAGGAAAAGGAACTCTAATAACACCTCCTAATTGTGATGAAGTTTGGGGAATGATGTGTGAAGGTGATATAGATGAAATATATAACTTTCAAAGTATAAATTTAAAAATGCCAATGGCCATATCAATTATGTCAGCTGTATTAATATTAATAAACTTAGTTACTACAAAAGTTGCACCAGATATGAGTATATTTACATCTTTAGCAATGTGGATTATTTTATCAATATCAACGTTAGTGATTTCTAAAAAGATGGTTTCATCACCTTTAAGCAGGACGATAAATATATTACAAGAGATAGCAGAAGGTGAAGGAAATTTAACAAAAAGGGTCAATAAAATGTCATCAGATGAAATTGGAGAATTATCTAGATGGTTTAATAAATTTATAAATAATCAAATGAGCATGTTATATAGAGTAAAAAAATCAGTAAGTACTACAAAGAAATCAGTAAATATAGTTTCAAATATAACAAGTAATGTTAGAAGAGGAATGGGGATAATTGAAAATACAGTTATGAGTTTATTGGAAAATTCTAAGGAGCAAAATTTAGTGTTTCAAGATACTAAAAGTAAATTTTCAGAGATTACAGCATCAATTCAAGAAATGGATAGCCTTATATTAGAAGTTTCTAGAATAGTAGAAGATACTAATGAGGGTGCAGTAACAACACAAAATGCATCAAAAGAAGTATTAAATAATATGGAAGATTTAGAAAGTACAATAAGCAAAACTGTTAACTCTATAAGTACTTTGCAAGGATATTCTAAAGAAATAAGTGAAGTTGTAAATGTCATAAGTAATATTAGTAAGCAGACTCAACTTTTAGCTCTTAATGCATCCATAGAGGCCGCAAGAGCTGGTGAAAGTGGAAAGGGATTTGCAGTAGTTGCAGGAGAAATATCAAAACTAGCACTTGAAACAGAAGCTGCAACTAAATCAATAAGTAATGTTATTAATCAAGTTAGAAATCAAACACAAGCAACTTTTGAATATGCGGGGGAAATAAATGATAAAGTAAGTATATCAACAGTAAGTGTACAAAAATCAATTAAATCCTTTGATCAAATAAATGAGGATATAAATATAATTGCTAATTCTATGCAGTCTATTGCTGAAATAACTTCTACTCAAAGTGAAAGCGTTGGAGAGGTTATGAATAATGTGAGCACTATGGCAGACAAAGTAGAACAATCCACAGAAAACAGCTCAAGCAAGAGTGAAGAATCATTAACAATGGTTAAGAAGATATTATCTGAAATAAGACAATTAAAGCAAGCTACTGAAGTATTAGAATATTCTTCAGATAATTTAGATGAAATGGTAGGTTCCTTTAAATTAAAATAAATTTAAGCTAAAGGTAATTATAATTAGGCATATTTCTTAGAAAAGGTTATTAACAGTGATCTTTTCTGAAAAATATGTTTAATTTTATATAGAGGATTAAATATAGAAGTTATCCATAGAATGAGGATTATATGTGGATAAAATTAAAAATAATACTTGAATTGTGGATTATATTTTTAGTAATTGAATTAACCTTATAGAGATATATAATGCAAGAATTATACTTATGCAACAATTACCGAAATCAGATACATTTATCTTCCACAGGACTAGTGAAATTTTCGCTGGAAGGTTCTAAATGGCGGCTTGTCGTCATTTCAGTGTGTTCCAGATATAAAATCTGGACAAACTGTAAATAAAACAAGCCCCCATTAAGAACCATCATCAGCTCAATTTCACATGCCTGCTTCCAGAAAAATGTATCTGATTTCTAGTGTAGTGTTACGATTATAATTTCTCAATGATGCATCTATATTCCATTAATAAGTTTGATTATTAATTTGGATATCTATATAATTGTACAAATGATAAAATTATATTATAATTTTAAATTAAGTTACTAATGATAATAATGAAATAAATAATCAAATGAAGATCTTATAAACGAAAGGATAAAATATATGGAAAATATAAATAACAAAAGATGGTTAATATTACTTACAACAGTATTATTAACATTTATGGCAACACTTGATGGAAGCATAGTAAATGTTGCATTGCCTGTTATGGCACAGAAGCTTTCAGTAAGTATGGCATTAATAGAATGGGTAGTAACAAGCTATTTAATAGTTATAGTTGGAACTATTCTTATATTTGGAAGATTAGCTGATATTAAAGGAAAAGCTACGATTTTTAAGTTAGGGGTAATAATTTTCACAATAGGTTCTCTTATTTGTGGATTATCTAATTCATTAATGATGTTAGTTTTTTCTCGATGTCTGCAGGCAATAGGTGCTGCTGGTGCTATGTCAACAAGTCATGGAATTATTACTCACGTTTTTCCTAGTAATGAGAGAGGAAGAGCGCTAGGGATAAATGGAACTTTTGTAGCCTTGGGGTCCATGATAGGTCCACCTATAGGTGGAATAATAGTATCAGTTTTAAGTTGGCAGTATATATTTTTAATAAATGTTCCTATAGGAATTATAGCTCTTTTTCTTGCAATGAGAACACTTCCTAAAAGTGGTGGTGGATCTAATGAAAAATTAGACATAAAAGGTTCAGCTATGTTTGGACTTACTATGGTATTATTATTTGGAGCATTAACTTTTGGAAAAGAAATTGGATATGAAAATAAATTTATTATAAGCTCTTTGATTAGTTCCATAATATTATTTGTGTTATTCATAATCACTGAAAGAAAAATTAAAGCTCCATTGTTAAAGCTAGAAATCTTTAAAAATCCTTTATTTTCACTTAGTATATTTTGTGCATTTATTTCTTTTGTAGCAATAAGTTGTTCTAATATTATATTGCCGTTCTATTTGCAATATGTAATGAAATTAAGTCCATCAGTTACAGGGCTATTTATGATGGTATCGCCGATAATATTGGCAGTAGTTGCACCAATGAGTGGATATATGTCTGATAGAGTAGGCTCAGAAGTTCTAACATTTATAGGACTTATAGGAACTAGCTTAGGATTATTTTTAATGTCAACTTTAAGCCAATACTCTAATTTAGGTGCGCTAATTGTATTTATAGCTATAATGACATTAGGAAATGGAATGTTTCAATCACCTAATAATTCATTAGTAATGTCTACAGTAGATAAAAAGAATTTAGGTATTGCAGGAAGTATAAATGCATTAGTAAGAAATTTGGGAATGGTCTTTGGAATATCTAGTTCAACAACCTTATTATATTATCGTATGAGTAGTAAAATTGGATATCATGTTACTGGATATGTTGAAGGAAGAGATGATATTTTTGTATATGGTATGCAGTATGTGTACGTAGCTGCAGCTATTATTTGTGGGATAGGAGCTATGTTAACAGCTTATAGATTATATCAAATTAAAAGAAAACTAAAAAAGGAAAGGCAAATCGCATAATAAATATAGTGAGTGTTTAAATTTAATAATTCATTAAAAAAATGACTGTAGCTGAATAAAAAATTGGCTACAGTCTTTATTTATAGTTATAATATATTATAGTATGAAACGCAAAAGGAGAAAATAATGAATATCACAATAATAACTGTTGGTAAAATTAAAGAGAAGTATTTAAGGGATGCAATAGATGAATATTCAAAGAGATTAGGGCGATATTGCAAATTAGATATAGTAGAACTTGCAGATGAAAAGACACCTGATAATGCTTCAGAAAAAGAAGAAGAAGCAATTAAGGAAAAGGAAGGACAAGGAATACTAAGCAAAATTAAAGATAATATGTTTGTAATAGCAATGGATTTAGGTGGTAAGCAATTAACATCAGAAGAATTTTCTAGTTATATCGATAACTTAGGGGTAACAGGAAATTCAAACTTAGCATTTATAATAGGTGGAAGTCTTGGAATTTCAAAGAGTGTTCTGGCTAGAGCAAATTATAAATTGTGTTTCTCAAAGATGACATTTCCACATCAACTTTTTAGAGTTATGTTATTGGAGCAGATCTATAGAGGGTTTAGGATAATGAAGGGTGAACCATATCATAAGTAAATGAGGTTTATACCCTTAGGCATTGATACGACCTACTTAGGGTTATTTTTTTGCCTAAAAATACCGTATCATAAGCAATAGTATATTTACAAAATATGTTACAATTATAATGCATATTGGAAAATAGTTAATGTGAGGGGATATTATGTTTAAAATTGGAGAGTTTTCAAAATTGACTCAGGTCTCTATTAGAATGTTAAGATATTATGATGAAATTGGAATATTAAAACCTGCAAACGTTGATCTGTTTACAGGATATAGAATGTATTCTGCTGAGCAGATATCAGTGCTTCAAAAAATAATCTTATTAAGAGATACAAAATTTTCAACTGCAGAAATAAAAGATATTATACTAGGTTATAAAGAATTAAATATAGTGGATGAATTACAAAAAAAGAAGATTCAAATTAATAAAGAGATAGAAATTGAAAAACAGAGGATAGAAAAAATAAATAATGCAATAAATGAAAGCATAAAAAAGAATTTTAAAATACATTGTAATATAAGTTTTAAAAAAGTAGACAATATATTGATATTATCTACTAGAGATATAATTCCAACTTATTTTCATGAGGGAGTTTTATGGAATAGGTTATGTGATTTTATTAAGAAAGAAAATATTTCTATAAAGCAGGATGTGTATAATAATATGGCTATGTATCATGATATTGAACATAAAGATGAAAATGTAGATGTTGAAGTCGGGGTTATTGTAGATAAATTAGGAGAAAATAAAGGCAATTTTATATATAGAGAAGTAGAGGAAGTAGAGAAGATGGCATATGCAATGGTGTATGGGCCATATGAAAATTTAGCAAAGGCATATGAAATGCTTGCATATTATCTTGAAAGTCATAATGAACAAATGACTGAAAGTCCTTCTAGACAGATATGTCATATAGGTGTAGATGATACTAAGAATCCAGAAGAATATCTTACGGAAATACAGATTCCATTAAAATAAAATTTATTGACTCTCACATTATGTGAGGGTCTATTATTTTTATATAAGATAAATATCTAGGAGGTAAATATTATGCAATTAAAAGAAATTGGTAGAATTAATGTGGAAGGAGAAGGGATGTTTATTCAAATCAATAAAGAGTATGTAAAGGGACTTCAAGGATTAGAAGATTTTTCTCACATTGACGTACTTTGGTGGTTTGATAAGTGTGATAATAATGAAAGTAGAGGAGTTATTGAAGTAAAGAAGCCTTATAAAAAAGCTCCTGAAAAGTTAGGAGTATTTTCAACTAGGTCACCTGAAAGGCCAAATCCAATAGCATTATCTATAATTGAAATAACACATATTGATTATGATAATGGTAGAATCTATATTGCTTATATTGATGCAATGAACAATAGCAGTATTTTAGATATAAAGCCTTATACTCCAAGTATAGATAGAGTAGAAAAACCTAATGTCCCTAAGTGGTGCAGTCATTGGCCATCATCTTATGAAGAGTCTGGTGATTTTAATTGGGAAAATGAATTTTTGTTTTAAGTGCTATGTAGAATATATACACCAGAATAAAATGGAAAAACCTCACTTATAATAGTTACGGTGAACCATATCATAAATAAAGGATAAATTAAATGTAATTTAATAGTAAAATAGAAGTTAGGTGTTATTTACTTTCACCATGAACCTATCAACAGAGATGTTGATGGGTTTTCTTTTCATATGTGTAAGTTTAGAATCATTATTTCTAGGACAGTATAAATATAAATGGTTCTTAAGAATTATCTTTTAACACTACTTAGCTAAAATAGAATATTAATTAAAATATCGCCTATATGATTTACTAGGATAGGAGGAAGGTTATAATAAACCTTTTTAATTACCAGATTATCCAATGGCATATTCAGCATTGGTATTTACTATTTTTACACCTGTTTTTGTTTTGAAATTCTTAAATGCAATTGCAGAAAAAATCTAGTACTAAATAAATATAATTATTATATATATTCAGTAAAAAAGCGAATAGCAACGCTTAGTTGACAAATTTTCACCATTTTTTGGTAGACTGCAACTTATGATTTTCTATATAATTGAATAAGAGAGGGGGCTATATAATGGGTATGTCTGAAAGATTACAAAAATTAAGAAAACAAGGAAGCTATTCGCAAGAACAGTTAGCAGAAAAATTAGGCGTAACAAGACAGGCAATATCAAAATGGGAAAGTGACCAAGGTAATCCAGATATCAATAATATTATTAAATTAAGTGAAGTTTATAATGTGAGTACCGACTATTTATTAAAAGGTGTGGAGCCGATAATTGAGCCAATTGAAATTGATTCTAAAGAAAAGAGTGACAATCGTACATTAAGAAGAATGGTTACCATACTTTTATTTATTGGGGGTATTTCTGTTGTTGCAGTTGTGTTCATTTTTAGCCTTGCTTTTTTAACAAAAACATTTTTAGGAGGCCGTTAAAGTGAAAACAAAATTTTTCATTTTATTAATTACTTTTGTATTTATAATGTCATTATGCGCTTGTGGAAATTCATCAGGTGTTAGTAATGAAACAATCAATTTGTCATCAACCACATCCCCTAAGCAAACCGTAGAAATTGCTTTCGAAGCACTGAAAAATGCAAATTCAACGGGATTTAATCAATTTATTCAATATAATGAGCGACAAGATGGTATTTTTATTTATAAGGATAATAAGCTCTTTGGCAATAATTTAGATGGAGAAGGAAAAAAATTTATAGAGAGTGTTTTTGCCAATCTTTCTTATGAAATAGGTGAAGTAAATGAAAATGATGATTTAGCAACGGTTAAAATAAAAATTACCAATCGGGATTTATCAAATGTATATAATGATATATTGCATTATAAAGATTCAGATAATCCGCTCATTGAAGCAATCAAAAATGCTAATAGTAAAATGGTTACATCTGACTTGAAAATCACACTTAACAAAACGAGTGGAATATGGAAAATTAAAATGGATAAATCATTAATGAATGCTATTTGTGGAGGATTAGAGGAAAAATAAGCTTTTGTTCATTAATAATATAATATCAAAGGTAAAAGAATATTAACATTTGTAGATAAAACAATAAACTATATATTATAAAGTATGCTTAGATTTATAATCTAAATATACTTTATAATATGTAACTTCAACAGAAATAGTCATATTAGAAACAAAGAAGCTAAACTTTTCATATGGAAGATAGGAATCCACTCATATGAGATTTCAAACAACTAACAGAGAATATTCTATCTAAAATTGAAGAATGTTATCACTTACTACTGATATGATAAACCGTACCATAAATAAGTGAGGTTTATAGTACTAACCATTGAAATTACTTAATTAAGGCTATTTTTAGAGATGGAAATACTATATAATAATCAAATGGTGTTTTTACTAAATTTGGACTTGAAGTGATATAAAGTTATGTTAAACTTATAAATAATATTATATTTAATAATATTTTATTAGTTATAAGTTGTTAAACAAAAACATTGACAGTAAAAATGCTGTATGATACTATCTGAAGTGATTATTTTATAAAAAAGGAGACTTGAAGAGATGAGTTTAGTTGTTCTTAATTAAACTATTGAAATTAAATAGTTTTAGATGCGTTAAAGTTCTAGTATGGAACTTAATTAGGTGCGCATTTTAAGAACAATATCTTCTATTAAACTCTTTTATAAAAAATAAAGTAACTTTAGATACACATATATTATATATATTTATTTTTGTTAAGCTAAAATATATGTTCAGTATTAAATTTAATTTAAATAGGATAAAAGATTTTTAAATAATTAACTCCCTATAGATGATATTGTTTGTCTATGGGGAGTTTTAATTTTGTATTAAGAAAGGTGGAAATATTTAATGGGTTTAAGAAAAGTTACACAAAGGGTTTATTATCTTATTAATGACAGAGAAACTGATAGACCAGTGCTTGGATATATTAAAGGAGATAAATATGCTTTAATGGTGGATGCAGGAAATTCAAAAAAACATCTTGAGAAATTTAATGATTCTATAGAAAAATTGAATTTAAGATTACCTGATTATGTTGCGATCACTCATTGGCATTGGGATCATACGTATGGAATGCATTCAGTTACAGGAAAAACAATAGCATGCGAAATAACTAATGAACAGTTAAAGGTTATGTCTAAGTGGAAGTGGACAGATGATGCAATGAAAAAGCGTCTTTTAACTGGAGAGGATATTGAATTTGCAGATACAAATATTCGTAAAGAATATGAAAATCTTAACGATATAAATGTTGTACCTGCTGATATAGTATTTAAAAATAATTTAGAAGTAGAATTAGGAGGATTAAAAGTCATTTTAAAAAATGTGGTATCACCTCATTCTAAGGACTCAGTAATAGTTTATATACCTGAGGAAAGAGTAGTATTTATAGGAGATGCTTATGGGATGGATTATTATAATAATTGTGAGTATAACGCAGTTAAATTAGAGAGTCTTATAAATATGTTAGGGGGCTTAGAGTTTGATGTTTGTTTTCCAGGACATTCATCACCTATAAATAAAACTGAAATTATTGAGTATTTAAAATCACAATACAATAAAATTTCTGTGGGCAATGAATAATTATTGTTTAATGATTAAGTATTTAAGAAATCATGACAAGCTTTTAGAGTATAAAAATAAAATGAAACTTAAACATTAAAGGAGGTAACACTTATGAGTAAATTTGGACTGAATTCAAATGCTATTTATCCAGATAAAAATATAGAGAGTGTTTGTTATATAAAAAATGTTATATAACACATTTCATTATAAAAAACCTCACTTATAGTAGTTACGGAGAAGCATATCATAAGTAAGAATTGAAAAGTGAATGTCCAAATTTTATATTTGGAAACATGAACTTTCCCTGTGGGCATTTTGCATTTCGTCATCGAAATTACTCAGCGAACGAATGTGAGTCGAGTTTCCTTTGAAATTCAATTAAAGACTAATATATTAAATAAGTAATAAAAAAATAATTGTTTATTTTTTATTAAAAATTGATATAATATAAGTAAATAGTAGCAAAATAAAAATAGTTAAAAACATATTGCAGTATGTTTTTAACTATAGTATATAATTCTAGTTGCTTAGGCAACTGGTATCACTAAGAATTTTAGTTAAAAAATTAGTAGCTTTCCAAATTGCGTTCGGGGCTACTATTTTTTTGAGATTTTTTCTATAAGAATCACTATTAATGTTAATAGTGATAGTAAAAATAATCCACCTTGAAATAGCAAAATTAAAACGTCATTACTCATTTGCATCACCTCCCGTCTAAAAAGAGGTAAGTGATACCAGTAGCCCACAAAAACCTATTGAATTATACACGGAAATTATATCATAATACTTTAAAGGTTACCATAGAAAATAAAGGTAAGGAAAATAAGTTCCAACAATACGTATGAAAGAAAAGCGAAATGGTAGATGATAGTGTTCAGGAGGTTTCGGATGAGTTTGTAAGATACTGTCAAGTTTCGGTAAGATGCTATCAGAGTTGCATTCAAGAGAACAACGAAAGAAAATACTGCGTATGTTGATTTCAAAAATAACCATGAACAAAACTAGAGATATGGAATCAATAGAACTTAACATCAATGATAACTTAATAATATGCCTAAGTAACGGAGGCGAAACAAGCCCAGATGATAATGGAGGCGGTTCGCCTTCCTATTTTGCTTCAAGAAGAAAGTTGATGATAAATCCTGTTAATATAAAAATCTGTATATAGAGAATATTGGAATATAATGTTGATACATAAGATATATAATTATATTTGGAGGGGTGTGTGCATATTTTGATATAATATGTGAAAGTAATTGTTATATTTATCATATATTGATAGAAGTAGATAGATTTATTGTAAATCAAAATATTCTATTACAAAGGATGATAATGATGGAATTAGCTAAGGATTTATGTTTTAATGGTGAGATTGTAACACCTAATGATATAGAATATGAAGAAGATAGACAGGTGTGGAACAGAGCAATACAAAAATATCCAATAGCTATATTATATTGTACTAGTAGAGAAGACGTTATAAGTGCTTTAAGGTTTTGCATTAAAAAAAATATTAAATTTAGAATAAGATCTGGTGGACACAATTATGAGGGATATTCAATTGGGAATAATGTTATAGTAATTGATGTTAGTAGAATGAAGAAAATAATTATAAATGAATTAACTAATACAGTAAAAATAGAATCAGGGGTAAAAAATAGTGAACTTTACGAATATGTAGGCACAAGAGGATATCCTTTTCCTGGTGGAACTTGCCCGACTGTTGGGGTAGCAGCATACACTTTAGGAGGAGGATGGGGAGTATCTTGCAGGTTATTTGGTTTAGGTCTTGATAATGTATTAGAGTTTGAACTTGTAGATTATAGAGGTAAGATACTCATTGCAAATAGAGATTGTAATAGTGATTTATTTTGGGCATTAAGGGGTGGTGGAGGAGGAAACTTTGGAATAGTAATCTCATTAACTTTTAGATTACCACCAAAGTTAAATAAGGTAACAGAATTTACAATATATTATCCAAATACTACACCATTAGAACAAGCAAGTATTATGGATATATTTCAAAATTTATATCTAACCTTAGATAGAAGAGTGAATATGAGAGCTAGTTTTTATAATTCTGCAGATGAGGGTGTAGCAGCATTCATTATAGGATTATTTTATGGAGATATAGAAGAATTAAAAGAAATCTTAAAACCCTTATTGGTAGTACCAAGAGCTGAGTCTAACTTTGAATATACAACCTTTTTAAATGCTATAAAAAAGATTGAAGCCATATATCCAACTAGTGAAAAATTTAAATCTACTGGTAGATTTGCAAATAGAATATATTCAAAGCACGAGTTATTAAAATTAGCATCTTCTCTTCAAGAAAAACCTATAGGGTCAGTTTATGCTGCAGTTACTTTTTATGGATTAGGTGGAGCGGTAAAGGATAAAGGAAAGCATGAAACAGCCTTTTATTATAGAGACTCCAATTATATTATAGGTATACAATCAGTATGGGAGAATTCAATTTATACAGAAGAAAATAAGGAATGGGTAGCTAGCAGATTAAATTATATAAAAATGATAACAGAAGGAGTATATGTTAATTTTCCGTACAGTCCATTAATAAATTATGGAAAAGAATATTATGGTGGAAATGCATGTAGGTTGAAATATATAAATGAAAAGTATGATCCACTTAATATATTTAATTATCCACAATCAATAAAATAAGAATTTAATATTAGGTGAGTTCTCACTGGAAATAAAAGATTAGAAGATAATTTTTGTATTATTTACAGAGATTATCTTCTTTGTGGAGAATTTTTCTTATTCTTTGGGGAAATTACAATCAAATTAAATCTGAGGACCTTGTACTCCTTGAGGGTATAACTTTTGAACGTAGCAGATTTTGTTCTAAGGAAAGAGCTGTCACTTGATAGCGAAGAATTGTTCTTAATAAATACTCCAAAATATTCTCTAGTGTTGAATACACAAGAAAATATCTGGAATAAATTAAAAAATTGTATTTTTAGTACTAGTGATTTTATATCTATTGATGAACTTTTTGACTCAGTGAATTCAATTTAAGTAGTCATTCTCTCTATTAAATTTATAGGTAAAACATTTTCTAAATTTACCTGCTCTTTTTCCATTTGTTTTATTAAAATTTCGATAGCCAATTTTCCCATATATTCAATGGGCTGCTTTATTGTAGTAAGAGTAGGAACTATTAATGAAGCGGTACTAATGTCATCATAACCTACTATTTTTAAGTCTTCTGTTATTTTTTTACCAAGATAATGAGCAACGTTAATAATTGAAGCAGCTATTATATCACTGCTGGCAAATATTCCATCTATATCAGGATGATCTTGAAACAATTTAAAGACTATTTTCTTATATCCTTCAAAGGTATCTAATTTTGCTTCAATAACAATACCTTCAATATTTTTTTCTCTAGTAACATCAATGAAGGCTTGATATCGTTTATTTACTGGAGTATTTATTTCTAAAGGACCACTTATATGTGCCAACTTTTTGCAGCCTTTATTTATTAACAGGTTTGTGGCTAAAACTCCACCATGGTAATTATCACACGTGATAAATGGAATTTTATCGGATAAGTTTCTATCAATTGCTACAATAGGCAGATTTGTATTAATATATTCTGAAGTTTCTAAAGTGTGGCTCCCCATTATGATTCCATCAACTTGATTTCTTTTTAACATTTCTATATAACCTTTTTCTTTGACGCTATCTTGGTAAGAATTGCATAGTAAAATTTTGTATCCTTCTTTATAAGCATAATATTCTATATAATTACTTAATTCAGCAAAAAAAGGATGTGATACATTTGGAATTATAAGACCTATAATATTAGATTTTTTTCTAAATAAAGATCTAGCCAATTCATTTGGCTTATAATCAAGCTCTTCCATAGCATCATGAACCTTTTTTCTTGTAGCATCACTTATATATCCTCTATCATTTAAAACTCTGGATACAGTAGTAACTGTAACTCCAGCTATTTTAGCGACATCTTTAATTGTTGCCATAAAAACACCCTTTACAAATATGAATTTTATAATTTAATATGAAAAATAATAAAGCGCACTATACTGCATTGTGCATTGTTCATTTTCTATTTTTCATATCAATTAAATAATACACCAATGAGATTTTTAGTACAATAATAATATAAGTAGCTATTCTAAATAAACAGCTACTTGTATCATTAAATATTGTATATTAATATATCTCCATTATCATCAACATATTCAATAACTGATTTGTTTGTTTGAAGACATATGTTTAATGTACAGAATTTTTTATCTTTTTTCCATGAGAGAATTATTTCGTCATCTTCAGAATTTACAATATTGAATTCACCATTAAATGCTGGATATTCATTTCTAAATTTTATAAGTTTAAGAAGTCTTTGAACAACTTCTTTTTGGACTTCTTGTTCAATTTCTATAGATGTGAAGTTGTGTCTATTTATTTCACGGCCTTCACCAGTTAGTTTTACATTCTCTTCATCATTTTTTCCTGCTAACAAGCCTACATAGTATACTTGAGGGATACCAGGGGTGAAAAATTGAATCGCTCTTGCAGCAAGATAAGCATCATCATCACAGTTCAAAACTGAATAATAAGAGCATCTTATTTGATGAACATCAAAGCCATCTTTAGCTTTATGTGCATCAGAGTAAATGAGACTTAAGTTTGAACCTCTTTCCACACAGAGATCAACTAAATTCTTAGCGTCTTTAGTGTTTATTAAGTCATCTAAGTCAGGCTTAACAGGAATGCCATCATGGCAGTCCAGCATTGTAAATTGTTTATGAGGACGAACTTTTAAATATTTGTAAAGTTCTGAGTTAGATTTATTTATTAATGTATCAAGAATTCTATAAGGAAGTATAAAATCATATATCCAGCTACCATGTTCTGCTAACTTAAATTGGGTTGTGTAGTGAGCATGAACTTCAGGAAGTAGTTCAAGTCCTAAAGAAGTCGCCAGTTCTGTAATCCAGTCAATAAACTTATAAATTTCTGGTTCAATGAAAAAGCAGCTGGTTCCTAATTTTTTAATTACATATCCAACAGCATCTAATCTAACTATTTTGACATTTTGTTTGCTGAAGTTTGTAAGAAAATCTTTTAATAATTCCTTAACTTTTGGTGAATTAATATCAAAGTCTATTTGCTCAGAAGGATCTTCTTTTCCAAAAGTAGTCCAAACAGTTTCCTCTTCACCAGTTTCGCTTATAGTGAAAGTTGAATAAGGTTGTCTTCTTCGTAAGAACATCTTAGAAATATCTTCTTGAACAGGCTTTCCATCACTCCAAATTTTATCTAATGTGAGGAAAAGATCAGCATATTCTGATTTTTTTCCGTGTTCTAAGAAGTCCTGAAAAAATTCGGATTCTTTGGAAATATGGTTTACCATTAAGTCTAAAAGAACATCAAAATTTTCACCAATGTGTCTAATATCTTCCCAAGTACCGAATTTAGGGTCAATTTCAAAGTAAGTTAATGGTGCAAAGCCTCTGTCTCCTGAAGAAGGGAATGGAGGAAGTATATGAACGCCGCCTTTAAATATATCAGAAAAATATTTTAAAAGTATGTTATTAAGAGTCTTTAAATCTCCACCAAGAGAATCAGGATAAGTAATAAGTTGTACTTGATTTTTAATTGCCATTTTAAAATCCTCCTATATGTTTATATATTATAAATGTTTTTAATTTCTTGAATAGTAGGTAAATTGACAATAGCACCTACATATTTTAGATTGAAAGCACTTACTCCAAAGCCAAGATTTAAGGCGTCATTTAAAGTATAACCTTTAACCATTCCAGTATAAAACCCTGACCAAAATGCATCTCCAGCACCAGTAGTGTCAATTATTTCTGTTGCCAGAGTTTGGAATGTAATAGTTTCTATACCATTGGTTACTATGGCACCATCTTTTCCAAGAGTCATTATTACAAGCTTTGCGCCCAAATTTATAAATTTCTTTACTTGATTTGCAGGTGTATCTGGTCCAAAGATTCTTTCAGCATCTACTTCAGAAGGTTTGATTATATCAACTTTGCTTATAAGATTTTTGATATATTCTATTCCATTATGTCCAGATTCCCAAATCAGATTATGATAATTTGGATCAAATCCTATAATGACATGATTTTTTCTAGCTTCTTCAATTACTTTTTCAATAGTAATTCTAGAATTCTTTTGAGATATAGGCCAGCATGAAAAATGAACTATTTTAGAGTTTTTCAATGCTGAATCAAGTTTTGCATTATAGTCTAAGTTGTAATCTGCACCACGATAAAATATTGGGATAGGAGTTGTTTTACTTTTAGTAACAACTACCATACTAGTAGAGGACTCAACTCTGTTAATATAATTAGTATTGATATTATTAGTTTCTAGCTGTTGAATTAGGAAATTACCAAAACTATCTTTGCCTACACATGCTGCAATAGCAGAAGTTCCACCTAATTTTTTTATATTCATGGTGATATTGGCAGGTGAGCCTCCAAAATATTTAGTATAATTATTACAATTAAAATCATCACCATAATCATTAGAGATCATATCTATTAACAATTCTCCTATTGTAAATACATCAATATCTTTATTTTCAAAATTTAAGGTATCATTAAAGTGAAACATTTATTTCCTCCTTATTATATATTTGATTTTTTCGGTTATAGCATAATTCGACTCTCTTACTATAGTTATTAATAAATTTAAGAGCAAGAATGATTATGAACATGTAATTTCTTAGATTAAGTTTACTTTTAAGTTTTCGTATTTTCAGTATAATAGGTTTCAAGATTTATGTCAATCGATTAACATAAAGGTGATATATTAAATTGATATTTCGAATTATGAAAATGTCTTAAAGGACAAAACCTTACTATCACACATTTGTTTAACATTGAAGTATGCCTATTTAACAGTTGTATTTTCTAATATTAATGCATTTTTTAGTTCTTGCATTGACTAGAGGAATTAAAAGTCTAAATTATACAAGTTCACTAAGTAAATTTGCAAAGGAAATGAGTTTAGTACATTTAAAGCAACTCTTTTAAAGAGTTTTTTATGCTGTTAGTTAAGTTAATAATTAGAATATATATCAACCGTTTGACATAGCAATGTAATCGGTATATAATGTGTATAACTATAATTTGTAGATAATAAGAAAGAAGGAATATGTAGTGAAAGTAAAAGAAATTATTGATAGAATTATGAATAAGTTTGGTGGGGTTAAATTTGAACAAACGTGTGATCAACTTATAAGTGGTAGTTTTGATATGGAAGTAACAGGTGTCGTAACTACTTTCATGGCCACTGTAGACGTAATTAAACAAGCTATTGATTGTGGAGCAAACTTTGTTATCACTCATGAACCAACTTATTACACAGGTGAGGATAAAATAGAATGGATAAAAGATGATCCAATATACTTAGAAAAGAAAAAAATTCTTGATGAACATGGTATTGCAATTTGGAGATTTCACGATCATATGCATGCTGCACCATTTGATTTAATTTATGAGGGAGTACTAAAAGAAATTGGATGGAAAGATTATTTGATAAAGGGACTGCAATTTCCACATTGCTATGAAATACCAGAGATGTCGTTAAGAGAGTTAGCAGAGTTTTTTAAGGAAAAATTAGAAATGGAGGTTATTCAAATTGTTGGTTCTCCAGATACTAGATGTAAAAGAGCAGGATTTCTAGTTGGCGGAGGAAGTTTAGGACTTGGTGTAGAAGAAATGCCTATGATTCTAATGAAAGAACAAAATTTAGATGTCATGATATGTGGCGATATTACAGAGTGGACTTTATGTCCTTATATTCGTGATGCTGCTGCATTAGGTATGAATAAAGCTATGCTAGTATTAGGGCATGAGCGTAGTGAAGAAGCAGGTATGAAATATATGGCTGAATGGCTAGAGCCAATGCTGGAAGGAACATCTGTACATTTTATAGATGCAAAAGAACCTTTTATATATTTGTAAACTTAAATAAGGAACATGAAAAAAATAATAGACCAAAGATGCAAGCATGCAGATTAATTATTTTTTGATTGTGCGTAATGCAAAGAAGAGTTTAAAATAAATATTTAAGTGGGGGAGATTTATGTCTTACGAAGAAAAAGTTTTGCCAGAATTGTTGCCAATATTACAAAGTAACGAAAAAATTGATTTGACTAAGAATTTGGAAGAGATGAGGAACTTCGCGGTACCACCTATAGAAAAGTCTGTTAATGTACTCACAGCCACTCGTAGAATTAAGGAATCAGAGCTATTGGTCAAAATTTATGAACCTAAGAATAGGCAAAATTCAAAATTGCCAGCAGTAGTTTGGATTCATGGTGGTGGTTATATACTTGGTAATGCTGACGGAGATGATGGATTATGTGAATGTTTTGTTATGGAAGTCAATTGTGTTGTAGTTTCAATTGATTATAGGTTGGCACCAGAGCACCCATATCCGGCGGCAATAGAAGATTGTTATGCAGGACTTAAGTGGACTGTTGATAATGCAGAGGAACTAAAAATAGATGCTTCAAGAATTGCAATTGCAGGAGCTAGCGCTGGAGGTGGCTTAACAGCGGCATTAGCCTTGATGGCTCGTGATAGAGGTGAAATAAAGATTGCATTTCAGATGCCTTTGTATCCAATGCTAGACGATCGAAATGTAACCCCTTCAAGTTATGAAATCAACGAAGAAAACTTACCGAAAGCGTGGAATAGAGAAGCTAATGAGATTGCATGGAAAATGTATTTAGGTAATAATAATTCAGAGCAAATTCCTTGCTATGCTGCTCCGAGCAGAGCTAAGGATTTGACAGGGCTTCCGCCTGTATATACATTTATAGGGCAACTGGATCCTTTCAGAGATGAAACTTTAGAGTATGTTGCACGATTAGCTCAGGCTGGCGTTCCTGTTGAGTTTCATTTATATCCAGGATGTTTTCATGGCTTTGATTCAATTTTTAATAATGCAAAGATCAGCAGGCGAGCTAGAAGTGAGTGTATAAATGCACTGTCGCAGGCATTAAATATTAAGGCACAATAAAAAAATAATGAGGAGGATGAAAAATGGCATTTTTACAAACAAATTTTTATTCAAAAACATTAAAAAAACTTGTTAACTTTAATGCTCTTTTACCAATAGATGCTATTGAGATACCAGGAATGAGTGAAGCTCAAAAAGGACCTATGAAGGCTATTTATCTTTTACATGGTTACTCTGGAAATCATCATGATTGGGTTTGTGGAAGTAAAATTCAGGAATTGTCTCTAAAGTATAATGTTGCAGTGTTTATGCCTTCAGGTGAAAATAGCTTCTATCTTGACGATACTGATAGAGGAGAGCTATTTGGAGAATTTGTTGGAAATGAGTTAGTTGAGTTCACACGAAAGATGTTCCATTTATCAGATAAAAGAGAAGATACATTCATAGGAGGATATTCCATGGGAGGGTATGGAGCAATAAGAAATGGAATAAAATATTCTCACAATTTTAGCTGCATTATTGCATTATCCTCAGCACTTATAATTCGAAATATTGCAGGAATTCCAGTTGATTATAAGGATATGATGGCTGATTATAAATATTACAATAGGGTTTTCGGAGATTTAAATCAATTATTAGGAAGTGATAAAGATCCAGAGGCGCTTATTCTTAAATCAAAAGAAGAAAATAAATATATCCCTAAAATATATATGGCTTGTGGAACAGAGGATTTCCTAATTAAAGAAAATCAAAGCTATCATGATTTTTTAGTTTCAGAGGGAATAGAGCATACTTATATAGAAGGGCCAGGTATTCACAATTGGGATTTTTGGAATGAATATATAGAAAAAGCAATACTTTGGATTAACGAATAAAATGCGGAGGTGTGAATATGTCTAGAATAACTAAACTTTTTCCAGAGGGAAAAAGAAAAGCATTTACTTTAAGCTATGATGATGGTGTTATTCAGGATAAGAAGCTAGTTGAAATTTTTAATAGATATAATCTAAAAGCTACCTTTAATTTAAATTCAGGACTTCAAGGAGAAGAAGGGGCTTGTGTAATAAAGGATTTAGTTATAGAAAGAATAAAAGACAATGAGGTGATTGATTTATATAAAGGGCATGAAGTTGCTATTCATGGATTAAAACACCTTTCACTAACAGATATACCTAAGGAACTTATGGTTGAGGAAATTCTGCAAGATAGAAAAAATCATGAGAAGATGTTTGGGTATCCTGTAAGGGGAATGGCTTATGCTTTCGGCACTTATAATAAAACAGTATTTCAGGTATTAGAAGCTCTTGGAGTAGTTTATTCAAGAACAGTAAACGAGCATGGGAATTTTACTTTACCTTCAAACTATTTGGAATGGAATCCTACAGCTCATCATAATGCCCCACATTTGATGGAGATAGCGGAAAGGTTTATTGAAGGAGAATTTCATGGTTTAGGGCTTTTTTATTTATGGGGGCATAGCTATGAATTTGATTTAGATAACAATTGGCATAGAATAGAGAAGTTTTGCGAATATATAGGCAATAGGGATGATGTCTGGTATGCAACAAATATTCAAATAGTAGATTATCTTGATTCTCTAAATAGATTGCAGTTTTCTACAGATTTTGAGCTTGTGCATAATCCATCTGCAATTTCAACTTGGATAGAACTTAATGGAACACCAGTGGAAATAAAAGCAGGGGAAACTAAAAAAATATGTTAGAGGAGGAGCAAATAACAGTGTTTGAAAATACAGAAATCAATCAAATAAAAAAAGTATTAAAAGATCACATAGATAACAATTATATAGCTGGCGCAAATTTAATGATAATAAAAGATGGAGAAGAAATTTTATATCACGAAGACGGCTTAGCAGATAGGAAAAGTGGAGCTCAAATAAAAAGAAATTCTATTTTTAGATTATATTCCATGACTAAACCTATTACAGCAACCGCAGTTATGATTCTGCTTGAACGCGGAGAAATCGATTTATATGAGCCAGTAAGCAAGTATCTTCCAGGATTTAAAGATCAGATGGTTGACGCAGGTGATTGCTTGGTTCCGGTGGAAAGGGAAGTAACACTTAAAGATTTACTTTCTATGACATCTGGCTTAGTTTATGGTGGAGAACATAGAGCAGGAAAGGATACTGAAGCTCTATTTAAGGAGATAGATAGTAGGCTGCTAGGTGATAAGCCAATGAATACTATAGAAGCTATGAATAAGTTAGGAAGATGTGCTTTAGCCTTTCAACCAGGAACTTCTTGGACTTACGGTACCTCAGCTGATGTATTAGGGGCTATTGTTGAAATAGTTAGTGGTAAAAGGTTTGGTGAATTTTTAAAAAAAGAGTTATTTGAACCCCTAGGCATGAAAGATACTGGATTTTGGTTGCTAGATGAAAAAAGAGATCGCCTTGTAAAAACTTATTCTGACAATAGTAAGGGAGATTTAGAACTTTACACTGGAAATCATCTAGGAATAGTTCATAAGATGGATAGGAATCCAGAATTTGAATCTGGTGGAGCGGGTTTAGTTTCTACTATAGATGATTATGCTAGATTTGCTAAGATGCTTATGAACAATGGAAGTTTAGATGGTGTTCAAATTTTACGACCTCACACAGTTAAATATTTAACATCAGGAACTTTAAATGCCGTACAGCAGAAGGGCTTTGATAATTGGGGGACACTATGTGGACATAGTTATGGAAATCTAATGCGTATAATGACAGAGTGCAGTATGGCTGGAGATATAGGGAGCCTTGGAGAATATGGATGGGATGGCTGGCTTGGCCCATATTTCTGTAATTGTCCGAAGGATGATTTAATATTTTTATTCATGATTCAAAAGACTGATGCGGGAACTACTACACTTACTAGAAAGTTAAGAAATATTATTTTAAGTTCAGTTTGTAAATAAATTGGATTAAAAAAACTACCAGTAGATGATTAGGCACAAGCAATGAAAATATATAGATAAAACAAGTGAATCTTAATTTTATGCCGTAACGGACTAAAATAAAATGGATTCTGTTACTTAGTGGATTATAGAATAGGGCTTTGGCAAAATGAGAGTAGACTCACTCTGTTAGCTGAGAAATGCCTATAACCCTATTTTAAATGTTCCAAAAAGAGATGATTTTTTTCTAGTAGCAAGATATATTTGAAGGTATAAATTTAAATTAGGTTTTGTTTAGTCATTTTTTTTATTGTGCCTTACATTACAAATACAAGATATTTATTGATATATAAAAAATGAAAACGCTATGTGTAACCGGTTGACATATTAAAAAAAAGAGTATACAATATAAATATGTAACCGGTTGATATAATACACAAAGAAATCGTTTTAATTAAATTATTTTCACTAAATTTATATAAGGGGGAATTTATAAATGTCAGATTCAAATGTCAAACTATCTTTAAAAGAAAAACTAAGTTATGGTGTATCTGATTCTGGATATAATATTATTTTTACCGCTATTGCTTCTTTCTTAATGTTTTATTACACAGATGTAATTGGAATAGATGTAGCAACGGTTGGAACACTCTTCTTAATTGTTCGTGTTTTGGATGGTATTTCAGGTCCAGTTATTGGTATATTAATTGATAGAACTAATACAAAATGGGGAAAGTGTAGACCTTGGTTTTTATGGTTTGCTGGACCATATGCTGTAATCGCTATAATGACAGTTGCTGTACCAGAGTTAAATAATATGGGGAAGATAGCATATATGTATTTTACTTATATTGTATTTAATTTTTTAGCTTTAGCTATTGGTTCTCCTATAACGGCAATGTTGCCAAGTTTAACAACTAATTCTGAAGAAAGATTTAAAGCTAACTCTTTTAGAACTATTGCAGGGCAAGTAGCAGTTATAATAGCAGGAGCACTTACATTACCACTAGTAAGTATTTTGGGACAAGGAAATCCTAGAAGAGGATTTATGTTGACTATGGTAGTATTTGCAATAATTTCTTTTGCTCTATTAATGACTACCTTTAAAAATACAAGAGAAAGAGTAGTGTTAGAAAAGGCACAGGAACCACATTTAAAAGAAAGCTTAAAATCATTAGTGCGTAATTTCCCATGTTGGATATTAACTATTATGAATCTAGTTATATTTATTGGAATAGTTGTAAAAATGCAAGCAACTGTTTATTTCTTTAAATATAATATTGGAAATGTAAATATCGCATCGGCAGCAAATGCATTATATTCTGTATCGATGATAGTTGCCATAGCTTTTATTCCTATGCTTGCAAAAAGGATGAAAAATAGAAACATAGCTATATTAGGATTTGTAATAAGTATAATTGGCCAAGGAATTCTATACTTAGCTACTATAAACCAATCTTTAGTATTAACATTTGTAGGTATTGCAGTTGCAGCAGCAGGATTAGGTGGAGGACAAAGTGTTGTTTTTGTAATGTTTGCGGATGTAGTTGATTATGGTGAATGGAAGACTGGTGTCCGTGCACAAGGATTACTTACAACATTTGGAACAATGGGAGTTAATTGTGGTGCAGGAATTGCAGCAGTAGTAATGTCATTAATTTTATCTATTGGAGGTTTTATACCTAATGTTGAACAAACAGCAAGTTCATTGAGTGCAATTTCTTTTTGTTATGTAGGACTACCAATAATTACTTTAGTTATTAGTATTGGATTAATGTTACTTTATAAAATTGATAATATGAAAGATAAGATGCTTGCAGACTTAGCTGAAAGACATAAATAATTGCTGATAATAAAATATGTAGTAAGAATATATTGAAAAATAATTAGTTAAGGCACATTCAAAAAAAATAACAAGTACAGCAAATTGCCTGATGAAAAATAATCATGGAATTCAGACTTGTTATTTTCTTTCATGTGCCTAAATTAAAGCAACTATGAGTGTATTATGTATTTGGTTATTTTTCTATTGTACAGGAAAATATGTTGTTTTTAATGTAAACGTATAAAACATATAAACTTCAGTAGAGAAGAGAAATGTATATATAACTTAACAGATCGTAAAATGTTACAGGGGGAATAAATATGTTAAAAAGAATTACAAAGGTTACAAGTTTATTAGTAGTAGCAGCTTCTATTGTATCAATGGTTCCAGCCATGGCCGTTGATGTTAAAAAAATTTCAGCGGATGAAGCTATAGTATATCAAGGAATATCAATTGGGGATGGTACATTTTATCTTGATGCAGAACTGAATGATAAGGATGAAGCTATTTATCTTTATGCAAATGGAAAATTTGCTAAAGTAGATGGTGCTGAAGCTGGTGATAAAATAAATGGTCTAGTAACATATAATGATAAAAAGTATCTAGAAATGGATGATGGAGATTATTATGTAGATTTAAAGACCGGAGAGATAACACATGAAGATATACTTGGAGACATCGATGATGATGCAGAATTAGCTGTAAGAAAAGCAATTAAAGCTAATAATGATGGAAGATTTGATAAAACATATTATGATGAGGTTGTTAAGGCAGAATATGATCATGGTACTTGCAAAACTATGTTTGGTCCTACAGGTGTGTGGAGAAAATTTTATTATAAGTTAAATATGGCTGATTTATATGGAGATCAGTATTCAGCAGTTTACTCTGATGATAAAGGAAACTATATTGATGCAGATTATAATTTGGGAAAGATTGGTATATATTCAACTGGTGCTGCTATTACTATAAAAAATACAGAAAGTACTTATGAATTAAAAGGAACTGATGGACAAACTTATGAAATAAAAGCAACAATTAGCAATGATACACCTAAGGATGAAGAGTTGGAGTCTATAACTAGAACTGCAGAACTTTCAATTTGGGGAAGAGTAAAAAATTCAGGTGATGATTATGAAAATATAACAGATCAAGTATACTTTGGGTCAAAAAGTAATCACCATAAACAAACTGTTATTAATGGCTCTGGTGATAATAAGAGTGTGACAGTAATACAAAAGATTTCTAAGGCTCAATCTTCAGATGATATAGATGGAATAAAGTATGCTAAAGATGTAAGTACATACTTTATTACTGATGAAGATGGCACAGCGGTACATTTACTTGGACTTTCTGATACTTCTAATACAAATGTTGATGGAAGTGGGTATGGAACAATATCAAGTGGACCACAAGGATATATGTTAAGTTCATATTGCAGTAGTGCTAAATTAAAACAATATGCAGAAACTATAAATTTTAAATCAGAAAATGGTTATTATTATATAGATGTAAGTGATTCTGATTCTGTATCGATTGATTCTCTTGATGAAAGTGTTATAGGATTTGGAGATCTTTTTGATTTGTCAAGTGATGGATATGTTGAGATGTTCAATGGTAAAGACAGTTCATTTGAAAAACTATACAAAGTAGATGGAGGTATGAACAAGATTAGTGTTAGTTTGCCATCTGAAGTGATTGTGTGGAATAAAGATGATGGAATTTATTCAATTATAACTTCAAAGGCTTCAACTTTAGATAAAACAGCGACTACAAATACAAAAACTACTGCGGGTGAAACAGCTTCAACTGTAGTTTCAGGTTGGTCAAAGGAGGCTAATGGAGCTTGGACATATGTTAAAACTGATGGAACCAAAGCTACAGGTTGGTTTCAAGATGGATCTACTTGGTATTACTTAAAAGAGGATGGTATCATGACTACAGGGTGGCAAAATATTAAGGGGAATTGGTACTATCTAAATTCGTCAGGAGCAATGCAAACCGGTTGGATTAATGATAAAGGAATTTGGTACTATTGTAATGAGTTTGGAGTCATGCTTGCTGATACAACAGTTGATGGATATAAAGTAGGAAGTAATGGAACGTGGATTCAATAAAATATGATAGATAATTTTTGTATTATTTACAGAGATTATCTTCAGACACTCTTTCTCATGGCATAAAAATAGCTTTCTATGATATTTAATTTTATTATAGAAAGCTATTTTTTCTATTAAATTTACAGACTTTTTTTACAGGCGCTACATATTTTTTATATTGTAATTACACCCATTTTAAAACTCCACCATCTATACATTGTCCTGTTTGAAGATCTATAACAAATTGTCCTAAAGGAACTGTTAAATGTTCATAATTATAGCCATGATTAGCATATACCCAAGTATATATAAATACATCACTTACCTCTATACAAACACATGTTTTCCCTTGATAATTTACTATTCCATAATTAGTTATTTTAGAGTTGCCTCCCATTGTTACATGAGACGACGCATCACCACCTGGATAATATGCACTACTTGGAATATACTCTAAAGATACTGGCGCTCCATTAATATAAAGTGCATTACGATCTGAATTTGTTGTTACTACATAATCACCACTACTGCATAAATAGTTTGGATCAACTTTAAGGCTAAGAGTATATTTTGTATTAGGATCATATCCGTTTAATGAACGCACTCTAAGATAGCATGTACCACTAGAGAGCAATACGCTTTTTAAATCCCCTTGATTTATAGTTGCAGCAATGACTAAATTCCCAGCACTATTTTTGTTACAAATATCCACTGCATATTTAGTATTAGAATTTGGATTAGTTAAACTTAATTCTAATTTTGTACTTTCAGTTGTTGAATATTCTATCCAGTTCTCATCTAGTGCATTGTCTATAGAGTCTGTTATAGTAGCAGATCCAGATACAGTTTTTCTAGTATTAAAGTTATCATATGGTGTAAATGTAATATTATATGGTGTATTTGCGTCAGCTCCACTTATTGCTTCTACTTTTATTAAGTATGCTCCAGCTGCAAATAACCCATTGAAATTTTGACCTTGAGTTAAAGTACCTAGGGAGTTAAGGTTGTGATCATAAAGAGTCATTTTATATGTTCCATTGCTACTTGCATTTTGAAATGTACCAAATATATTTTTATTTTCTGGTACTGTAAATTGAATCCAATCTACATCAAAGGCATTATCTATAGTTTGACTTATTGTTGTTGGAATACCAGATAAAATTTTTCTTTGAGTTATGCTGTCATCAGGTTCAGATGAATCATACTTATTTGAAGAAATAAGAATTAATTGATATTTGTTGTTTACATCAAAACCACCAGCGGAGTTAACACACATAAAATAATATCCACCGTCACTTATGTAACTTAACTGTTCATTTGATGTTGTAGATTTGCCATTAAGAGCTGAGTATGCAACTTGGCTTATACTTCCATCACTTTCATTGTATTTAAATAAGTATAAATTTAAATCTATAGCAGATTCAGCCTTATATCCAAGAAAGGCTGTTAATTTTTGACCTTTATCAACTTTGGTTAAATACCAGCGTTGTTCTCCTTCTGCTTTAATTTGACCATATGTCATAGTATTTAGACTTGCATATGCTGACTTATCTAAACTAGTATTACCCAAATCAGTTATTCCTGAGTATTCAGTTGTTACTGCTGCTCCAGTAGTAGTTGATTGGTCAATGGTTACTGATGTATCAGTAGTTGTCGATTTTTCAGCTTTTAGTTGATTTTTAGCTAATACTGCATTTTTCTTATTAGATAAATTACTGTCAGTACAGAGTAGATCTATCTGTTTTTCTAGATTTTCGTTGATTTTTAGATTATACTTCTTTTTAGTATCAGTAAGCACATCTTTATCAAAGTTTGTATTTTCAGTTGATTCAGAAGTTATTTGTTTAGTGTTGATTTCAGTGGTTAGGTCAGAATTACCTATAAGAACCACCTGTTCATTTTGATTATCTGTATTTGTTTCTAGTTCAGCTGCTGATGCACAGATTGATCCACTTGTTAATATAAATGTGCTAACTGCAGCAATTAATAATTTTAATGCTATTCTTTTCAAATTTATTATCCCCCTAAAATAAAAATTTGTAATAATGTAAATTACAAGAATATTATACCATCTATATCAATAAAATACAATTTAATACAAATGATATTATATTTAGATTATCTTTCAAATGATAATAAATAAAAAATAGTGAAAAACATACTTTAATATGTTCTCCACTATTTTTTTCAAAGATTCTATTAGTTAAATTTATTTAGACTCTAGATTCTTCAAGAATTGGATATATATTTTTATATCCCTTCATTTACATTATTATAATTTAACTCTTCACAATTATCTTTTTTATGTCCTAAAGAGCCTGTCTTTATAATCTTTACTAATACAAACATTATAACAGCAACTAAAGCTATAGGAATCAAGGTTTTAATACTTATTCCGCCTTCGTTTGCAAAGCCTAATTTTGAGCAAACTATATACATTGATATCATAAAGAATATTACAAACCCACAAGCTTCATAGCAATATTTCCATGGTTTTACATCTACAACGTTATTATCTTTTAATATAAATTCTGAAGCTCTTGGCTTTATTTGACCAATGAATAGCATGATTATGCAGCTTACTACAAATAAGATAGCTAATTGGTAAAGATAATGTATATCTGGTTTTATTACTAATTGAAGTGTTCCATAAGTTAGTACAAAGAATACTATAGATATTTTAGCAGCTATAGCTGGAACTTTCTTAGTAACATAACCAATGAATACTATTGTAAATATAGGAACATTGAAAAATCCATTAACTGTTTGTAGGTATTCAAATAATCCTTGTGGTGCATACATTATAAATGGTGCAATAGTCATAGAAATTATAGCTAAAACAAGTCCAAACAATTTACCTTTTGATATAATTTCTTTATCAGATTTTCCCTTTCCAAATACAGGACTATACACATTTAGTGCAAATAAAGTTGAAGCACTGTTTAAAACTCCATTAAATACGCTTAATACTGAACCAAACATGGCTGCTGCGAAGAAACCAATTAAAGGTTTTGGTAATACATCATTTACTAGTCTTGAATATAATAAATCTGGATTTTCAACACCTGTTCCATAAATATGGAAAGCTATAATTCCAGGTACAATAACTACTAATGGTGTTAATACTTTTAAAAGGCCTGCGAAAATTATTCCTTTTTGTCCTTCTGCTAAGTTTTTTGCTGCCAATGCCCTTTGAATAATGGCTTGATCTGTTCCCCAATAATAAAGGTTAACTAAAATCATTCCTGTGAATATTGTTCCAAAAGGTATTGGGTCATGTGATGTTCCTATGGCATTAAGCTTTTCAGCATTATTAGTTAGCATACTAGATAATCCAGTAGAAAAGCTGCCATGACCAAAGTAAATAAGTCCAAAGATAGGAACCATTAATCCACCAATAGCTAATCCTATACCGTTTAAAGTATCTGATACAGCAACTGCTTTTAATCCACCAAGTATAGCATAAATGAATCCGATTATACCTATAACCCAAACCATTATCCAAATACTAGCTGTATAGCTTATACCAAACATTTCTTGAACGTTAAATATTTGAGCTAACGCAATGGCACCTGAATAAAGAGTTATTGGAAGTAAATTTGAAACATAGCCTAATAAAAATAGTATCGAAACTATTTTCTTAACACCTGAATCAAAACGTTCTTCAAGAAAGTCAGGTACAGTAGTAACCCCTTGTTTTAAGTATCTTGGAAGTAAAAATAAAGCTACAATTACAAGAGTAATACCAGAACCAACTTCCCAACCCATAACGCTCATATTACTACTGTAAGCTTGAGCACTCATTCCAACAAAGTTAGAGGCACTTAAATTTGTAAGTAATAAAGATGCACCGATAACACCACCAGTTAAGCTACGGCCACCTAAGAAGTAAGAATCCTTTGAATTATTTTTCTGTCCTTTTAACTTACGATAAGTAACTGTTGCTACCAGTACAATACAAAATAAAAATGAAATAATAGTTAACATATTTTTTCCTCCTTTTAAAGCACAAACGTTTACTTCATCCATAATATGTTCTAAATATTTTTATGGATATTAAACATTCATATTATTGTAATCTATAGGATGTTATTGTTTTCTGTAATCGTTAATCATATTATATTGAAATCGTTCCATTATAAAAATTCAAATTATTAACTTTTCTTATAAAATATTAACTTAATTAAAAATAAATTTTATGATATAGTTTATTTTTTGAAATACTATACTTCTAGTGCTATAATTTCCTAAGGTGATGATTATGAAGATAAAAAAAATCACAAAAATAAGCAATAGAATAACTATATATTTTTCAATTATAATATTTGGATTGACTTTAGCTGTTACAGCATCTATAAGTTACATTTTCTCTAAGGAGATAACCAAGCAGTATAATAATGTTGCTGCAGAGAAAATAAATGTAATTTCTAAAATACTTAATGAAAATTTAGATTCAATAAGACACGATGCTTACATGGTTGAAAACGATAAAAATATTTATGACTATATGTATAAAGTTAATAAAAATGATTTTGTTGGTTCAGAAGCTAATACTGAATTTTTTAATAGCCTTTCGGAATATTCCAAATGGAGTAATTATATAAGTTCTGTTATACCATTAACAACAGATAAAAAAATAATGGACCCACTATACTCACAAGATCCTTATAGTGAATTAATTTATGGAAATAAGGAATTGGACAACTTTATAGAAAGTGGTTATTCAAGCAAATTCTCAGCTCCTAACACTTTTCCGTTTAATTATGAAAATCCTGATTATGAAAAAAAGACAAATATAACTTACTTTTCTAGGTATTTAGATAAGGAAAATTACTCATTATTAGGGTATCTTATGATTAACATAAAGAAAAAGAATTTATTTACAAACATAGATGACTATTGCAATGGAGTTTTTGATAGCACTTTTATTGTTGATCAAAACGGTAATTTGATCTATAAAATAGGAAATCTTGATTATAATAAAGCAATGTTAGAAAAAGTTAATAATGATACTCTAAAGATTAAGAATGAAAAATATATGGAATTTAATAATGTTATTGAGGCATATCCGGAATGGAGAGTTATTGGACTAATATCGTTAGATTCTTTAAATAAAAACCTTAATGCTATTAAAGTACTAATTTATTGTATTGGTATTTTCAGCATTGCAGTTGTAATTTTTATAAGTCATATTACTTCAAGAAAAATTACTGACCCTATATATGATATTACAAAGGCAATGAATAAATTTGAAAATGGAGAATGGCCAGATAAGTTAGAAGCTAAAACTGAAGATGAACTTAAATATCTTATAATTAGTTTTAATAATATGATTCACAATATGAAAAATTTAGTTGAACAAATTTACAAAGAAGAGGAAGAAAATAAAAAGCTTGAGGTAGAATCTATGAAAACTCAGCTGGATTTATTACAATCCCAAATTAACCCTCACTTTATACATAATACTTTAAATACAATAAATTATTTAGCTATAAAAAATAATCAAGGAGAAATAAGAGAAATTATTCAATCCTTTAATAGTTTGTTAAGGCAAAGTATATCAACAAATAAAAAGCTTATAACTTTAAAAGAAGAACTTACCTGCACACAAAACTACTTAAAAATACAAAAGTATAGGTATGGAGATATTGTTAAATTAGTATGTAATATACCAGAGGAATTGTGTGACTACTTAGTACCAAAACTTATTCTTCAACCACTTGTTGAAAATTCTCTTTATCATGGAATAGTGCCTAAAGGCTATGCTGGTACTATAAGAATAGATATATTGCCTCAAAAAGATTTTATAAGCATAAGAATTATTGATGATGGTGTTGGAATTAGTAATAAGAAAACTGAGCATAAGGGCTTTAATGGGATAAGCCTAGATAACATAAGTGAAAGACTTATATTATATTTTGGGAGTGAATATGCCTTAAAGGTATATAGCAAAATTGGTATAGGAACTTGTATAGAATTCAATATTCCATACATTGATTAAAAATACGAGTTTAGGTGTCATAAGTTTAAAAGGGGAGGTAAGAGCATGTATAAGGTAATGATTGTAGATGATGAAATACCTGCACGAGAAATTTTATCTTACATTATAAATTGGGAAGAAACCGAGTTTAAAATAGTATATAGTGCATCAAATGGTAAGGAAGCATTTGATAACTATTCAGATATAAAACCAGATCTTATTATTGCAGATATACAAATGCCTGTTATGGATGGGTTAGATTTAATAGAAGAAATACAAAAAGTAAATAAGGCACAGAAATTTTTAATATTAAGCTGCTATGAAGATTTTACTTATGCTCAAAGAGCTATGAAAATGGGAGTAACAGATTATTTAATTAAAGATTTAATAACTCCCAATGATTTATATGGAATATTGGCTAAAACCAAAACAGACCTTGAGAATATAAAGTTTAAAAATATTGAAACAAAAAAAGAAAACAAACTTTTAGATTTTTTTAAAAAGAATAAAGATATTGCCTTAAGAAAGCTTATATTTAATAACATAAGTGATGATGATAGTCATGTTCTCATTGAAAACCTTAACCTTAATTTAAAAGGAAAACTTTTTACTTTATTTTTAATTCAAATAGATAATTTTTTTAAATATATGGAAGATGAAGATTTTTATACAAAAACCTTAAATAGTATAATAGAAAATGTTTCTGAAGTTATCGAAGAACTTAACATTGGAGAATGTTTTTATAGTGAAAATGGAGAATTCACAGCTATTGTAAAATTAACTTCAACAATTAGTGAAGCTGATATAATAAATGAATCTTATTATTTAGCGCAGGAAATAAGACGAAGGGTTTCTATTTTGAATAACATAAGCTTAACAATAAGTGTAAGTTCAACTTTTAAAAAACCATTTAGAATAAAGAAATATTTTGACGAGGTACTTAAACTTTCTAAGATGAAAGTGTTTTTGGGCAATGATACTATAATTTTAAATAATACCTTTGTTAAGAATTTAAACTTAGATACTGATACTTTAGCTAAAAGAATTAATGCTATTAATATAGCTATTGAACAAAATAATGTAGAAAACTTAAAGCTTGAATTAACTCATTTATATGATAAGGATATAAGAGGATTTATGCAATTAAATTATTTAAATTATATAAATTCTTCTCTCTTGGAGTTAGTAGTACGAACCTGTAATAGATATTCTATAATTTATGAGGAGATTTTTTCAATTTCATATATACCTATAGAAATCCTATCAACAAAGGAAACTGTTGAAGAAATGAGAGGATGGTTCCTTGAGATATTTACAAAAATAATAAATATTAATTGTAATAATTCTTTTAAAAATAAGTATAGCAAAAAAGTATCTGACTCCATTGAGTACATAAATAGAAATCTGTTTAATCAGTCACTAAATTTAGCTGATATAGCAGAAAACATCAATGTACATAAAGTTTATCTTTGTAGAATATTCAAAGAGGAAACAGGTGAGAATGTAACAAAATATATTTTGAAAGCTAGAATAGAGAAATCTAAAGAAATAATTATATCTACTAATTACAAGCTTTATGAAATATCAGATAAACTTGGATTTAATAGTCCTCAACAATTTAGTATATTGTTTAAAAAAGTTACAGGCATTACCCCAAATCAATTTAGAGACTCATATTTCAAAAATGTATAGAGTGCTTATCACTTTGAATATGATTGCTAAAAATGTGATGAAAGGAATTTATATTACATGAACAAGAGAATACTTTTAGTTGTTATTATAATTTTATGTAGTTTTACTTTTTCTTGTGATACTGTAAGTAATAATCAAAATTCTAAAAAATCTGATTTGGTTATTGCTGTTATTTATAAAACTTTAGATGAAACTTGGTTCCAGGAAGAAAGCGAAGCAGCTAAAAATCAAGCTTTAAAAATGGGTGCTAAAGAAGTAATTACTATAGATGCTAAAATGAATCCAGACGTATATTTATCCGCTTTGGATAACTTGATTACTCAAAAAGTAGATGGGATTTTAATATGTGTTCCTGACCAAAAACTAAGTAAAATAACCATAGAAAGATGTAAAAAAGCAAATATTGCGGTTATTGCTTGTGATGACCCTTTAACTGATGAAAGCAGTAATTATATTGCTCCATTTGTTGGAATAGATTCTAATCAAATTGGACGAGATATGACTAGTCTTATGGTGGATTACTTAGAGAAAAATAATAGGTTAACTAATCCTAATGAGTCTGGACTTCTACTTATGTCAATGGATTCGGTATCTAGCTGTATACCTAGAACTGAGGGTCAATTAGACACCTTTAAAAATAGAATTCCTAATTTTCCAAAGGAAAATATTTTTCAGGCAGAATATAATGGCCAGTCAGAAAAAAGCTTCTATTCAGCAGCTTCTACTATTGCAAATAATAAGAATATTAAAAATTGGTTTGTTATGTCAGCAAACGAAGCTGGAACTATTGGCGCTATAAAGGCACTTCAGCAATCAGGTCTTGCAAAAAATGCTGTAGCTGTAGGTGTTGGTAGCTACGTAGCAAAAGATGAATTCCAAAAGGAAACTTCTCCACTTATAGCTTCTGCATATATAAGTGCTACAGAAGTGGGACAAATTGCAGCACAAGAACTTATGGATAATCTTTTGAATGGGAAAGATATACCTGATAAGTATTTAGTTACAGATAAAATAATAACTAAAGATAATTATAAAAACTTAATTCTTAAATGATTTAAAAAATTACATGGAATACGGTTTATCAATAGGGGATACAGGTTAATATGCAGTTCAATAAAATCTATTTAGCTAAATTTTGGGGGTGGAAAATGGAACCATTTTTAATGGAGAAGTGAGAGGTGTAGGTAAAGTTATAAGTAGGAATACAATTTATTTCCCAGGAAAAATCAAATTTTTCATATTTAGAAAACTAGTCTAAGTTAAGATTAGACTACCTGTAAATAAAAATAATTGAGAATTTCATAACATTCATCTGAAATTCTCAATTATTTTTTCTCATTATGCTTCTATTTTAGATCCACAGAATTCACATTCTCCTACAGTTCCAGTAGCTATACTGTTTTGAGCTCCGCAGCCATTGCAAGTTACTACCTTCATTCTAATATTATTCTCGGTATTATTAAATTGATTATATGAGTTAGCTTCCTTCTTTTTAGGAAATACTATTTGTCTTCTAATTTCATCGATGTAAGCATCTTGAAAAAAGCCATTATCAATCATATTTTGCAAGTACTCTTTTGTATTTTCGTATGATGCTGGAATGAGAGCAGAAATATTATCAATATCCATGATTTCATCATTAAGAATAATTGAAATACATTTTTTGAATTTTTTTGCATTTTCTTTTCTCTTTTTTCCCACTAAAACCAGGCTTATACCAGATAGAAGGTAGAATAATATTGCAACTTTACCTTGTTTAAATCCATCAGAAATACTTACAATAAATGTCACAAATGCGCCAAATAAAAGTATACATCCGATTATAGTAACAGCTTTTCCAGGCTGTAAGGAGTTTTTTTCATAAGTAGTATATCTCTTCCACATTAGAAATATACCAATTGGGAAAAAAGCTAAAAAAGTAAATATAATAAAAGGTAATGATAACCACCACTTAGGGTTAGGATTTTTCACTGAAACTTCAATATTATTAAAATTATAATTCATTAAGACCCCTTCCTTTACGTATCATTATGAATTTAAAACTGATCCGCAGAATTCACATTCTGCTACAGTGCCAATGGTAATATTATTTGATGCCCCACAGTTCTTACAAGTCACAACCTTTGACTCAACAACTTCAGTTTTTGCAATTATATTATTTGAAACTTCAGAGTTATTTTTTCTTTCAAGAACAATTTCATTAGTATCTCTATCTATATATGCATTAGTAAAAAACTTTTGAGCAATCATTACTTCTAGGTCTTTAATTACAAAATCTATTGATTGTGAACATGCATTTGCAATATTTTCTAAAGAAGTTTCATTTTCTAAAGAAATTATGTTTACATATTTCTTGAATCTTATAATTTTTCTTTTTGTTTTAATACCATATATAATTAGCCAAGTTCCTATAGCAATGAATATAAGTAGTACTATTATTGTACCTACACCACCCAGGGGATTACCAAATATAAGTGTGAGACCAAATATAAAATCAATAAAATAACCTAATATACTTGCTATGATACCTGCAATTCTGTAAGCTACAATTCTTGGACGTGAAGTTTGTTGCATGCTCATATTTAGAAACCTCCTTGATTTAATTTTAGTACAGACTGATTACGCTCTTTAATAAGTAATACTATTTCATCAACTAGTTTTGAAACATCTTCAATTTTTGAATTATTTTCATTAGTTGATAATAATTCTTTAAGTGTCTGAATTCTATTATATATGATTTGTTCATTTTCAACTGTTTTGGTTTTATCACTATATTTTATTTCTTCATAAATTTTATTTAGTAGCGATGAATATGCACTAAAATTAGAATTAGATTTTAATGAAAATGCAAGACTTTCACAATCTTTTATTATTATCCCTGAATAAGCAAGTTCATCATCATTTTCATTTACATTAATCCCAGCTACATATAATGCTATTGAGATAATTAAAGCAGCTGCAAGAATAATAATTTGAGTAGTAATAAAACCTTGAGTATTACCGTTAAATATATTTTTGTTAAAAATAGAAAGTATGCAAGTAACTATCCAGTAAATTGATAGAGTGGAAATAATTCCAGATACCAATAACATTTGATTGCTTGGATATTTTTTCATTAAGATAATAGTAGTACCTCCAAATAAGAGGATTTCTGAAATTAATACAAATATAAAGGCAATCCAATCTATGTTTTCCATTGGATGATTTGTATATCCCAAGAAAAATACTACTAAGGTAACTATAAAAACAATGAAGCCAATTCCTATACTTGCAAGAGTTCTTGCTTTACTACCCATATTTATCCCCCTTTTCAATTCTATGAATAATCAAGCTATTTTTTCATAACAGCTTAACAGATTCTAACTTAATAAATTAAAATTTATTTCCGCATTCAGGACAAAATTTTGGAGAACCGTTTATTTCTGTTCCACAACTTGAACACTTTTGAATTAATGAAGTTCCACATTCAGGGCAGAATTTAGTATTTTCATTTTCTATCTTATATCCACAGTTGTTACAAAGCTTTGGTTTCCCACTGCCACATTCAGGGCACACAGTTGCATCTTCTTTTAAATCAGCTCCGCATTTGTGGCAAGGGTTATATTTATCACCGCATTCAGGACAGAATTTAGCATTAATAGAGTATGAAGCACCACAATTACTACAATTAACGTTTTCACGTTTTTTATTAGAGTCATTTTTTTGTGTATCAAAACCACAATCACTGCAAAAACGCTTTTCTTGTTCCATTTCAGTGCCACAATTTGGGCAAGTCTTTGTTATTGTAATAGTAGTAGTCATATTTTGAGTTATTATACCCATTTGATTAGCAAAGCTATTACCAAGTCCCATTCCCATTCCTAATCCAAGGCCAGCTCCCATAAATCCTGCTTGTCCAGAACTTGGGTTAGTAGCAGCTCCTTCCATTGTATCGAAGGAACGTTCTTGAGTATAATTATAGCCAACTATATCCATTTCAGCACGTTTAGCAAGTGCATCCTTTAATTTAATAACAGCATTATCATCTTCAGGTATATTAATGTCATTAACATAAAAGTTAACTAGTTTGATACCATATTCAGATAAAATTGGTACCATCTTTTCTTTTAATTGTTCAGAAAGCTCATCAAGATAAGCATTAATTTCTAAAACACTGATTTGCTTATGAACTAAATAGGAAGAAATAGCATCCTTTACTTTTGTTAAGTACAATCCTCTAAAATACTTTATAATACTGTCTTTATCAAATACAGAAAGGGTACCCACTAATTTTATTAAAAATTTTCTTGAATCTTCAATTTGAATACCAAATTGTCCAAAAGAGCGTACTGGTACAAAAATTTTATATTTAGGATCTTGCAATTGGATAGGTGTAGCAGTTCCCCATTTAACATCTAATGAATAGACTTTATTTATATACCAAACTTCTGCAGTAAATGGCGATCTGCCTCCAAATGGAAGATTAACGATTTTATTTAAAAATGGAATGTTGGCAGTTTCAAGGGTATGTCTTCCACTTGGAAATAAGTCAAGTGCTTGTCCTCCTTTAAATAAAATAGCTTCTTGAGATTCGTTAACAATAAGTTGAGTCCATGTTCCTAATTCTTCACTTGGATATTTCCAAGCAAAAGTATCTGGACCACCATTATACTTAACGACTTCTACAATTGCCATTAAAATTCCCCCTTTGTTATTAATTTTAGTAATAGATTATGTAAATAAAATTATAATAATACCTTATTTATTATACATCAAAATATAGTGATTTTGCACCATAATATTCTTTCAATTCATTATAATGTAAAATAATTATATGTGACTGAAACATGGTAAATTATGGTGTAGAAAGTTATAAAGTAAAGCAACTTAAAGCTAGTAAAAAAGATACCTCAAAAGTAAATCTTCGAGGTATCTTCCTTTCTTATGAATTTATTATCATAAGCTTTTAAATATTCATTTGAGTTCGTCTAGTTTCAATTATTTTTTCTAATTCATCAGCTGCTTTAACTACATCTTCTTCAACTATAAGTCTACCACCTGTTATATTAACAAGATCTTCTTCTAAAACTTTAGTTACAACAGGGCTACCATCTATAAATGGTGATATTGCAACATGAAGAGGTAATCCTAAAGTTAATCCAAAGGCAGCATCAGCTAATGCTTGCTCTTCAAGCCATTGAGGTGCTGATAATACTAATGGAAGTTGAGGAATATCTACACCTAGAGTTTCTGCTAGCTCAGTTGCTACCATTTCAAGTCTTCCAATAGCAAGACATGGACCAAAGTTTAGAACTGGAGGTATGCCAAGAGATTTACATACTTCTTTTAAATTATCTCCAGCAAGTTCAGCAGCACCAGGTGACATAAGTCCAACATTTTCAAGTCCTCCTGAAGAACAGCCAGCAGAAAGCACTAAGATATCTCTCTTTATCAATTCTTTAGTAAGCTCAACAGTAAATACATCGTGTCCTTTTGCAGTTAAGTTCGAACATCCTACAACTCCAGCTATACCTTTAATTTTTCCTTTTGCAATTAGATCAATAAGTCCATTCCAATTTCCACCTAAGAATTCTTTTAATGAACCTTCACTAACACCAGTTACTACATCATCATGACCATGATCTTTAGGAATATCTATTTTAACGGTCTTTCTTCTGTTTGTATAACTTTCTAATGCTTCAGATATGATTGTTTCACTTAAGTCTTCAGCTTTTTCCATATCAAATCTTATATAGTCAGCATTTTTCTTTTTAGCAACATCATCTGTACAAAGCATTTTAACTTTGAACTTTTCTGCTACAGGTTCAAGTCCAGGAATTGTACAGTTAAATTCTGAAACAATTAAGTCTATACCACCTGTTGCAAGCACTGCTTCACTTGTATAATTATTTCCTGCATGTCCAGAGAAAACTTCAGTGTAATGCTCACCTCTTAATTGCAGGTCTTGGCCAACACATGTACAACCTACTAATCTAAAGCCTTTTGCACCTGCTTCAATTGCACGTTTTTTAACATCTTTATCTATTAATCTATCTTGAAGATGTGCAATATTTGAGTGTTGGTGTCCTGTTGTCATTATATTTATATAATCTTCATCTATTACTCTAAAACCTACTTTAGCTTGTCTAATCTTTGGTGCACCAAGGATAACGTCATTTAAAAGATTAGTTAATACAAGACCATAAATACCAGTTGATATTCCAAGATTTAATGCATTAAATAACATGTCTACAGGATCACTACTTAAGTTAGTTGAAGTCTTTACTATAGCATCAAAAACTTCTGATTTAGCACCACCAGGTAAGATATTTAGTTCTTCCCACTTTTTAAATCTTGGAGTATAAGCTAGTTTTTTAACTAAGTCCATTTTTTCATGTCTTGGCTTGTATAGATCCTTTAAAACTGCATCTGCTACCTTAATAGCTTTTTGATTTATATCTGATTCAACAATCTCAAATATATTTGCAAGATTATCTAAAGTTTCTGGACTTTTTATTTTTAGATTACCTTTGCCTTCTCCAATATTTTTTAAATTTGTTGCTGTTGTTTCAACAACATGAAGATAACATGCTGAACCCGCTGCAATCGCTCTTAAAAAGTTCCTTGCAACTATAGTATCTGCATCTGCCCCACAAACACCTCTTGGTGATTTTGGAGTTATTTTACATGGCCCATTTGAACAAAGCTTACAACAAACTCCATTTTTCCCAAACTTACATTTAGCCTTTTGAGTTTCAACTCTATTAAAAGATGTTTCAAGATCTTCTTTTGATGATAAAAATTCGCATAATTTACAATCTGCTGATGTACACATTGACATAGTTTAATCGTCTCCTTAAATTTGAAAATTATAAATTAAAATATTAACTATACTCATCTGGTATAGTTTTAAATGATTTTAAAAGGCTTTCGCCTTATGTTATTTCTTAATATAAAATTTTAAAATGTATTAGTTATTAACTATACCTATTTGGTATAAATTATAATAATACAGTTTTATAGTTTTGTCAATATTGTTATATTTTTTTAACATAATGATTGAATAAAGAATATTATATAAATAAAAATAATTTATTTGGGGTGAGTAGTTATGTTTGAACCTTTGATAACAATGCTTACTGGAATCCGAATAATGAAGAATATAAATAAAGAGAAGTTAGAAAATGCAGATGGAGATAATATTTTTGAAAAGGGAATAGCTATTGCAGGTTATGCTTATGATGCTGAACAAGATATTTTTTATTGCAATATGAACCCTTGGCAGAGAAATATGGGATATAGTCGTTTATATGATGAAACAATGGCTCCATTTGGTATGATTGTAGATTGTGAACCAATTTATTTTGAATATGATAATAAAATATGGCTAATTGAACTATGGAAAGGGCAATATGATTTAAATACTGGATGCGAAGTTGGAATATATACGGCTGCTAAACCTGCTTTAAATATCCCAGCTGCGTATAAATATATGTTTTATAATTGTGCAAATGATGAGGAACGATTACCTATGTCTTTTACTTTAAAAAAGAATGGTGAACTTCTATTTTCAAGGGATGAGGAACATTGGTGGTTGGCTGGATTTAAGCTTGGAGAATATTCAGAGCCTTCAGAATTAGAAATGAGTATTAAGATTTTTTTTAAAGACAACACTATGTGCAATTCATTTATACAAGGATTATTAAATGCAGGATATTCACAGGAGGAAATAAGCAGAAATGAAAATTCAGTAGAAATAATCTTTGATAAACCTCATACGCCACAGCCAATAACAAGAATAGAAAAAGCTGATAAATTGATACAGAAGAAAAATAAGTTATTGTGTGATAGGTATAATGATATTACAAAAATGTATGATAATATTGAAGATAAAATGCATTTTATAAAAGAGGAAGCACCGTATATTTATGAAGAAATAATAGGGAAGGCAGCCATAGTAAGGGATTTGAAAAATATGAAGGATTCTGGAATTTTGTAAGTTAATATATTATGAAGAAAGAGAATTCATTTTGGATGAATTCTCTTTTTTATTTGGCTAAAAATATTTTAGCTAAATAATGCTACAAATACCAAGGTCAAAGTACTTACAAGTTTTATTAATACATGAAGGGATGGACCAGCAGTATCCTTAAATGGGTCTCCAACTGTATCTCCAACAACACTAGCTTTGTGGGCTTCAGAATTCTTTCCACCGTGTTCACCCAATTCTATAAGCTTTTTTGCATTGTCCCATGCACCACCGCCATTGTTTAGGAATAGAGCCATAATTACACCTGTTATTGTAGTTATCATTAAAAAGCCAGCAGCTGATTCTTTTCCTAAGAGCATTCCAACAACAACTGGAGCACATATTACTATTATTCCAGGAAGAATCATTTCCTTTAAGGCTCCTTTAGTAACAATGTCTACGCACCGAGCATAATCAGGTTTTGCTGTGCCTTCCATTATGCCTGGAATTTCTTTAAATTGTTGCCTAACTTCAAGGATTACATATTTAGCAGCTCTTCCAACAGCACTAATTGCTGTTGAGCTAAATAGAAATACTATCATGGCTCCTATAAAGCCTCCAATAAATACTTCTGGTTTTCCTATATCAACTGAAAACCATGAGTCTAAAGGCTTTCCTAAAATTCGTTTAACTTCATCTAGGTATGCTGAGAATAGTAAGAAGGTTGCCAAAGCAGCTGATCCTACTGCATAACCTTTTGTTAATGCTTTAGTAGTGTTTCCACAAGCATCTAATCTATCTGTAACATTTCTGATTTCTTCAGGAGCTCCAGACATTTCAGTGATTCCACCTGCATTGTCAGTTATAGGTCCAAAGGTATCCATAGCAAGAATATAAGTACAGGTTGATAGCATTCCCATAGTTGCTATTGCTGTACCATATAAACCTGCATTTGCAATATTAGGTAAGGCTAATTCACTTAACTTATAAGCTGCAAATATACAAATTGAAATACATACAACAGGTAATGCAGTTGATTCCATACCAACTGATAATCCAGTTATTATATTTGTACCAGCTCCAGTTTCAGATGCATTAGCTATTTCTTTTACTGGTTTGCGAGTTATTGAAGTGTAGTAATCAGTTATAATTACAAATACATAGCTAAGTAGTATACCAGCAACTGCACAGCCATATAAATAAATTGAATTAACACTGCCGCCATTTGGAAGTGCACCTGTTAGCATGTTATTAACTACAAAATATAAAATAATTAAATTTATTATAGAAGTTACAACAAAGCCACTCTTTAAAGCTTTCATTGGATCGTCGTTATTATCTTTAACCTTTACTGTAAAAATACCTACTATAGAAGCTACAATACCTAGAGCACGTGCTACAAGAGGGAATAGTATGCCTTTCCACCCAAAGATAGGATATAGTGCAACACCAAGAACCATAGCACCGACATTTTCAGCTGCTGTTGATTCAAAAAGGTCAGCACCTCTTCCTGCACAGTCACCAACATTATCACCAACAAGGTCAGCGATAACTGCAGGATTTCTTGGATCATCCTCAGGAATACCAGCCTCAACTTTTCCAACAAGGTCAGCGCCAACATCAGCAGCTTTTGTATATATACCTCCACCAAGTTGTGCAAATAGTGCAACAAAGGAAGCACCAAAACCAAATCCAACTAAAAGAGATGGAGATTCTTTTATAAGAGTATCGTTACCTGAACCTCCTCCATATAAGAGAAATAAAGTTGCAACACCTAAAAGAGATAGTGCTGTAACAGCTAGTCCAGTAACTGCGCCTCCTTTTAAAGCTATTTGAAGAGCATTGTTTAAACCTTTTTTTGCACCAGCAGCAGCTCTTATGTTTGAATTAACTGCCATATACATACCAATATATCCTGATAAGGCAGAACAGAATGCACCTGTTATAAATGCTATTCCAGTATGAAATGAAATAGATATAGCTGTGCTAGAGTCTTTACTTGTATTACCAAAGTAATTAGATAATATTATTAAAAATAAAGCTAGAATTGATAACATGAATATAGTTTTATACTGTCTTTTAATGAACGCCATTGCACCTTCTTTAATGTAGGTTGATATTTCCTGCATTTCAGTTGTGCCTTTATCTTGTGCAAATGTGTACTTTACCAAGTAGACGATTACCATAAGTGAGATAATAATAACACTATAAATGAGTATAAAATATGGTACCATTGAAAACATCCCCTTTATTTTTATGATAAAAATATATTGTACACTTATATTATACAATAAAATATTCAGAAAATTACAAAAGTTTTCACTTTTTTCTACAAAAAGCATATAAAAAAAGAAATAGATATATATAGAAAATTTTAGGTAATCCATAAATAGCTATTTCTAAAGGGGTTAAGGTACTATAAATTTAAATTTTATAAATAATTTATTAAAATTTAGGATCTATTTCATTAATTTGAATTCTTCTTAAATCTTTTAATCTTAAATGAGTTTTTTCCATTATGGAATCCCAAGACTCACCATCAATCATCATTTTCTTAGCTTTGTCATGTAGTGAACTATTTTCTTCTTTATTCATAAATTTGACCTCCTAAATAAATAATCTATATACTAATAGTGTTTCTTATAGGTTAAGAAGATATTCAGTTTAAATCAAAGTTTCAATGTTATACAAAAACACAATAATAAAAGACCGATAAATTTTATCAGCCTTTTATTAAAAATTTAATTAAATTTTTTATTCTCCAAGATAAGCACTCTTAATACTTTCATCATTAAGAAGTACTTGTGCATCTCCAGACTTAACTATTCTTCCTGTTTCAAGAACATAAGCTCTATCTGCAATAGCTAATGCCATATTTGCATTTTGCTCAACCAAAAGTATAGTAGTCCCTGATTTATTGATTTCAACAATTGTATCAAAGATATCTTTAACCACAAGAGGCGCAAGTCCCATTGAAGGTTCATCTAAGATTAACATTTCCGGTCTATTCATAAGAGCTCTTCCTATTGCAAGCATTTGCTGTTCACCACCAGAAAGTGTACCTGCTTGTTGTTTTATTCTTTCTTTTAATCTTGGAAATTTAGCAAAGACCATCTCCAAGTCTTGCTTTATTCCAGCTTTATCTTTTCTTAAATAAGCACCCAACTCTAGATTTTCTAAAACCGTTAACTGAGGGAAAACTCTTCTTCCTTCAGGTACATGTGAAAGGCCAAGAGAAACTATTTTATTAGCTGGAGTTCTACTTAATTCTGAATTTTTAAAAGTAACCTTACCTGACTTTATAGGTTGAAGTCCTGATATAGCTCTAAGGGTAGAAGTCTTGCCAGCACCATTGGCACCTATTAATGTTACTATTTCACCTTGCTTTACTTCAAGGGAAATATCCCTTAGGGCATGAATTACACCATAATATAGATTAATATTTTCTACTTTAAGCATTTTTTAAGCCCCCTCTCCAAGATAAGCTTCAATTACCTTAGGGTTGTTTTTAATTTCCTCAGGGGTACCTTCAGCTATTTTCTTTCCGTAATCAAGAACAGCAATTTTATCACAAATTCCCATAACTAGTTTCATATCATGTTCAATTAAAAGAATTGAAATATTAAATTTTTCTTTAATCCAGTCTATAAGTTCAGTAAGCTCTACTGTTTCTTGAGGATTCATACCAGCAGCAGGTTCATCTAATAATAAAAGAGATGGCTCAGCTGCTAAGGCTCTTACAATTTCAAGTTTTCTTTGTTCTCCATAAGGAAGATTGCTAGCTAATTCATCTTTTTTTCCATCAAGAGAAAAGACTTTTAATAATTCAATGCTCTTATCTATAATTTCAGCTTCAGTTTTTCTAAATTTAGGAGTTCTAAAGATAGAATCAAATAGAGAATAATTTATTCTATAGTTAAAACTTACTTTTACATTATCAAGAACAGAAAGATGAGAAAATAGACGTATATTTTGAAAGGTTCTAGCTATTTTCTTTTGAGTGATATTGTATGGTTTAAGACCTTGAATCTTTTCCCCAAGATAGGATATAGTACCCTCAGTTGGAGTATAAACGCCAGTTAACATGTTAAATACAGTAGTTTTACCAGCACCATTAGGTCCAATAAGTCCAACAATTTCTTTTTCATTTATAGTAAGATTAAAATCTGAAACTGCCTTTAATCCACCGAATACAATTGATAAATTTTGAACTTCTAACATTGAATTATGCCTCCTCTCTGTCCTTTGACTTTTTACTTGGTATTATTTTGCCGAAGATTTTAAGAGAAATTTCCTTATCTCCAAGCAATCCTTCAGGTCTGAATATCATAAGAAGTATTAAAGCTAATGGATAAATAACCATTCTGAAATCACCCATGCTTCTTAAAAGTTCTGGTAAGAAAGTTAACATTATAGCTGAAATAATTGAACCAGATAAAGATCCCATACCACCAAATACAACGAAAGTTAAATAATCAATTGATTTGTTAAAGTCGAAAAGATCTGGTTTTATATAACCTGAATAATGAGCATATAGTCCTCCAGCAAGTCCAGCAAAAAATGCAGCTATAATAAATGCCATCATTTTATATTTTAATGCGTTGATTCCCATAGATTCAGCAGCTATTTCATTTTCACGAATTGAAAGCATTGCTCTCCCTTGCGATGAATTAATTATATTCTTTATTATAACTATGCTGGCCACCATAAAGACAAAAGCAACTGTAAAAGTAGTTTTTGTTGGTATACCAGTAAGTCCACGCGCCCCACCAACTGTATCAATATTCATAATTACTATTTGGATAATTTGACAAAAGGCTAATGTAGTTATTGCAAAATAGTCACCTGTAAGCTTTAGTGTAGGATATCCAACTAATGCTGCTAATATACATGCAATTACTGCACCAATAATAATTGAAACAACAAAGGGCATGTGTGCTTTTTGTGTAACCATAGCAGATACATATGCGCCTATTGACATAAAACCAGCATGTCCTAAACATAATTGTCCTGTAAATCCAACAATTAAATTTAGTGATACTGCTAAGACAACATTAATTAAAGCAAAAGTAATAATTCCTTTGTAATATGAGTTAATAGCACCAGCACTTATTAAACCAAACAATACTCCATAAGTTATTAAAACTCCGGCAGCAATACATATATTCTTTTTATTAAACAAATTCTTCATAATTAACACCTACACTTTCACATTGGTCTTTTTACCCAATAGACCAGAAGGCTTAATTAAAAGTATTATAATTAAAATTGCAAAAACTATTGCATCAGAGAAGTTGGTTGAGATATAAGCTTTAGAAAAAGTTTCAAGTAAGCCTATAGCAAGTCCACCAACAAGGGCTCCTGGTATACTTCCAATTCCACCAAGTACTGCAGCAACGAAAGCTTTAAGTCCAGGCATAGCTCCCATATAAGGAGTAATGCTAGGGTAAGATATTGCAACTAAAACTCCAGCTATACCAGCTAAGGCAGAGCCAATAGCGAAGGTAAGTGAAATAGTGTTATCAACATTTATACCCATAAGAGAAGCAGCTTCCATATCTTGAGAAGAGGCTCTCATAGCTTTCCCAACTTTAGTTTTGTAAACAATAAATTGTAGTAAAACAACAAGAAGTGCAGAAACTCCAAACATTAATATTGTCTTCATATCAATTTGAATAGCACCTATATTAATACTCCCAGCATTAATTAAATCAGGGAATGGTTTTGGATTAGATCCAACTAATAATCTCATAGCATTTTGTAAGAATAAAGAAACACCAATTGCTGTAATAAGTAATGCAATTCTTGGAGAATTTCTAAGTGGTTTATAAGCAACCTTCTCTATTATTATTCCTGCTAATGCTGAAACTGCCATAGCAACTAATAATGTTGGGATTAATGGCAATTTTAATGTTGAAGCACAATAGAAGCCTGAAAAGGCTCCTATCATATAAATTTCACCATGAGCAAAGTTTATTAACTGTATGATTCCATATACCATTGTATATCCTAATGCTAGGAGGGCATATACGCTACCTAAAGCTAAACCATTAATGATTTGTTGTATAAATTCCATTGTATATTCCTCCTTTTTTTAATGATTAAGGATTAACTTTACCAGCCAAAACTTTCTTATCTCCATCAACTTTAATAATTGCAGCACTCTTTATAGCACTTCTGTCACTACCAAATTTGATGTTACCAGTAACACTGTTCATTTCCATTCCAGCTAAAGCATCTTTAATAGCGGCACCATCTGTTTTGCTAGCTTTTTCGATTGCTTTTACTAATATTTTAGAAGTGTCATATGAAAGAGCAGCGAAAGCATCTGGTTCTTTGTTATATTCTTTCTTGTATGATTCAACGAATTTCTTTACATTTTCATCTGAGTCTCCAGAGTAGTAGTGATTGATATATAATGCACCATCTACAGCTTTTCCACCGATTTTAGTTAATTCTTCTGATTCCCATCCATCTCCGCCTAGGAATTGAGAAGTTATTCCCATATCTCTAGCTTGTTTAGCAATAAGACCAACAACATTGTAGTAATCAGGTAATACTATTACATCTGGATTTAAGCTTTTAATTTTAGTTAATTGAGCTTTAAAGTCAGTATCTTTATCATTGTAAGTTAAGAATTCACCAACTTGTCCACCAGCACCTTCAAATTTTGCTTTAAAGCTGTCAGCTATTCCTTTTGAGTAATCTGAACCAGAATTATATAAAACTGCAGCAGTTTTCTTTCCTAATTTTTCAGTTGCATATTTAGCAAGAACATCACCTTGGAAAGAGTCTACAAAACAACCTCTAAACATATAATCTCCACCAACTTTAGTTATTGTTGGTTCTGTAGCTGTTGGAGTTATCATAGGAATTTGCTTTGATGTTGCATTTGGAGCGACTGCAAGTGTTGCACCTGATGTAACAGGTCCTAAAATCGCACATACTTTTTCATCATCAACAAGTTTATTGAAAGCTTGCATCGATGAGTTTGGATCAGCTTGGTCATCTTCAAAAACAAATTTGATTTTCTTACCGTTAATTCCGCCAGCATCATTAACTTCTTTTTCTAATAATTGAGCACCTTCTTTAACTGAAACCCCATAAGTAGATGCTGCCCCAGATAATGGACCAATGGCACCGATTTTTATAGTATCTCCATTGCTTCCGCCTCCAGCTGTATTTCCACTACAACCAGCTAAAAGAGTAACAGCCATAGCGGAAATTAATATTCCCGATAATAATTTTTTTTTCATATATTTATCCCCCTTTAATTTAAACAATAATATTAAAATGATAATTAATTTCGAAATATGTTGATAAAATATTATAAAGTTATCATATATATTGTTGATATAATAACATATACAAGTGATTATTACAAGATTGATATTTAATATTTTATATAAAAAATAATAAAACAGAGATAAAAACGTTATCATATATGACAAAACAGTGAAAAATAATGTTATGTTAAATAAAGTTGAAGAATAAAAAGGGTTGAAGCACTTATTTAGATTATAGAATATGAATTATTTCGTGCATCTGTTATGGTATTATTAAACTAATATCAATACTTAAATTATATTTAAAGCGAAGATGGTGAAATTAATTGGATAAAGATAAATTAGATGATAATAATTATAAAAAGTACTTCTACTACATTAAGTATCCTGTGTTTGAAGAAGCTTTATGCAAGCTGGAGATTAAGTGTCTTTTCGGAGAAACTCTAAGTGAAAAATACTTGTTTTCAGATTTTTACATTTGCCCGTCAAGGAGTCCTTTTATAAAAGAAATGATATCAGTTGTATATGAAGAGGATTCATTAGAGCAAATAATGAAAAATATCATAGGGGATAAATTAGCATATGATAATTTTAAGGTTTGTTACTTAAGAACAGAATATGGGGATATAGATTATGAGGAAAGACTTAAAAGCTTGAGTCAAATTGGATTTGTAATAACAGGGGAACCAGAAATTCACAATCCTAAGATTATTCTTGGGATTACAAGGATTAATGGAAAGTGGATATTTGGTAAGTATGAGAAAAATGATTATGAGTGGCATATTCATGATAAGAAACCCTACTCATATTCGAATTCTTTGAGTGTGAGAGTGGCTAGAGCACTAGTAAATATAGCAGTTAGAAACAACTTGGAGTTAAAGTTAATAGATCCATGTTGCGGAGTAGGGACAGTTATTCTTGAAGCTCTTTCAATGGAGATTAATGTTGTTGGATGTGAACTCAATATGAGTATTGCAGAAAATGCTAAGAAAAACTTAAAATTCTATGGTTATGAAGATGTAATAACTAATGGGGATATGAATGAAATAGAAGAGAGGTACGATGTTGCAATTATAGATTTGCCATATGGTTTATTTACACCAACGACAATAGAGGAGCAAACAGCTCTTATCAGAAGTGCACGTAAAATTAGTGATAGATTAGTCTTAGTTACTTTTGAGGATATGGATAATTATATTATGGATGCAGGATTTAAAATTGTTGATAAATCATATGTCTGTAAAGGAAAATTTAAGAGATATATAAATGTTTGTGAGTAAAAGTTGATTGGTATCATTTTAATGTATGGGTACATTTGCATTGTATCCATACATATTTTATTATAAGGGTAATTCAAAAAAGGGGGATTTATGTATTATGGGAAGAGAATCAATAAATAAAAATCTTGCTCAAATGTTAAAGGGTGGCGTTATTATGGATGTCACAAACAAAGAAGAAGCTATAATTGCAGAAAAAGCTGGGGCATGTGCAGTAATGGCTCTTGAAAGAGTTCCTTCAGATATAAGAAAAGAAGGTGGAGTTGCCAGGATGTCAGATCCTAAAATGATTAAGGAGATTCAGGAGGCAGTATCTATTCCAGTTATGGCTAAAGTCAGAATAGGGCATTTTGTGGAAGCTCAAATATTAGAAGCTCTGAATATTGACTTCATAGATGAAAGCGAAGTACTTACGCCTGCAGATGATAAATACCATATAAATAAAGAAACTTTTAAAGTTCCGTTTGTTTGTGGTGCAACGAATATTGGCGAAGCACTAAGAAGAATTGGTGAAGGTTCATCAATGATAAGAACTAAAGGTGAAGCAGGTACAGGAGATATAGTACAAGCAGTTAAGCATATGAGAACGATGACTGAGGAAATAAAGAAAATACAAAGTTCATCAAAAGAAGAGTTAATGACTTTAGCTAAAAATTTTGGAGCACCATATGAGTTAATTAAATACGTTTGGGAAAATGGTAAATTACCTGTTGTTAACTTCGCAGCCGGAGGAATTGCAACGCCAGCAGATGCAGCTCTTATGATGCAGTTAGGCAGTGATGGTGTATTTGTGGGTTCAGGAATATTTAAATCTGATAATCCAGAAAAAAGAGCAAGAGCTATTGTATTGGCTACTACTTATTATAATGATTCTGAAAAATTAGCAGAAGTTTCTGCAGATTTAGGAAATGCAATGAGTGGAATCTCAGCAGAAGAGGTAAAGACTCAATATGCTGAAAGAGGATGGTAAAATGAAGGTTGGGGTTTTGTCTCTGCAGGGGGATGTTTTAGAGCATTTAAATCAGATAAAGCATTTAGGACATATAGGAGTTGAAGTTAAGAAGGAAAAAGATTTAAATGATATTGATGCAATAATATTGCCAGGAGGAGAAAGTACAACTATTGGAAAACTATTGAAAATAACAGGATTAATGGAACCATTAAGGAATAAAATAAGAAATGGACTTCCAACTTGGGGAACATGTGCAGGAATGATATTATTGGCAGATGAGATAGAAGGGCAAGAAGAATATCTTAAAGTAATGAATATTAAAGTAAGAAGAAATGCATTTGGAACTCAAATAGATAGTTTTAGAGTTTATGAATCAATTAGTACAGTATCTGAAGAAAAAATAGAACTTGTTTTTATTAGAGCACCATATATAGTAGATGTAAAAGAAACTGTAGAAGTATTATGTAAGATAGATAATAATATAGTAGCTGCAAGAGAAGGAAATATTGTAGTCACTTCTTTTCATCCTGAAGTAACAGATGATTTAAGATTTTTGGATTACTTTTTGACAAGCAGCTGCATGAATTATGGATAAGGATTTGTAATATAGGCTATAATAAATGTTTTATATATGGAGGTACTGTCAATATAACGTTAATAATAGCAAGAGGCTATTTTTATAATATATATTTATAGCAATATAATTATAGAAAAATAAACTATTGAAATATATATTTTGCACAGCGATTAAGCAGTTCTAAAATATATCTCAGTAGTTTTTTTGTTTTATTAGAATTATAGGAGTATTAAAAGATTTATAAACTAAAGAAATTGGTATAAGGAGTCGAGTAAAGGAAGATTAATGAGAAAAGATGATAGAATAGATTTTAAGCTGATATTATGGATGTAAACTCTTATAGTAAGCAATTAACTCTGCGGGGTGTATCAATATGAGGATAATTAAGAAAAGTGAAGAATATTAGTGAATTATAAATCTAAATTAGAATTATGAGTGATTTAATGGCAATTTGGCTAAGTGGATATGTTAAGATAAAACACGTCGCTGAGAGCGGTAAACAACTTAAGCAAATGAATAAATAGCTCATAAATAAAGAGCTAAAAAAGATTTTGAAAAAGTTGTTGACAAGCTTGAGACTAAGTGATAAGATAAACGAGTCGCTTACGAGTGACAAAAACAAACAAAAGATTACAGCGAAAGTTGTAAGAAAGAAAATGGTCTTTGAAAATTGAACAGAATAAGATAAATACATTTAAGTAAACCAGCAATTTTTATTTGAGTAAGCTAAGATTAAACTTTTTATTGAGAGTTTGATCCTGGCTCAGGACGAACGCTGGCGGCGTGCTTAACACATGCAAGTCGAGCGATGAAGTTCCTTCGGGAATGGATTAGCGGCGGACGGGTGAGTAACACGTGGGTAACCTGCCTCATAGAGGGGAATAGCCTTTCGAAAGGAAGATTAATACCGCATAAGATTGTAGTACCGCATGGTGCAGCAATTAAAGGAGTAATCCGCTATGAGATGGACCCGCGTCGCATTAGCTAGTTGGTGAGGTAACGGCTCACCAAGGCGACGATGCGTAGCCGACCTGAGAGGGTGATCGGCCACATTGGGACTGAGACACGGCCCAGACTCCTACGGGAGGCAGCAGTGGGGAATATTGCACAATGGGGGAAACCCTGATGCAGCAACGCCGCGTGAGTGATGACGGTCTTCGGATTGTAAAGCTCTGTCTTCAGGGACGATAATGACGGTACCTGAGGAGGAAGCCACGGCTAACTACGTGCCAGCAGCCGCGGTAATACGTAGGTGGCAAGCGTTGTCCGGATTTACTGGGCGTAAAGGGAGCGTAGGTGGATATTTAAGTGGGATGTGAAATACTCGGGCTTAACCTGGGTGCTGCATTCCAAACTGGATATCTAGAGTGCAGGAGAGGAAAGTAGAATTCCTAGTGTAGCGGTGAAATGCGTAGAGATTAGGAAGAATACCAGTGGCGAAGGCGACTTTCTGGACTGTAACTGACACTGAGGCTCGAAAGCGTGGGGAGCAAACAGGATTAGATACCCTGGTAGTCCACGCCGTAAACGATGAATACTAGGTGTGGGGGTTGTCATGACCTCCGTGCCGCCGCTAACGCATTAAGTATTCCGCCTGGGGAGTACGGTCGCAAGATTAAAACTCAAAGGAATTGACGGGGGCCCGCACAAGCAGCGGAGCATGTGGTTTAATTCGAAGCAACGCGAAGAACCTTACCTAGACTTGACATCTCCTGAATTACTCTGTAATGGAGGAAGCCCTTCGGGGCAGGAAGACAGGTGGTGCATGGTTGTCGTCAGCTCGTGTCGTGAGATGTTGGGTTAAGTCCCGCAACGAGCGCAACCCTTATTGTTAGTTGCTACCATTTAGTTGAGCACTCTAGCGAGACTGCCCGGGTTAACCGGGAGGAAGGTGGGGATGACGTCAAATCATCATGCCCCTTATGTCTAGGGCTACACACGTGCTACAATGGCTGGTACAGAGAGATGCTAAACCGCGAGGTGGAGCCAAACTTTAAAACCAGTCTCAGTTCGGATTGTAGGCTGAAACTCGCCTACATGAAGCTGGAGTTGCTAGTAATCGCGAATCAGAATGTCGCGGTGAATACGTTCCCGGGCCTTGTACACACCGCCCGTCACACCATGAGAGTTGGCAATACCCAAAGTTCGTGAGCTAACGCGTAAGCGAGGCAGCGACCTAAGGTAGGGTCAGCGATTGGGGTGAAGTCGTAACAAGGTAGCCGTAGGAGAACCTGCGGCTGGATCACCTCCTTTCTATGGAGAAATCTAGACCAACATGATGTTTGGCTAGTACAGATACATTTATGTATCAAAATTAAAATACTTACTCAACAGGTTGCTTAAAGTATTTGTTCTGTTCAATTTTGAAAGACTAAGTCTTTCAAAAAAATTTTGCTAAAAAACAGCAAAATTGTTGCGTAGCTTAGTAGCAACAAGTGCGAGGAAGCAAAAATTTTATGAAATGAAGCGTACTTTATGTACGTGAATGAATAAAATTTGCAGCTGACGAAGCAATTGGCGGTAATAAGCAAGCAAATTGTTCTTTGAAAATTGCACATAGATTTGATGTATAAAAAATACAACAAAGCCAAGAATATATATTCTTTGTGATATGACTAATAAATTAGGTCAAGCTACAAAGGGCGTATGGTGAATGCCTTGGCATCAGGAGCCGATGAAGGACGCGATAAGCTGCGATAAGCTTCGGGTAGACGCACATAGTCAGAGATCCGAAGATTTCCGAATGAGGAAACTCACATGGGAAACCCCATGTATCATAAAGTGAATACATAGCTTTATGAAGGTAAACCCAGGGAACTGAAACATCTAAGTACCTGGAGGAAGAGAAAGAAAAATCGATTTTCTTAGTAGCGGCGAGCGAAAAGGAAAGAGCCCAAACCAGAGATTTATCTCTGGGGTTGCGGACAGAACATAACGTGAAATTATTGTTAACCGAACACAACTGGAAAGTTGGACCATAGGGGGTAATAGTCCTGTAGGTGAAAATAATAATGAACAGTTCTGCACCAGAGTACCACGAGACACGTGAAACCTTGTGGGAAGCAGGGAGGACCACCTCCCAAGGCTAAATACTACCTGATGACCGATAGTGAAGCAGTACCGTGAGGGAAAGGTGAAAAGAACCCCGGGAGGGGAGTGAAATAGAACCTGAAACCATATGCCTACAACCGATCAGAGCACCTTACGTGTGTGATGATGTGCTTTTTGTAGAACGAGCCAACGAGTTACGGTATGTAGCGAGGTTAAGTACTTAAGGTACGGAGCCGAAGGGAAACCGAGTCTTAATAGGGCGATTAGTTGCATGCTGTAGACCCGAAACCGGGTGACCTATCCATGGCCAGGTTGAAGCGAGGGTAAAACCTCGTGGAGGACCGAACCACGTTGCTGTTGAAAAAGCATGGGATGAGCTGTGGATAGCGGAGAAATTCCAATCGAACTCGGATATAGCTGGTTCTCCTCGAAATAGCTTTAGGGCTAGCGTCGGAAAATGTGAGTAGTGGAGGTAGAGCACTGAATAGGCTAGGGGGCATAGCGCTTACCGAACCTTATCAAACTCCGAATGCCATATACTATCAGTCCGGCAGTCAGACTGTGAAAGATAAGTTCCATGGTCAAAAGGGAAACAGCCCAGATCGTCAGCTAAGGTCCCAAAGTGTAAGTTAAGTGGAAAAGGATGTGGGATTTCTAAGACAACTAGGATGTTGGCTTAGAAGCAGCCACTCATTAAAAGAGTGCGTAATAGCTCACTAGTCAAGAGATCCTGCGCCGAAAATGTCCGGGGCTCAAACTTACCACCGAAGCTACGGGTTCACGTTTATACGTGAGCGGTAGAGGAGCGTCGTAATCGGGCTGAAGTCGTACCGAAAGGAGCGGTGGACTGATTACGAGTGAGAATGTTGGCATTAGTAGCGAGATGTAGGTGAGAATCCTACAGGCCGAATATCTAAGGTTTCCTGAGTAAAGTTTGTCTTCTCAGGGTTAGTCGGGACCTAAGGCGAGGCCGAAAGGCGTAGTCGATGGACAATTGGTTGATATTCCAATACCACTATCATCGTTAATATCGAGGGTGTGACGGAGAAGGATAGGATGTGCTAGCTATTGGATGCTAGTCTAAGCGTTTAGGAAGTTGGGATTGGCAAATCCGTTCCAACAATTCTGAGGCGTGATGGGGAAGGTTCTACGGAACCGAAGTATCTGATTCCATGCTTCCAAGAAAAGCATCTAGAGAGAGAAGTAGTGCCCGTACCGCAAACCGACACAGGTAGATGAGGAGAGAATCCTAAGGCCGACGGAAGAATTGCAGTTAAGGAACTAGGCAAATTGACCCCGTAACTTCGGGAGAAGGGGTGCCTGCGAAAGCAGGTCGCAGAGAATAGGCACAAGCAACTGTTTAACAAAAACACAGGTCTCTGCTAAAGCGAAAGCTGATGTATAGGGGCTGACGCCTGCCCGGTGCTGGAAGGTTAAGGGGAATACTTAGCAGTAATGCGAAGGTATGAACTTAAGCCCCAGTAAACGGCGGCCGTAACTATAACGGTCCTAAGGTAGCGAAATTCCTTGTCAGGTAAGTTCTGACCCGCACGAATGGCGTAATGACTTGTGCACTGTCTCAACTGCAAATCCGGCGAAGTTGTAGTGCGAGTGAAGATGCTCGCTACCCGCGATTGGACGGAAAGACCCCGTAGAGCTTTACTGTAGCTTAGCATTGAATTTCGGTATTGTCTGTACAGGATAGGTGGGAGACTGGGAAACTAGGGCGTCAGCTTTAGTGGAGTCGTTGTTGGGATACCACCCTGATAGTATTGAAGTTCTAACTGGATGCCATGAAACTGGTGACAGGACATTGTTAGGTGGGCAGTTTGACTGGGGCGGTCGCCTCCTAAAATGTAACGGAGGCGCCCAAAGGTTCCCTCAGAACGGTCGGAAATCGTTCGAAGAGTGCAAAGGCAGAAGGGAGCCTGACTGCGACACCTACAAGTGGAGCAGGGACGAAAGTCGGGCTTAGTGATCCGGTGGTACCTCGTGGGAGGGCCATCGCTCAACGGATAAAAGCTACCTCGGGGATAACAGGCTGATCTCCCCCAAGAGTTCACATCGACGGGGAGGTTTGGCACCTCGATGTCGGCTCGTCGCATCCTGGGGCTGAAGTAGGTCCCAAGGGTTGGGCTGTTCGCCCATTAAAGCGGCACGCGAGCTGGGTTCAGAACGTCGTGAGACAGTTCGGTCCCTATCCGTCGCGGGCGTAGGAAATTTGAGAGGAGCTGTCCTTAGTACGAGAGGACCGGGATGGACTGACCTATGGTGTACCAGTTGTTTCGCCAGAAGCATAGCTGGGTAGCTAAGTCGGGAAGGGATAAACGCTGAAAGCATCTAAGTGTGAAGCCCCCCTCAAGATGAGATTTCCCATAGCATAAGCTAGTAAGACCCCTTGAAGACTACAAGGTTGATAGGTCAGAGGTGTAAGTGTGGTAACATATTTAGCTGACTGATACTAATAGGTCGAGGGCTTGACCAATAAGTTAAGTTGTAAAAATACATTAAAAAACTATGTGCAATTTTGAAAGAACAAATCTTTCAAAAAAGATATTCCAAAGGAATATCCAGCAAAATTGTTAACTATGAATTGTCCACAGGATACCCTAAAGGGCATAAACTGTTAACTGTATAAGATCTCGTGATGATGGCATAGAGGTAACACTCCTTCCCATTCCGAACAGGAAAGTTAAGGTCTATAGCGCCGATGGTACTGCATGGGAGACTGTGTGGCAGAGTAGGACGTTGCGAGGTAAGTTAAAAAGATAGTTGTAATAACTGTCTTTTTTTATTTCTATTCTTAAATTGTTTTAAAAAGCAATTTAAGAGATAAAGTTCATATAATTATTAACATAATAGAAAAATAATCCACAATAAATTTAATTTCTTTGTGGATTATTTCTTGTTTATGTGGATATGTGTGTATAAAATTTAAAATATAAATTAATATTTGATTATGTAAAGATTAATTTATTTATATATTAGATATGGAATATAGTTTTCTAATAGCATTTTTGCAACTTTTATAGCATTTTTAACTATATACTATGCAAAAAAATTATAATAATATATTTATAAAGATAAGTAAGGTTAATTGAAAGACTATAAGATAAGTAATAAATTAGTATTTTAGAAAATATTAAAATAGTGTATAAGAAAATGAAATAATATATCTTTTTTATTATAAGTATTAATAGGCAATTTAATTATATATTCAGTCGTTCTGTAAAAGCGTTTCATTTACAACAATCTAATTAAATGTTATAATTATTGTAATTTAATAACAGAAACCTTAGGTAGAGGTGCTATATATAATTAGTACTTATTATGAGTTGGCAAACATTGATTAATAAGGAAAGGTAATATGGCCGAAGATTTAAATTATGCAAAAATTTATTTCTGGGTATGCATAAAATATATGTATGACTGTCACGAAAGTGGAGAGCTAACAAGGATTTAGTCAAATTTAGAATAATAATGAAATTATTATTTATTGTTGTATTTTGATTTTAAATAAAGCTTTATATGATTAACTCTGCCCGTTAGTACCTGCTAACGGTTTTTCTTTTGTTAAAAACTAATTTGAGGAGTGTAATATTATGAAAATTGAAGGCGTACTAGTGCCACTAATAACACCATTTAAAGATGGACAAGTAGATTTGAAATCTTATAAAAGGATGATTGATCACTATATTGAAGAAGGTGTAACAGGAATTATGCCATTGGCAACAACAGGTGAATGTCCTACAATTCTACCAAATGAATATGATGAAGTTTTAACTAAAACTCTAGAGTATTGTAATAATAGAGTACCAATATATGTTGGATTGGGAGGAAACAATACTAGTGAGGTAGTAAGTAAATTAAAAGTGGTGGAAAAGCACAAAGTTAATGGTATATTATCTGTAGCTCCATATTATTCAAGACCTAATCAGAGAGGAATTTACGAACATTTTAAATGTATATCTGAAGCAACTGATTTAGATATAATACTATATAATATACCTTACAGGACTGGAACTAATATTGAAAATGAAACTGTAGAAAGGCTGGCAGAACTTAAAAATATAGTTGCAATAAAAGATTGTTCAGGAAATATAAAACAAACAATTGAATTATTATTAAATCCACCAAAGGATTTTTCTATATTAACAGGCGAAGATGCACTTTTTTATACAACACTTACAATGGGAGGACAAGGTGGAATCATGTCTTCTGCTCATTTAAAGACTAAAGAATTTATTGAAGTGTACAATTTGATTAGAGCGAATAATCATCAAGAAGCACTGGAAAAGTGGAAATCATTACAGAATATGATTCCTCTATTATTTGCAGAACCTAATCCAACACCAGTGAAATATTGTTTGAAAAAGTTAGGTCTTATAGATTCAGATGAAGTTAGGCTTCCATTAGTAAATATTACTGATGAATTAAAAATTAAATTAGATAATGTTATAAATAGTTAATAGAAATATAAAAGTTAATCCTATATTTAATTGTCATAAATGTACTCCTATTGTCAAAAAAATGAATATTTTGCTTTGACTACTATATTGATTAGGAGTAATATAAAATTTGAACAATTGAATAAGGATGTGATTAAAAATGATGCCTAAGTTCTTTTCTATGATTAAGAACGGGGAAATTACTAAAGAACAAGTTATGAAGGATATTATTGCAGGTGTTATTGTAGCTATAATAGCAATACCATTATCAATAGCACTTGGAATATCTTCTGGTGTATCACCAGAAAAAGGACTCATAACTGCTATTTTCGCGGGATTTATTATTTCATTTTTGGGAGGAAGTAGAGTTCAAATAGGAGGACCTACAGGAGCCTTTGTTGTTATAATTTATTCTATAATTCAGGAATATGGATTAAATGGACTCATCACCGCGACAATAATGGCTGGAATTATAATGATAATAATGGGATTATTAAAGTTTGGTTCGCTGATTAAGTATATACCTCAAACAATAACTATAGGATTTACAGCAGGTATAGCTGTAACATTAATGTCAACACAAGTTAAAGATTTTTTAGGTTTAAAAATTGATAATGTACCAGCAGAGTTTTTTGCAAAATGGAACAGTTATTTTTCTAATATGGGAACACTAAATATATATTCTCTAGCAATTGGAATAATTTCTGTTATTATAATAATTGTTTGGCCTAAGATTAATAAAACTATACCAGGATCTATGATTGCATTAATTTTAGCAACTCTTGCTGTAAAGCTGTTAGATTTCCCAGTAGATACAATAGGAAGCAGATTTCAAGATATTTCATCAACAATATCAGCGCCTGTGTTGCCACAGCTTAGCATGAGTGTAATAAATAAATTATTCAGTCCTGCCATGACAATTGCTATTTTAGCTGCTTTAGAATCATTGCTGTCAGCAGTAGTAGCAGACGGAATGATTGGAGATACTCATGATTCTAATATGGAACTTGTGGCGCAAGGGATAGCTAATATTACATCAGGATTATTTGGCGGAATACCTGCTACAGGTGCTATAGCAAGAACTGCTGCTAACGTAAGAACAGGAGGAAGAAGTCCTATAGCAGGAATGGTACATGCTATAACATTATTAATTACTATGTTAATTTTAATGCCTCTTGCTAAAATGGTACCAATGACTGTGCTTGCTGCAATATTAGCAGTTGTATCATATAATATGTCACAATGGAGAGCTTTTAAAGGCTTATTAAAAGCACCTAAAAGTGATGTTATTGTATTATTAGTTACATTTATAGGAACTGTTATATTTGATTTAGTAGTTGCTATAGGTATTGGAATGGTCATGACAGCATTTTTATTTATGAAGAGAATATCAGATACTACACAAATCAGAGATTTAGTAGAGGAAAAAGTTTTTGATGAAGAAACAACTGCAATATTAGAAAAAACAGATGGAAGAATACGAGTATATCAAGTAAATGGTCCAATGTTTTTTGGAGTTGCACAAGAATTTATTTGTAAGATAAAAGAAATTGAAGCTTCTGTTGGGGTTGTAATTTTGGATATGAGACATACCCATGCGATAGATGCTTCTGCAATAGATGCATTAACCAGATTACTTAAACATTGTGATGCGAATAATATAAAGCTTTGTTTAACCCACGTACAAGAGCAGCCAATGAAGGTATTACATCGAATGGGCTTTGCAGTTCAACTTGGAGTAAGTCATATATATGAAACTAAAACAGAGGCAATAGAGAAAGCTTATGATTATTTAGAACAATTAGAAGCATAGGAACTAATTAATATATTTAGAGTAGCGAGGTATAATTTATGGAATATGATTGGGAGAGAACATTCCCATTTTTAGAGATTGATGAGAATATAGTCAGTAAACTATTTGAAGGTATATTACAAGAAAATAATATTGTAAATATAACACCAGTTGATGAGGGATGTAGAACCACAAATTATATTATTTCAACTAATAATATTAATAAAAAATATCTTTTGAAAATATTTTTTCCTATGGAACAAAATTATATGAGAGAAATTAAATTATTGACTATGTTGAAAGAAAATAAAGCTATACCAGTTCCTAAAATATATAAGATTAGTAGAGATGAACTAATTGAAAATAGGGAATATGCAATCTATGAATATATGAATGGACAGACTTTGGGTAAAGTCGTAAGTGATGGATATAAATTAGAAGACGGCTTTGTTAAAAGTGTTGCAAGAACGCTAGCAAAAATACACAGCTATAAATTTGATAAGGTCGGATTTTTAGATAAAAATTTACATGTAATAGACAACTTTCCTCCACTTATAAAGTGGTATGAAATTTTAATGGGGGATATGGCAAAAAAGAGATTGGGTAAAGACATTGTAAATAAAATTTGTCGATTAGTAAAACAAAATGATGAAATTTTATTGGAATTGGATAAGGATATTAGATTAGTGCATGGCGACTTTCAAGGTACTAATATTTTGATAGAAAATGGACATTTATCTGGAGTTTTAGATTGGGAATTTGTAATGGCAGGACACCCTATTGCTGATATAGGGCAGTTTTTTAGATATGAAGAATATTTCAATAAAAGTCTAATTAATGTGTTTAAAGAAGAATATAATAATAATTCAGATTACAAGCTTAGTGATAACTGGTATAAAGTGAGTAAACTTCGTGATTTGACTAATTTAATTCAATTAATCAATACTGAAGACGACATGCCTAATAAGCATAAGCATATAAAGAAGATGATAATTAGTACTATAAACAATTTTGATTAGAAATTAAACAAAATTGAAATTAATATGAAAAAATTGTTGACAAAAGTTAATTCGCCTTATATACTATGAAATAAGAACAATGGTGTTTGATAAGCGTACTGCTAAGTATGCGGATCAAACACCTTTTTATTTTACATTATTATTTCAAATAATGTAATAATGAAGCAGATTTTATAATTGTTGTATTAGGGAACGAGCGCGCAGTTACCTAGGGCTAACATTTATTTAAAAAAAGAAAAAATAAGTAATTTGAATTTATAATTTTTGGTTTAGTATTTATATATTAAGGAGGAATATTTATGGAAATTAATTCAGGTGATATCAGTTTTGTTATACTTTGTTCAGCACTTGTACTTTTAATGACGCCAGGTCTTGCATTCTTTTATGGAGGAATGGTTCGTAGGAAAAATGTTTTAAATACACTAATGTCTTCAATGTTTATTTGTGGATTAGCTTCTGTAATGTGGGTATTAGTAGGCTACTCAATGTCTTTTGGTGATGATATTGGTGGAATAGTAGGGGGACTTAATTTCTTTGGATTCAATGGTGTAGCAGGAGCGCCTTCTGCATATGCGCCAACTATACCTCATATGCTTTTTGCAGCTTTTCAAATGATGTTTGCAATTATAACTCCAGCACTTATAACTGGATCTTTAACTGGAAGAATGAAATTTTCAGCATTATTTATTTTTATAGGATTGTGGTCGCTATTAGTATATTATCCATTAGCTCATATGGTATGGGGTGGTGGAATAATAGGAGCTTTAGGAGCTGTTGATTTCGCTGGTGGAGATGTTGTTCATATTAGTTCAGGAGTTTCAGGCCTTGTAGCTTGTATTATGTTAGGTAAGAGACGTGGATATGGTATGATGTCTTATAAACCACACAATATTCCTTTTGTAGTTCTTGGAGCAGCATTACTTTGGTTTGGATGGTTTGGATTTAATGCAGGAAGTGCATTAGCAGCTAATGAATTAGCAGTGCATGCTTTCATGACAACAAATACTGCAGCAGCAACAGCAATGCTTTCATGGATGTTAATTGAAAAAGTTAAACATGGAAAACCAACAGTACTTGGTGCAGTAACAGGAGCAGTTGTAGGCTTAGTTGCAATTACACCTGGTGCAGGGTTTGTACCACTTTGGAGCTCAATTATAATAGGAGCTATAGTATCTCCAATTTGTTACTTCTTCATGGGAGCAGTAAAATCAAAATTTGGTTACGATGATGCTCTTGATGCTTTTGGATGTCATGGAATTGGAGGAGTATGGGGAGGAATTGCAACTGGACTATTTGGACAAACAGCAATTAACTCTGTAGCTAAATGGGATGGATTGTTCTTTGGAGATGTGCATCTTTTAATTGCCCAAGTTGAAGCTATTGTAATAACAGTATTATTTGCAGGTATAATGACATTTATAATACTAAAAGTTATGAAATTATTTATGAGCATTAGAGTTGAAAGTTCAGAAGAAGCTGATGGCCTTGATGTAGCTGAACACGGTGAAACTGCTTACCCAGCATTTAATGGATTAGACTAGTCAGGGCATATGAATATAAATTAATAATATAATATATGTTGTAATAAAGAATTCATTTTAAAATAATTTATGGTATAATTTTTAGATAAAGACTCAATAAGACAACATATATTTATATTATAATGGATGATTAGGGAGGAAATAATTATGAAAAGAATAGAAGCAATTATAAGACCTTCAAAACTTGAGGATATTAAAGAAGCATTAAAAAATAATAATATAAATGGTGTAACTATAAGCCAAGTTATGGGTTGTGGTCAACAACGTGGATGGAAAGAATATCACAGAGGTACTGAGATAGTAACTAATGTATTACCTAAAATAGAAGTTAAAATAGTGGTTGAAGATGAGAAAGTGGAAGACGTTATAGAATTAATCACTAAAATTGCTAGAACCGGTGAAGTTGGTGACGGAAAAATTTTCGTTGTGGATATAGCAGAATGTGTAAGAATTAGAACTGGAGAAAGAGGAAATTCAGCTCTTTAATTCTTGGAAGGTTAAAATTTAAATATATACTATAATTAAACAGTAGATAATATTGTGTTAAGCAAAATTATCTACTGTTTTTTCGTTTTTAGGAGCTATAATTAAGTTAAAGTTTAGGAAAAATTTTAAAATTAGCAGAAACATATAGTCCTGTGAAGCAGATTATTTTATGTGGAATGTGGTTTAGAGTTTAAATATATTCAAAAATAAAAAAGATATTTTCATGATTAAGAATTAAAATATTTGAAATACTAGTATTAGGTTTGAATACAGATAATAAAAGGGGGATGATTTTAATGAATGATAAAGAAATTTTTTTAGAGATTGAACAAAATTTATTAAATGATAATAAACCATCTAATTATTTAGAAGAAGCTTTAAAAAATCACTTGCTAGATAATTATCCTTTTTCAATGATTAAAGATTTGCAGGAGGTTGATCAGAATCCCAAATATCATCCTGAAGGAAATGTCTTTATTCATACAATGATGGTAGTTGATGAAGGTGCAAAGTATAGAGAAAAAAGCAGAGATAAGCGTGTATTTATGTGGTCACTTCTATTACATGATATAGGGAAAAAGCCAACTACTAAGCTTAGAAAAGGAAGATTAACCTCTTATAATCATGATATTGTTGGAGCTGATATGACTGTAAAGTTCTTAGAACATTTTAATGAAGATGAGGCATTTATTGAAGAGGTACGAGGTCTTGTAAGATGGCATATGCAAAGCTTATTTGTTACTAAAGATATGAAGTTTCAAAATATTGGTGACATGTTAAAAGATGTTAATATTAATGAAATAGTACTAGTTTCACTTTCTGATAGATTGGGAAGAGGAAATTTAGATTATAAAGAAATTGAGGATACAAGAGTTCAAATAAAGAAATATAAAGAAAAACTAAGCAGCTTTAAGAAATGAAGTTGAAGGTTAAAGACGACTTTTCTTCGGCAAATCAACTCTATTTATGGAATAAATAGTTTAAACAAATTGAAAAATTATAAATACTATATAGGTATTAGAAGCTTTTTATCTTGTAACTAGAAATCCATAAATATGAGGAGGAAAGTATGTTTAAAATTTTTTCATTTAGAATAGGTGACACCTTTAACTTAAATAATCTGCAAAAAATTAGTGATATTATGAGTTCTGTTCTAGAGAATATAGATATTAGCGAATTTCAAAATACTGATAATGGGAATTTGGAAGAAGGAATTTATGAAAGAAAAGAAGATGAAAATAATGATTTTATTGAATTGGAGCAATATGAGGATATGTACCTATTAAATATCAATTTAAAAGGGATTGACCTTAGAGAATTAAGTATAAGATATGATCCAGGAATATTAGAAATAAATTTAAATAGGTCTGAATTAGTGAATAGAGGAATTGGGATATTAACAAGTAAGGTGCTTGTAAAAAAGTCATACAATAAGAAATTTGAAAATATTGAAGATATAGAGACAAGCCAAATACTTAAGAATATTGATAATGGAATTCTTAGTATTAGAATGCCAAAAAAGTATGCACTAGATGGCGTTGTAGATGTGAATTTTTATGAAGATAATGTAGATAACTAAGCAGATATGTGGATAAATAAATAAAATATTGTGGATAGAAATTAGAAATGTAATAAGTGAAGATATTAAAAAAGAACAACAAAAAAAGGGAGGATAAACCTAGGAGAATTCCTAAAAATAATCTTCCCTTATGTAAGAATAATTAATTAACTTATAATTATTTCTTACGCTTATTGGCTACTTCAACATTAACTTTCTTTTTGTTGATCTTTCCGCCAGGACATTTATTTATTATTTTGGCAGCTACAGTTTCATCAACTGTTACAAATGAGAAGTTTTCCATAAGGTCTATTTGACCAATTGCAGAAGCACTAATTCTTGTCATGTCTTTAATGTAATTAATCAATACCTTTGGAGTTAATCCATCTCGTTTGCCGACAGAGAAAAATAAACGTACATCTTCTTTCTTAGGTGCATCAAGCTTATTTGCACTATAGTCAAATACACTTTCAGATTGGAATTTAATTTTCATTAAAGCTGCAATAATTGATACTGGATCATGAGCTTCAGTTAATTCTATTGCACTTGGGATAAACTTTGTAAGTTCACCAGCTTCAATAGTTTTTTCAACTTCGGAAACCATGTTTTTGAATTTCTTATTGTTGATTTCTTCAGCAGTTGGAACAGGTTTTTGAGTAATTTGACTCTTTGTAACATTTTGAATTTGCTTAAGCATTGCAAAATCTTTTGGAGTTACTAATGAGTACGCAGTACCACTCTTGTTTGCTCTACCAGTTCTACCTATTCTATGAACATAAGATTCAACATCTTGAGGTAAATCATAGTTAAATACATGAGTTACTCCCTCAACATCAATACCTCTAGCAGCAACATCAGTTGCAATTAATAAGCTTAATGTTCCTTCTTTAAATTTATTTAAGGTAGTTAATCTATGAGCTTGAGTCATATCTCCGTGCATTCCTTCAACCATGTAACCTTTTGATTGTAGTTCTTGTACAAGCTCATCAACGCCTCTTTTAGTTCTACAAAATATTATAGCAGAACTAGGATTATCTGAATCTAATAATCTGCAAAGAGCTTCTAATCTATGCTTGTTATTAATCATAAAATAACTTTGTTCGATTTTAGATACAGTTAAAGAACTTTTCTTTATCGAAACATGCTGTGCATCTGCTTTCATATATCTCTTAGCAAGTTTTTTTATTTGATCAGGCATTGTTGCTGAAAATAGTAAAGTTTGTCTTTCTGTTGGTGTATGACTAAGAATTTCTTCTATATCATCAATAAATCCCATATTAAGCATTTCGTCAGCTTCATCTAGAACTAAAAATTCAATGCTATCTAAATGAAGGCATTTTCTCTTTATAAGGTCAAGCATACGTCCAGGAGTACCAACAACTATGTCTACAGTACCTTTTCTTAAAGCTCTAATTTGTCTGTCTATTGAATCTCCACCATAAACAGATAATACTTCAGTTTTTTCATACTTAGACAATCTTTGTATTTCTTCGTTAACTTGAACTGCAAGCTCTCTTGTTGGTGCTAAAACAAGAGCTTTAATCCCTTTTTTATCACTCATTTTTGTAAGGATTGGTAAGCTGTAAGCAGCAGTTTTTCCGGTACCAGTTTGAGCCTGCCCAATTAGGTCAGCTCCACTAAGGGTTACAGGTATACTTTGTTCTTGTATTTGAGATGGTTCCGTAAAACCAAGGTCTGATATTGCTTTTACAATACTCTCCTTTAGACCTAATGTAGCAAATTGATTATCATTCATTAAATATCCTCGTTTCTATATTTTAAAATTGGTCGCTCCCCTTTAATTTACTAATTAAAGGAATATATAAATTGCAAGAATAATTCTTAATTTCTAGTATTGAAATGCCAAAAAATTTAAACACAATTGTGAATTGCAACATATATAAGTCAAATGAATTTATTATAACATATTATACGAAACTATGTCAAAAAAATTTAATATATGTTATAATATTTTTTAGTAATCCTTACATGAATTAATTATGATGGAATGGACTGTATTAGGTAGCTTCTCTAGCTCGTCCTTAGTTAATTTATCTACATATATAGTAGGATGAATTATTAATTCTATATCGGCGCCTTTAATTCTATTATTATTTTCTTCTAGGAGCTTATAGGTTCCGTTTATTGTTAATGGTACTATTGGACATTTTGATTTTGTCGCTAGTTTGAAACTGCCGCTTTTAAATTCATCAATAGACTTGCCTTTACTTCGTGTACCCGATGGGAAAATAACCATAGAGTGGCCAGACTTCAATAAATTTATACCGTCAACTATTGCTTCCGCAGATTTTCTTAAATTATCCCTATCCATGAAGATACAATTTATATATTTCATCCAAGTGCTTATGAAAGGCCAATTTTCAAGCTCTTTCTTTGCGATAAAGCCCTTTGGCATGTCGATAACACCTAATAATAATGGAATATCAAAATTGCTTTCATGATTTGAAACAAATAATACAGTTTCATCTTTAGGAATATTTTCTAGACCTATAACATTAACTTTAGCACCAGCTATTTTTAAAATAAATTTAGCCCATGTATGGGTTACTTTATGAATGAAGTTATTTCTTCCTTTTATATTATTGGTAAAAGTTAAAAATTTTATTCTAATTCTAAAGATAGAAGCAAAAACTAAACTAAGGATCATACCTGAATAAAATAATAAAGTTCTCAGCATTAAATATTACACTTCCTTCAATATAATAATTTTACACTAATCAGTATAATATAAAAATTATTATATTAAAAGAATAAAAAAGTTATACGATTATTAAAAATAGATAAATTTAATAATATTTTAAGTAAAACATAGGGAAAAATATTATTAAAATAAGGTATAATATATAATACATTAATTAATTCGATGAAATAAGGTAGAAAAATAATTTACATAGGTAGGAGAGTTTTAATGAATTTAAACAATACATTAGATATTCAGGAAAGGAACGATGACGAAATAATAGGATTAACATCAAAGGAAGTTAAGAAAAGAATAAAAGAAGGCAAAGTTAATCATATTCCTAAAACTCCATCAAGAACTATAGCTCAAATAATAAGAGCAAATTTATTTACAAAATTTAATGCTATAAATTTTACTCTTGCAGCGGCAATTATTATAGCTGGCTCACCTAAGAATGCTGTTTTCGTAGGTGTTATTATTGTAAATACATTAATTGGAGTAATACAGGAAATTAAAGCTAAACATACATTAGAAAAGTTATCTGTTATTAGTGAAGCTCATGCAAAAGTCATTCGTGATGGTGAAATAAAAGAAATTTCCATAGAAGATATCGTGCTTGATGATGTAATGTATTTAGAAGCAGGTATGCAGATACTAGCAGATGCTGAAGTTATACAAAGTAATGGACTTGAAATAGATGAATCAATGCTTACTGGGGAAGCAGATGCAATCTCTAAGCATTATAGTGAAAAGTTACTTTCAGGAAGCTTTGTTGCATCAGGAGAAGGTTATGCAGTTGTAAGAAAAGTTGGAAAAGAAACTTATTCTTCTACACTTGCAGAGGAAGCAAGACAATTCAAAATAATAAATTCAGAATTGCAGACAGCTATAGATAAAATATTTAAAGTTATAATATGGATAGTACCACCATTATCATTATTGCTAATAATAACTCAATTAAGAATCCCTGAGAATACTTGGCAGGATGCATGTATAGGTGCAGTATCAGGAATTGTTGGTATGGTGCCAGAAGGGCTTGTATTGTTAACGAGTGCTACATTTATCGTTTCGATTGTTAAATTATCTCAATATGATACCTTAGTGCAGGAATTATGTGCTACAGAGGTTTTAGCAAGGGTGGATGTATTATGTTTAGATAAGACAGGAACAATAACACAAGGAGATTTAAGACTAGCTGAAGTTAAAAATATAGGCTGCCGAGATTCAGGAGAAATAGATAATATATTAGCGGCTTTAATTCATAATTTACCTTGTAATAACCCAACACAAAAGGCTATTTTAGATAAATATAAAGATTATGATAAAAGTTTAGTATGTACAGATAAGATTCCATTTTCATCAAAAAGAAAGTGGAGTGGTGCCACTTTTGAGGGAATTGGAACATGGATTTTAGGTGCACCTGAAATTATATTAAATAAACAATATCACTTTATAGAAAATCTAGTTAAAGAAGAAGCAAAGAAGGGCAAGAGAGTCTTGTTGTTAGCTAATCTTCACAACAAATTAAGTGAAAAATTAGAAGGAAATATAGAAAGTGTTGCATTAATATTAATTGAAGATATTATAAGGGAAGCAGCACCAGATGTATTAAGATTCTTTAGTGAACAAGGTGTTGATGTAAAAATAATCTCTGGAGATAGTCCTATTACTGTATCAGAGGTTGCAAGAAGAGCTGGCGTAGAGCAATGGGAAAAATATATTGATGCAAGAGAATTGCCAGAAGACCATGAAGAACTTAAAAAAGTAATTAATGATACAACTGTTTTTGGAAGAGTAACTCCACATCAAAAGAAAAAAATAGTTACAGTTCTTCAAGAAATGGAGCATACTGTTGCCATGACAGGTGATGGAGTAAATGATGTACTTGCTTTAAAAGCTTCAGATTGTGGAATAGCTATGGCAAATGGATCTGATGCAACAAAAGCAGTAGCACAGTTGGTATTAATGAAATCAGATTTTTCTGCACTTCCTAAGGTACTTGAAGAAGGAAGAAAGCAAATTAATAATTTAGAGAGAGTTTCAGAATTATTTTTATCAAAAACAATATATTCAGGGATTTTAGCTCTTATGTGTTCAGTGTTATTCTTAGAATATCCAATATTGCCAATTCAATTATCTTTGGTAGGAAGCTGTGCAATAGGAATTCCATCTTTCTTTTTAGCGTTGTTACCTAGTACTGGAGGAGTAAAGAAAGGCTTCTTAACAAGAATAACCACAGTAAGTATACCAAATGGAATATTGCTGGCATTGTTTACTGTAATAACCTTCGTATTGTCTCTTAGAATAAATGCATCTTTGGATTATAGCAGGACCTTATCAGTATTGATGTTTTCTGGTATAAGCATGGTAATTTTATTTAGGGTTGCAAAACCTTTGACAAAGTTCAAAACTATAATGTGCTTATCTATGTTTGGGATTATAGTGCTTGCATTTATAACCCCTATTGGAAGAGAAATATTTAGTTTATCTGTGATAAATATAAAAGATTGGGCAATATCTTTAGCTGTAATAATATTATCAGGTCCATTAATTACAAAGATAGTTGATATTTTTAGAGTTAGAGTTAACAGAAAATTTAAAGTAAAAACAATTTAAGTATTAAGTATTTCCGAGGAAATGAGATAGCTAATCTAATAAAATCCTTGCAAAATACCAGTATTTAGTATATAATTTATAATATTATTAAGAAGAGGAGGTGGAATCATGGCTAATATAGTTGGTAGTTTTAAAATCGTTGTAAGCAAGAAAGAAAAGTTCGGTAGTGGATTGTTTACAAAATTTGCATATGCTCAATTTAACGGGGGAAGTGCGTCCATTTTTAGAATAAGTACTGACTATAGTATGAATCCATGATTCCATGTCTTTAGGTAAATTGAATTTTTTGAAATTCATATACTGATAAGTTAAGCTTTTTGGGACTCAAGGTTTTTATACTTGGGTCCTTTTATATTACTTATTTTAAGGGTTTTAGCTAAACTTTGATGTGTGAATTTTGAATATCAATAGAGTTATAACCAAAAATCTAAGATGCGTTTCTTCCATAAGTCTTTTACTTTAGCTTTAGTGAGTTTTACTAAAAGCTAAAATTTAAAGGCTTATTTTTGTGCATAAAAAAATAAATTAGATTTTTGGAGGATTAATAAATATGAATATTAAAGAAAAATTAAAAAGAAATATATCAATTAGTTATGTTTATAATTTTTTACTACAATTAAATATCACCTCAGCAATATGGGTACTATACCTAAGCTTTAAAGGTATGTCTTTAGTGGAGATAGGGCTTATAGAATCTGTTTATCATATAACAGGAGTGTTATTTGAATTGCCAACAGGAGTTATTGCTGATTTATATGGAAAGAAGTTTAGTGTAATTCTTGGAAGAATTGTTGGTATAGTTTCCTGTATTCTAATGATTATTTCAAATGGCTTTTGGGGCTTTAGTATTGCCTTTGCATTAAGTGCAGCAGGAGCAAATTTAAATTCTGGAGCAGGGGAAGCTCTAGTTTATGATAGTTTAAAAGAGTTAGGTGAAGAGGATAAATATAAGAAAATATGGGGGGATTTAGCCTTTATTATGTCTTTAGCTCAGGGGTTAGCAGTCTTACTTGGTGGAATCTTAGCAGATGTTAATTTCTTATATGCATATATATTAGGGGCTGTTATACAGATAATAGCTTTAATAGCTGCTTATAACTTTAATGAACCACCTATTCAAAAAGAAGATAAAGTAAAGGAAACTGGAAATTTAATATTAAATCAATTGGTGACAAGTGTTAAAGTACTAAGAATAAGAAAGGTAGTATTATATTTAATATTATTTTCAGCATTAGTATCAAGTCTTCAAACTACTGTGTTTTATTACAGTCAACAGTATTTTTCTGATATTAGTTATTCAAAAACAATGATAGCTATAATCTGTGCAGCAAGTAGTCTTATTGATGCTATTAGCTCAAAATATGCTTATAAGCTTGAAGCAAGCTTAAAATTAAAAGGAACTTTAATAACTGTATCACTTATAAATATATTATCTTTGATGGGATTAGCGTTTGTAAAGGAATTATCAGTAGCATTTTTCCTTTTAAGTTCAGTTTCAGCAGGGCTTTCTTTCACAATCTTTAGCGATTATATTAACTCAAGAGTACCATCAGAATATAGAGCAACAATATTATCTTTTGATAGTTTATGCTTTAGTGCATTTATGATAAGTGTGTTTCCTTTGTTTGGAGCACTGGCAGAAAAGGTTGGATTTTCAATAGCCTTTGGAATTATAGCAGTCGTGTATATTCCAGTAATGTTATTTTTATTAATAAAACTTAGTAAACACAAGAATGTAGAACAAAAAAATATAGAGAAAATTGGAGGAATTAATAATGATAGAATTAGCTTTGAATAAATTACAAAAATACTATGGAGCAAATATGGTTTTAGAGGATGTTACATTTGATATACAAACCTCTGAAAAAGTTGGAGTTGTAGGGGAAAATGGTTGTGGTAAGAGTACGCTATTAAAAATACTTATGGGAATTGAAGAACATGAAAGTGGAACTATTTCAATTAAAAAGAATTCAACTTTAGGGTATCTTGAACAGATGCCAGTTTACCCGGAAGGTTATAAAGTAATTGATGTTTTAAATACAGCTTTTGAGAAAATAGATAGGTTGCAAAAGGAAATGGAACTTATTGAAAAGCAACTGACGGAAGCTAATGAAGCCAATATGGAGAAACTATTAGATAGTTATTCTAAAGTACAAACTAACTATGAAAGTTTGGGAGGTTATGAAAAGGAAGAAAAATTAAGCAAGGTTTGTGTGGGACTTAAAATTGACGAGGAGTTTAAGAATAAACTATTTACGGAACTCAGTGGAGGAGAAAAAACAACAGTTATTTTAGGGAAAATACTTCTTCAAAATCCTGATATATTACTATTAGATGAACCATCTAATCATTTGGATTTGGAGACTATGGAATGGCTTGAAGCTTATCTTAAAGAATATAAAGGCATAGTAATAATAGTTTCTCATGATAGATATTTTTTAGATAATGTAGTGACGAAAATTATTGAAATAGAAGATATGAAAGCAAAAAGTTACGATGGGAATTATACAGCCTTTGTAAATGAAAAAGATAGACAACTCAAGCTTCAAATGGAAGCCTTCTTAGATCAGCAGAAGAAGATTAAAGCAATTGAAAAGTCTATTGCCCAATTAAGGGAATGGGGAAAGAATGGTGATAATACTAAGTTCTTTAAAAGAGCTGCAAGCATGGAAAAGATGTTAAATAAGCTTGAAAGGGTAAACAAGCCTGTGATGGAAAGACAAAACATTAATATTAATGTTAATACAGGAGAACGGTCTGGAGATAATGTAGTTATAGTTAAAGAATTATACAAAAGCTATGATGAAAAAGTGTTATTTAATAAAGCAGATTTACTAGTGAGAAATAAGGAAAGAGTAGCCTTAATAGGAGCAAATGGTTGTGGAAAATCAACCTTAATAAAGATTTTGCTTGGAAATCTTGAAGCAGATAAGGGAACAGCAAGCTTAGGTAGCAGTATAAAGCTTGGATATTTACCACAAAATGTAGTGTTTGAAGCTGAAGATAAAACTATATTAGAAACCTTTAGAGAAGATATAGTAATAACAGAAGGTAAGGCTAGAGAATATCTTGCAAGATATATGTTCTTTGGAGAAATGGTATTTAAGAAGATTGGAGCTTTATCTGGAGGTGAAAGAAGCAGACTTAAACTGGCTATATTAATGTATAAGGAAGTGAATCTTTTAATTTTAGATGAACCAACAAATCATTTAGATATAGCTTCAAGAGAGGAATTAGAAGAATTTTTAAAAGACTTTGAAGGAACACTATTATTTGTATCTCATGATAGATATTTTATAAATAATATAGCAAATAGAGTTGTAGAATTAGAGGGGGGAATCTTAAATTCATACAATGGGAACTATGAATACTATAAAGAAAAAATTGCCCAATTAAAAAGTGGAGTAGAAGTTAAAATAATCCCTAAGGAAGAAAACAAAATAGCCAAAACTAAAAAAGAAAAAGTATCTAACAATACAAAACCTAATAACGAATTTAAAAAATTAAAACTTGAAGAGAAAATAGAAGAATTAGAAGAAAAATTAAAAGGCATTGAAGAGGAAATCAATAAGTTCTGTGATGACTATGAAAAATTAGATGCTTTGTATAAGGAAAAAGTTGACTTGCAGAAGCAGTTAGAAGAATTAATGGAGGAATATTTTAGTTAAAGCAGCTATTCTTAAGAATATATATTCTTATATTCTTTTATTCCTAAGTTCTGAAATTCTAAAATTCTTAAGAATTTTAGAATTTCAGAATCTTAAAGAAAAAGTAAGCTGATTATTAATTTGACAATAGTAAATAATTAGTATAAAATTTATGAGTACGAATTGAATATAAGCTCCTATAGTTAAATGGATAGAATAATCCCCTCCTAAGGGATAGATGTGGGTTCGATTCCCGCTGGGAGTACCAATGTACAAAGAAGAATGGCTTAACTGTAATGGTTAAGCCATTTTTATTTATCAAAAAGGTGACGAAAAGATGACCAAAAGTTTATTTCACGTAAAAAGATGACTAAAAGTGACCATAAATTAGAGTTGTTTTTTATCATCATGAAGAGGTTTATATTTAAATATATTATCAAGCAATTCAGCAGTATTATCTCTCATATCATCCATAACATGAGTATAGGTATCTAATGTCTCAGATATGCTCTTGTGTCCAAGTCTTTCAGATACAACCTTGATATTTTCACCATTAAATATTAATAAGGTGGCATGGGTATGCCTGAGGGCATGAAATGTTATTTGTTTTAAGGACTTATAATGTCCAAAATCTTTTGGAGATGATTTCATTTTATCGCTTAATGAATCTTTATATTTTGCAATTTCACCAGTAAAATTCATAGAGAGGTTTCTAGGATTACACATTGAACCTTCACGACTTAACACAACAAAGTCAGTTTTAAGAGCCTCTCCTTTAATATCTTTTAAGTGATCAATTAATATTTCAGGTAAACTCATTTTTCTATAACTTGTGGGTGTCTTCAACTTATCCGTAAATATTAGTTCCTTAGTGGTTCTATCATATATAACCTGGTGGGTAACATTTAAATATTTGGTTTTGAAATTAATATCACCCCAGCGTAAGCCACATAATTCGCCAATTCTTAATCCTGTAAATAGTTCAATTAAAATTGGAGTATAAAGATATGTATCTTTTATTTCACTTAAGAAAAAGTCAATTTCATCTTTATTCCAAAATTCAACTTTAGGTTTTTCCATTTTAACTCTTTCAATATCTGTAGGTAAATTATATATAAGTTTATTTTTTTGTGCATACTTTAAACAATTATTTAGTGTTTCAATAATCTTTTTAGCACTAGAAGCCTTAGCACCTTCATTAATAAGGCTGTTATAGAAATCTTGAACAATTATATTAGTAATTTTATTTAGTTTGTAATGGCCTAATTTAGGTATTATATGAGTATCTATCCTTGATCTATAATTTGTTACTGTATTAGTGCTAATTGTATTTATCTTATATTCATTAAACCATTTATTTATAAAGTCTTTAAAGAGTATATTGCTCTCTGTAGAGGCAATATAACCTCTATTCTTTTGCGCTAATGTTTCCGTAGCAAATTTTTCAGCATCTTTTTTTGTTTTAAATCCTTGTTTTATAACTCGTTGTCTTTTACCGTTTTCGTAGCCTAATGGAATATCTACTTTCCAATTGTATTTTGATAATTGCTTATAACTTGCCATAAATACCACCTTTCCTAAATGGATTTCAGCCTAATCTGCTTTAAGATTTATTTAACTAGGTCAATAGTATTGACTTCGCTTGTAGTTACTAAATTAATTTGCAGAGTACCTACAACAAAAATAAAAGTAATAAGTTACATAATTGATTCAAATTGTTCTTTAGTCATAGTTTGAATTTTGTTTTGATAGAATACTTTATGTGGCCATGAAATAAAATCTAGTCTTATAACTGGCGAAGCGCAACAACGACATCTATATTGTTCTCCTGCATTATAATTATCAATAGGTTTTTCATTTAACAAAGTTTCTGAGAAAGGTGGAGTATCATAATTAATTAAAACATCTTCTAAATAAGCATGTGATGGTCTAACTCGTGTATCCATACATGTTCTCCATACGTACCAGTTTATTCCTAACTTCTTACTTCTAGACATGGTTAGAGCTATGGAACTTATACTACATATAGTTTGAGTTATTTTTTCTAAATTTTTATTTGAAATATCAAAAAACATTTTGCATATATCTGCATTTATAGCTTCAGATCTTCTTCCTTTAAAATGTTCAGAAATTATATGAAATACTGTTTGTTTTGGGATCCCTTCTGGAAAGAATTTATGTATATTTTTATCGTTAATGGCTTTATTGTATACATACTCATACAGAGAAGCATCAATTTCCTTTTTTAATCCATCATAAATTACTTTACCACTAGTATCTATTTTAACTTTAGATAAATTAGTACTATTTTTTAGTTTCTCAAGATGTTCAACATTTGAATTACTCATATTATTCTTATATCCATAAATGTTCTCAAAAAATTTACTAATGTTATTTTGTTTTGCTTTCTCAGTTTTTAAAGATGATGTTTTAGATAATAACGTCTCCCAGCTTTTGCTGATAAAGCAATTGATCAGCATGTCTTTATCGATTGAAAGTTTCTTTAATTGAGCAGATGGAAGCATTTCACTAAAAGAATAATAATTTTCAACTTTTGATAAAGCTTTTAAGTGAACATTCAATAAATTGAAGCGAGTAAAAAATGTATTTGAATCTGAGGTAGTTCCTATTAAATTAACGCAATCATTAACAATTTTAGAATGGTCAGATACATACTTGTTTAGAGCATCATTTAATTGTTTTCTGCTTACTTGTAAACTAGTAGAATCAATGTTAAAAACTATATTCTGTAACTCTATTAATTTTGAATTCTCATATTTATTTGGCTTAAAGAAGTCTAATATACCCATAAAATCACTCCAATAATAAAATATAAAATAATTATACTATATTTTACATGAAAGTAATATTTATCTTAAATTAAGAAATAAAATTATAATTATTTTTGCATAGGTAATAGGCTAAATCCAAAAAATATTCACTCTAGTCTTAAAGCATTATTTACATTATTTATCCTCGCCATAGTGTTCCTTTTCTATCTCATACAATTTAAATTCTAAAAATTTAGTTATATCTTTTTGAAGTTTGTGAAGTATATCATCATTAAGAAGTCGTGATACCTTTTTATCAAAAACAAGGAGTATATACGATCTTAATAATTCGATAGAGTTTTTATCTAAATCATATATTTTCAAGGCAAAAAGTTCTGTTACATATCTATCTAATTCATCTGATTTTTGAATTTTACTCTTGTATCTTTCGATAAATTCTAAAAATAAAGGATAATCTATATCGGAAAGGTAATTTAATAGTTTTTTTTGTATTTCTAAAGATAATTCTTTATCGCTATTTACACATTTCTCTAACAATTCATAATCAATATTTAAGGTTTCTGATAATATCTTTAATATGTTTTCATAATCAATAGTTTTTAACATTGGTCTTTCTAAATAGGCAATTATTTTTTTTGATAATACTACATTGCGTTCAATTAAATCATCTAAGCTAACTTGAAGAACATCAGCGATTTTATTTAAAGTTTCTATTTTAGGATTTCTTCTATTGCTTTCATAATATTTGATAGCAGATTCAGAAATTGAACATTTTTCAGCTAATTGTTTCTGAGTCAGACCTAAATTGTTTCTATACATTTTTATATTTTCACCTACAGGCATAGTAACACCTCCTGATAAAATAATAACATTAAAGTACACATTTGTAACTATAAAGTGAAAAAAGTTTACAAAATTCTTGACAAAGACACAAAAGTAAACTAATATTTAATTAAAAATATACAAAAGTAAACGGAGGCGAAAGAATGTTGAAATTAGATATAAAAAAATTAGTATTATTACAAGCAAAAGCATGTCTTAATACTAATGAGTTAGCAGAAATAGCTAAGATGCCAAGAGCAACTATAACTAACATCGTGCATGGGAAAAGAAATGCAAGCCCTAAAACTATAGGATTATTAGCACGAGCATTGAATGTTGACGTTACAGAAATAATAATCAATGAAAAATAAAAATATTTTTTAATCAAATCTATTTTTTATAAAAATCAAGTTATAGTATAGGTGAATTTTATAAAAATATAAATTTAAAAATTTTTTGAAAATATTTTAGCAAAAATCATTTTTCAAGGTAGACTATAAAAACAAATAAGAATCAAATCTATTTATTTTAAATATTCATATCTAAAAATATCACATCTAGAATAGATGCAATGTCTATAAAAATTAAATGGAGGTATATAAATGAGTGATGCGTTAGTTTACAAAGTTAGTGAAGTTGCAGAAAAAATAAACAAGCCACCTACAACAGTAAGAAATGAGATACGAAAAGGTAAAATTAAAGCGATAAAAAGTGGAACTGAATATTTAATTGAGAAATCAGAAGTGGACAAGTATCTTGGAATTGAAACCAATGATGAAAGTTTAAAAAAAGATTTAGAGATAGCAGAACTTAAAGGAAAAATTAAATCGCTAGAAACGCAAATTCAAGCATTTAAAAGTGTAGCAAGTAGTTTAAATCACATCATTGAAATTTAGAGGAGGGTAAATATGAGTTTAAAGTTAATGGATCAATATATTGCTATCTGTAAGAAACTCAATAAGCAGCCAACATTTGAAGGATTGTGGTTCTTTAAAAAGGCTTTTAGGTAGGTGTTTATGTGGCTGATGAAAAAAAGCGATGGGAAGAATTTAATTTTATAATTGATGCACAGGACTTGGATATTAAAGAAAAAGGTTTATTGCTTATAATTTTTAGGTATATAAATTACAAAACTGGATATGCAGATCCAAGTAGAACATTAATCAAAAAATTAACTGGTATAAAACATAACAATACTTTAGACAACTTATTTGATTCCCTTATAAATAAGGGCTTTTTAATCAGAGAAAGTGGTAAGGGGAAAAGAAGCAAATATTTTATAAAAGTAGATATAAAAAATGAACCTAGTTCAATAAATATTACTAGTGCGAAAATTGAACCAATAGTAGGTGCAGTAATTGAACCAATAGTAGGTGCAAAAGTTGAACCACAAAAAGAAAATAAAAAGAAAATAAAAGAAAACATATATATAGACCTAGCATTTATTGATGATGTAATAGACAAAGTAAAACTTACACAAGAGCAATATAACAAATTAGTAGATAAGTTTGGTAATAAGTTTGTTAATAATCAAATATTGGCACTAGATAATTATATAGCAAATGGAAAAGGTACTAAATACAAAGACCACTATAGAGCATTAAATACATGGTGCAATAAGAACAAAGACCAGCATAGTTATCAATCTAATATAAAAACAACTACCACTACCAAGCAATATAAAAAATTTGAATTTGATTAAGGAGGAAATCTATGATTAGAGAATTACCACAAGACATAAGAGTAGAGCAGGAGTTATTAGGAAGTATAATGCAAAATCCTGATTTAATAGTCAAGGCAGTAGAACATTTAAAAGCAGAGGATTTCTATAAGACAAGCCATCAAAATATATTTACTGCAATTTGTCAATTGTTCGCAGAAGGAAAAGATATGAATATAACATTATTAGTAAATGTTATAGGAAAAGAGAACCTCCAATCAGTTGGCGGAGTTACTTATTTAACTGAGTTAATGACATCAGGAATGCCTATAAATCCTAAAATATATATAGACATACTTAAAGAAAAATCATATCGCAGAAAGGCAATTAGGGCTATAACCCAAAGTATAGAAAAAATGTATGATGAAAAAGAAAAACCTAGACAAATAGTTGGAGAATTAACAGACGTACTTAGTTGCACAGATGAAAATAAAACATCAATTATGAGTGAAGATAAACTGTTATGTAGAACAATAGGAGAAATAGAAAAGAGATATCAAACTGGTGGAGAAATACCAGGTATGCAAACAGGCTTTATAGATTTTGATAAGGCTACAAATGGATTAAAAAAAGGAGAATTGTTTGTGATTGGTGGAAGGCCAAGTACGGGGAAAACACTAATAGCTTTAAATATAGCAGATGGATTAGGAATAAATAAATACAAAGTGCTTATTGTAGAATTAGAAATGACACCTGAAAGCCTAGGAATGAGAAGATTAGCCTATAATTCAAATATTCAAGCACAGAAACTTCAAACTGGAAAACTATCTAGTCAAGAATTTGAAAAATTAGCACTAACATTTAATTCCTTATCACAAAGAAATAATATTTTCACTGATTGCAGTAGTTATCAAAATATTTTAACTATAAAATCAAAAGCAAAGGCAGTAAAGCAAATCCACGGACTAGACGTATTAATTATAGATCATCTTACATTAATGGATATACCAAGTAAAGGAAATAGAAGTGCAGAAATAGGAGAAGTTACTAGACAACTGAAACTATTGGCCAAAGAATTAGATATAAACATTATCTTATTGTGTCAATTAAGTAGAGCAGTAGAACAAAGAACTGATAAAAGACCAATAATGAGTGATTTAAGAGAAAGTGGGAATATTGAGCAGGATGCAGACTTAGTTATGTTTGCATATAGAGATGAGTATTATAATCCGGAAACGGAGGATAAAAACATAATGGAGTGGATTATAGCAAAACAACGTAATGGAAGAGTTGGAACTTTAAAATTCGGTTACTTGGATAAAATGCAAACAATAAAGAATCTGGATTATATAAGGAGAGATTAAGGTGTGAAATATGAGTAAAGAAAGTTTGAAACTAGTAATAATTAGAGTGGGAAATAAGTATTTAGATTCATCTACAAGCAAAGGATTAAGAATAACTATAGGTGAGATACTGTTAGGCAAGATTGAATTGGATTATGAAAAAAATAAAAAAAGTGATGAATAAAATATATATTCATCACAAAAGAGTTATCGTTATAACTCACAAGTTTCGCACCTTTAGGTTATAACGATACTCCTAAAAAGTCAAGAGAATTTAAGGAGGGTATATATGAGTAAGATAAATGTTAAAGAATTAAATGGTTTAAAAAAGGGTGAAGAAAGTAGAGTAAATGAAAAGACACATAATAATATCATTAATGAATTGTTTAAGGATTTAGAAAGAATAAAAGACTTATGTAATACAAATATCGAATTAATAGATAAGGCAGGTGTATGTTAATGGGAGAATTATTTGATTTAGAAATTGAACTTGCTAAAAAGATAGTAATGCTAAAAGATGGCTCATTAATTGAAGCAAGAGAATGTATGTTAAATGCTACTGAATTATTGATTAATAAGAAAAGAACTAGACGTGTTACTTTAATTATCAGAAAGAGGGGGAATAGATAATGATAGTAACAAAACCATACTTAACAACACTATATGAAATACTCAAGAAGATAGAAGGAATCAAGGAAGAGAGGATTGTTAATGATAAAACTGCAAATTAAATATAAGACAGATGATGAAAAGAATAAGATGATTAGCATATTATCAGCAGGAGTAACAATTAAAAAAATAAGTAAAGAATCTAAGAGTGGAAAGTATTATAGGCTTTATCTAGATATAGAGTAGAAACTTAAAGGGGCTACTTTGTAAATTGAATAGGAGGATTATTTATGGTAACTGAATTTAAGAATAAAGAGCAATTAGTATTAGAAAGAAGCAAAAAGGTAAAAGAGGAACTTAGATATTTCTTTTCTGAGAAAGACTATGATAGATTGTGTAGAATATTTAGAGATGAAGCAAAAGGCGATGATAGATTAGTAGTAAGTAATCTTGTAATAAAGATAAAATTTAAACTAAGAAAAATATATAAAAAGTTAGATCAATTATATGAAGATAGAAAGATAAGTAAAAATACGATGAAATTAAATTTAACAGTAGGGGCTAGAGATAAGTATGAAAAGTATATAGAATCCTTAAATGAGTATATAGATAATTCAGAAGAAATTATAAATCATTATGGTGGTATGCTAGTATATTCATGTATACCTTTAGTGGATAAATATTTTTCAGAACATGAGATAATTCAAATATTAGGTGGATCATATACTCAAGCAAAAAGAATTAAAGAATATTATAATAAAAAAGAAACTGGTACCGAATCAATAACAGATAGTTTTATATTGCATCATGTAGAGTATAGATGGAAAAAAGGCAGATGTAAGGATCTTGTAGATTGCCCGGATTGGGAGATGCCATTATTTAATTGTGTTAGTTCTTATATGTGGAAGGCAATTAATTCAAGCCCAAAAGCAAGAGAGAAAATGGATAATTATTTTGAAGATAAATTTGGAGAGTTAATGTCATATACAACCTTCGATTCTCAAGGGAATGTGATAAATGTTGAAAAGATATATCAGAATTTAACTCAAAATGGACTTATAAGGGATTACCAAGGGCCATTTATAAGTGAGTTGAAGCAAAAAAATATATTTGATAACGAAACGATTTATAAAATTAAAAGGATAGACAATGGAGTATATTCAATCATCGGGGAAGATAAAAAGGAAATAGCAAGAATCTATAAGAAAATAGGCTAAAAATAAGGCTCATACAGATGATTTGATTTTAGATGATGAATTATACCTAAAACAGAAAAGAGGCTAATATAGGGGCGGGTATTAAAGCGATAGCAATATTGGTAGCAAGTAATATCCGTGAAGAGGTTCTAGACTATTAGTTAAGGGCTTCCTCAATTTTTTAATATGTAGTTACTATGCTAAATATCAAAGTAACTACAAAGGAAGTGATTAAATTGTATTGTGTTATCCAAGAAGTAGAATTAAGGAAAGAAAACACTTATGGAGCATATAAAGAACTTGAGGCGTATAAAGTGAATTTTTCAATGAATGGTGAAGATATGAGTTATTATAGCCATAGATATACTGGAAATAGGTTTGAAAGGTCTATAAGAAAGGCCTATAAGATGAGTATTCATAAAAGTTATAGAGAGCATGGAAAAGTTAAAAAGAAGCAATGGTCAATCTGCACTGCAAGTTATTATGATTTAATTGAATTTAGTTTGTATGATTATGCTGCTAGTAGAATTGAAAAATTATCTAATGAATTAGATATAAAGGAAGACGTCATATATGAGTTAATATATTTAAAATTAGATCCACTCGTTGAAAAAATAAAAGAAGAGTTCTATAAAACAGAAGAACATACTGTTAAAACAGTACATGAATTGACAATTAAAGAGTATTTAAGAAAAAAAGAAGAATTTAGAAATAAATATGATTCAGATAGTTATGATTACTATTATGATGTGTTTGGAGTATTAAGAGAAAAAGAAAAATTTGAAGCATTCAAAAAACAATATGAAGCAGCACAAGAACAGCAACGTAGCTACTATGAAAATTATAAAAGTAACTACAATAGTTCTAGTTTTGGTAGTTACTTCAACAATAAACAAAGTAACTACACAGACAAAGAAAAAGAATATCTAAAAAAGATTTATAGAACTGCAGCAAAAGCCCTTCACCCAGATGTTGTTAAAGATGATGGTGAGGGAATGAAATTTCTAAATAATTTAAAAGAAAGTTGGGAAATATAAGAAATAACTATAATATCAAATAAATAATGATAGTGAAGAGGTGTTAAAATGAGAGAAAAGTTAATAGAACAAGTTGATCATTTAAGTATAGAAGAAACAAAAACTGTCTTTGAAAATGTTAAGAAACTATTGATTTCAAATGTTAAAAAGGTCAAGGAATTTAATTTTAATGCTATTCCAGATACAACAGAGCCAGTCGTGTTTACCAAAGAAGAATACCCAGAATTACCTTTTAACGAAGTATGTATTACAAATCCTAAAGAATTTAAAGAAAGAATACAACTTTATCATGAAAGAATGGTTGAAGAATATTTTAAAGGATCTTTTAAAACAGAATAAAGGAGGTGCAAGTAATGGAATTTAAAGTAGGAACGGTTACAGTTGAAATAATAAACCCTGAAGCCATTCCAATCGCTCAGAGAAAAATAGCTGAATTAATAATGGAAATGGCAAGAAAAGAAATTGAAGAAGAAAGTAAGAAGGAGAAAATTCAAAGTAACACAAGTGAATCATGAAACATATTATGTGATATATGGACAGGGGGGTAGCATAATGAAAGTATCATTAGTAATGCCTGGAACGAAAGAAGGAAAGGATATCTTAGAAACTGCTTATGCAAATGTACTTGCGAAGATAACTCTAAAGAAATTAAATGCAGAAGAGTTAAAAGAATTAATTAACTCTTTTGAAAAACAAAAATAGGATAAACAGACTGAAAATCCCAACTAATAAGTTAACATAATAACAATTATATTGAGAGGTGTATAAAATGGTTCAATAAATATAAAGATTATGGGTTTACTGAAAATGAAGATTATAGAGAACTCCGAATAAAAATTCGAACATCTAATCATGCAGAACATGATGCTATAGATTATGAAAGAAATTAAAACATTGAAAAATCTTAATTTAGGAGGACAGAGAAATTTTTCGCCTACCTCATATATAGATTCTAGAGGAAAAAATTTGGGTGTTAAATAGGCTATAATGCTTGAAAAAACTAGCTTTAAAAGTGATTTTATTGTATAATAAATATAAAGATAAAAGTAAATATTAAGTACCCCATCATATGATGGAAAGCATTAAGAATTTAATGGCTGCGGGAAATATTTAGCTAAGTCCAAAATTGGATTAAGTTATTTATTACCGTAGCCTTTTTATTTTATCAAAATATTAGGAAGGAGAATTAACATTGAATGAAAAAGCCAAAGAGCAGAGAAACGCATATATGAAGGAATGGCGTAAAAAGAATAAGGAGAAAGTTAAAGCAGCACAAGATAGATATTGGAATAAGAAAGCAAAACAATCAATTAGTTTGAAGGAGGAATAAAACTTTATGAGTGTACAAGAACAAGTTTGGAGTTACTTAAGAAATAAAGGATTGCCTGAGAAATCATGTGCTGCAGTCATGGGGAATATTGAACAAGAATCCGATTTTGATCCAAATTTGCACGAAGTTGGCGGCGATGGATTTGGATTAATTCAATGGAGTTATGATAGAAAAATAGCACTACAAGCCTATGGAACAGATTTTCAACATCAAATGGATTTCTTTTGGTCAGAATTAACAGGTCAACAAGGTTCTGTAACTGGAGGATATTATAATTGGATAGATAAATCGGAATATATAAAACATGATGACTTTATGAAGGGGAATGGAAGTATAGATGATTTGACAATTGCTTTCTGTACGAGTTTTGAAAGAGCAAAAGAAGAATTAGCTAATTTAACAAGAAGAAAAACAGCAGCGAATACTTATTTTAGTCAATTTACAGGCACTATGCCAACAGGTTCAGTAGCAAGTGCAAATAGTAATTCAGATGTATTAAACATAGAAGCAACAAACTATGAAGTAGTGAAAAATAGTGAGAAAGTAAAGGATTATTTATACGGTAGAAAATACCGAATAGTTGTTATTGATTCTAGTGGTAATGGGGTGGATGTGTCTGAACTTCATTGTACATTCAAAATAGTAAAAACTATACAAATGCAACCTAATACAAGTGAAATAGTTATTTATAATTTAACAGCTAAAACAGAAAATGCAATTATGATGACAGGAACTAGAGTAACTGTAGAAGCTGGTTACGAAGGTTCTCAACAATTTGGATTGATATTCGATGGTGATATTCTACAGACTATCAGAGAAAGAGAGAACGGAAATACTTTTAAGTTAACTATTATAGCATTAGATAGTGATAGAGCACTTAATTTTGATATAGCTAATTATTCGATAGCTAGAGGACAAACAGCAAGAGACATAATAGACCACCTTACAAATAAAGCCTCAAATCCTATTTCATTTAGGAAGTATTTCAGATAGATTGCAAGGACAAAAACTCACAAGAGGGAAGGTTATGTTTGGGAAAGCATCTGATTACATAAGACAAATTGCTAAAAGCTATGATTTACAATATTACATGGACAATGGCGAATTAAACCTTATACATTTAGATGATTTGCCAAAAGATGAAATATTCGAATTAAATCCATCTAGCGGGTTAATTGGAACACCTCAGCAAACAGACTTCGGAATAAATGGACAATGCTTATTAAATCCAATGATTAAGCTAAATACACTTATTCATGTTAATAATAATTTAGTCAGAGCAAAACAAATTCAAATTAGCAACAATAATTCAGTTCCACAAGCAACAACTTCAACTGCTGAAACAGGAACAGCTTTAAATAATGTTAGAAATACAATAATCGCAGAAGCTAAAAAGTTATGTGATGATAATACAGTGCTTTATGAATATGGTGCTAATGGTGAAACAGAGAATGGAAAAACATATTATGATTGTTCATCATTTGCACAACATTGTTTTGCTACAGCGGGATTAACAATAGGTAGAGATACAGAAACACAATGGCAAGGATGTAATGCAACAGGATTAATTAATATTGATGTTAGAGCAGCAATCGCAGGAGATTTAGTATTTTGGTTTAATGAGGATGGAACTACAAAACATGTAGCGATATATGGTGGAAATAATGATATTTATGCAGCTAGATCAGTAAGTAAGCCACCAGATGAACAAGTATCATATGGACCAATCTATGGAGATTATAAAATCGGAAGACCAAAACCTTTAATAAATGCAGATGGCGGAGAATTACCAGCAGTAAGCGGAAATAATTCAACTCCAACTACTAACAGTCAATTTACTTTTAGAGGATTAGACAAGAATGGTATATATCGAATTATAAGTGTTACTTATACAGGAAATACAAGAGGAAATGAATGGTACTGTGATTTTGGCTGCATAGATCAATTAGGTGGAACAATACCAGCAGTTTCAAGTTAAGAATACAAAGGTGGTGAGCACATTGGATGAGAAAAAGGAAGTAGGGAGGCCAAGGGCATTTAATTCACAAGAAGAACTGGAACAAAAAATAATGGAGTATTGGCAAAGATGTGAACAAAATAATAAGCCATATACATTGAGTGGTCTTGCTTTGTGGATTGGGATAGATAGAAGAACTTTATATAATTATTCTACAAGGGATGAATTTTTTCCCACTATAAAAAAGGCAAAAGACATAGTAGAAGCATCCATGGAAGAAAGAGCATTAACAGGTGACAATAATGTTACTTTTTCTATATTCGCTTTAAAGAATAACTTTGGATGGAGAGATAAACAAGAAATTGAGCATAGTGGTGAAACTAGTGTGAATGTAAATACCAATATGACACCAGAAGAAAGAAAGCAACGTATAGAAGAACTTAAGAAAAAGTTGAATGAGAATGAATAGGTGATATTATGCTAACAGATAATGAACTATTTGAATTAGAGGACCTTTTAAAACTTGAACAAATAGATAATGCGAAAGAAAGTTTAATTGATTTTACTAAATGGACATTCTCAAATTATGAAATAAGCGATCATCACAGAAGATATGCAAATGCACTTGATAAGTTCTCAAATGGTGAGATAAAAAATTTAATGGTATTTATGCCACCTCAACATGGTAAGTCAGAGTTATGTAGCAGAAGACTACCTGCTAAGCTTTTAGGAGATAATCCAGAATTAAGAATTGCCCTAGCATCTTATAACCACAGTTTTGCAAGTAAATTTAACAGAGATGTTCAAAGAATAATTGATAGTGAAGAATATAAGCAAGTATATCTAGAAACTAGATTGACAGGGAAAGGATTTAGAGGAGATAGTAACTGGCTAAGAAATTCAGAAGAGTTTGAAGTCGTTAATCATAGAGGAAGTTTTATTACTGTAGGTGTAGGTGGTGGTTTAACTGGTAGACCTGTAGATATAGGAATAATAGATGACCCTTACAAAGATGCGGCAGATGCATGGAGCCCAACAATAAGACAAAATGTACAAGATTGGTATGATACAGTATTTAAAACTCGTCTACATAATGAAAGTCAACAACTTATTACACTAACAAGATGGCACCAAGACGATTTAGCAGGAACAATATTAAAAAGAGAAAAGGAAAACTGGTATGTAGTTATATTCCCAGCGATTAAAATAGGACCACCAACAGAAGAAGATCCAAGAGAAGAAGGAACAGCATTATGGGAAAGCAAACATAGTCTTGAAAGGTTATTAGCAATTAAGAGGCAAAACTCTCATGTATTTGAATCAATGTACCAGCAAAATCCTAAGCCAGCAGAAGGATTATTGTTCTCTATAGATGAACTTAATAGATTTACAATGGCGGATATTAAAGATAAGAATAGTAATGGAATTATAGCAGCAATTGACTTAGCGGATAAAGGAGAAGATTTCTATTGTATGCTTATTGGTTCTATTATAGAAAGAAATGTTTATATTATTGATTGTATATTTACTCAAGAACCAGTTGAAAAAACAGAGCCTTTGACAATAGGAATGCTTGATAAATATAGTCCCAACATATGCAGAATAGAAAGTAATGGTGCTGGTGAAATGTACTGTAGAAGTTTGAAAAAGAAATGCAGAGAAAATGGCTTTTACATTCATTTTGATCCTGTTTTTACTACATCCAATAAAGAAACAAGAATGTTACTATCAAGTGGACAAATTAAAGAGAATTTTTACTTTCGCTCAGATTATCATTACAATAGTCAATATGCTAAGTTTATGGACAATCTAACTGGATATACATTGCAAGGTAAAAATGAACATGATGATGCTCCAGATACTGCGACAGCATTAATGGATGTGATATTGAAGAAATTTAGAAATAGAACGAATATTAAATAAAATATAAAGGGAAGGTGTTAGAAATGAAAAAGAAAATGATTAATACTAAAGCCAAAATACATTGTCATACTTGCAAAAAGGATTTTGATATTTACTTTACTATAACAAATAAAGTAGATTTCTGCCCTCATTGTGGTGCAATAGTAGATGAAACAATGCGAAAATACATTACTGATTCTATTAATCAGGTACAAGAAACAAATCAACTTTTTTACAAATATTATCTTGAATATAAAGAACCAATGTTTACAATAAGCTTAGAAGGATTGTGCACAGATGATGCAGAAGAAGATAATATTAACTAGATATATTTGAGTTGCATACTTATTAGGGGGTATTAAAAGCCAAGGGAATTATACAATATAGTCATTTACATGATTGAGTAGTAATTTAAGGAGTATCAAAAGTAAGATACTTCTTTTTTTATTGTCAAAATAAATTTATTAGTATAATAACTTAACGGTTTTGAATGAAATGTTTATAGATTAATGTACTAAGAATATTTAAATTATGCTAGATAAATTAGAATGGTGATATATTAAAATCTATATAGCTTATGACAATCCTAAAACCTTATTTGTAAATGAATGATTATTTATAGAAGTACAATGAAATTTACATTAAACAATAATGAATCTATAATAACTTAATTGTATTGTTTTTGTAATACAATTAAGTTATTAATACAGTTGTTAAATAATAACTATATTAGGGCTAGATCCTTTAAAAGCTCTGTTGTAAATATCTTCTCCACTAGTATTACCTAAATATGTAGTTGGTAAGTTTTCAGTTTTTAATTGATTTATGCGTAATAATGTTTTATATTTGCTATTCATTATAGGATTAAGATCCACAATGCTTTTTGCTTGATCTAAAGATAAACCAGAGGTTTCTATTGATTCAGCAATATTAAATTGAGCATAAGGAATATATTTATATTCATTTTTTACAAATAAAATAAGGTGTTTGGCCATTAGTTTAATTATAGATCCAGTGATAGGATAAAAGGTTTCACCATATTTCTTAAAAGAATTAATGAATATATCAGCTATTTCTTTACCAGTATAAAATTTTTCTTTACCAGTACTTGTTATGTTATTATCTACAAGAGAATAACAAGTAAAATTTAATGGTCTAGAAGACATACGTGCAGCTATGCCAATCTCTCTATTTTCAGAAATAATACTTTGTAATGAATGGGGCTGATGGGTTTGTAAACTTATTTGATCAAAAGTTTGAGTTATTATTTTTTTTTGAGCTTCTTTTGTCAATAAATTTAAATCGTCATAATTAAACATGTTCATCACTCCTTTTTACAATAATGAAATTATACCATGATATTATACGCTTGTAAACTATGGTGTGAAAACTATACCGTAGAAATCATACCATAGAAATTATACTGTAGAGAATTATTGTATTTGTATACTAGTATCATAACTTAACAGTATTGACACCACAATGTTAATGATGTAAAATAGACATATAGAACGGTGTTAAAACTTAGTGTCAAAACAATTTGTGAAATATGAGGTTACGATATATGATTTATGGGTATGCTAGGGTATCAACTAAAGGGCAATTAGATGGTAATAGCATTGAAGAACAATCATCTAAAATATTAGGAAGGTATTCAAATGCTAAGATTTTTGAAGAGAGTTATTCAGGTGCAAAGGAAAGAGAAATATTTAATAAGGTACTGTATGAATTGCAACAGGATGATTTATTAGTAGTAACCAAGCTAGACAGATTCTGTAGAACAACCAAAGAGGGATTACAATATATTGATATGCTCATGGGTAAAGGGGTCAAGATACATATACTTAATATGGGACTTATAGAAGATACACCAATGGGGAGATTAATAGTAACTAATTTATTAGCATTTGCAGAGTTTGAAAGAGCAATGATCATAGAACGTACTCAAAGTGGTAAGGCAATAGCAAAGACAAAAGAAGGATTCAAAGAAGGTAGACCAAAAGCATATACAGATAAGCAATTAGATCATGCATTAAACTTGTTATCAATTAATGGTGGCGATAAGAGTTACAATGAAGTTGTAGAGATTACAGGAATATCTAAAAGCACATTAATAAGAGAAAATAATAAGCGAAAAATTATTAATTAAAAAATAAATACTAAAGTACCCCACTTTTTAATAGTGGAAAGCATTAAGAACTTAATGGCTGCGGGAATAAGTAGGTTATCGACTAAAAGTACGATACCTGTTTATTCTCGTAGCTTTTTTATTTAAATATAGTGAGGAGAGATTGTAAGTGGACGAATTACTAACTATTGCAGACGTATCAAAAAAATTAAAACTTAATAGAACAGATACATATTTGCTTGTTAATAAAGGATTGCTTAGAGCAACTAAGTTAGGAAGTCTTAAAATTTCATCAAGTGAATTAGATAGATTTATTAATTGGAGCATGGGAAAAGATTTATCAGATTTAGATAATCCAAAAGACTTAATTTCATAGAGGCACTTATTTAATTTTGTAGCCAAGTTTATAAATTAATAAGAACCAGGTAAATAATATTTATTCACTTAAGAACGAAGCTAACTTTTTATTTGTATATGCTACTGCTCAAATTGAACAAGCATAACTTTTGGTTACAGATGATTAATTTAAATATTATATAGAGTCCAAAGCGGAATCATGTAAATACAAAACTCACAGCTGAGAATTCGATTAAGAAAGGGGTAAAAATATGACTAATGAGGAATTAGTTTTATCGTATCAACAAGGAGATAAACAAGCATTAGATATTTTGATTGATAGTAATATAGGAATAGTAAGAAAAATAGCAAAGAAATATAATACTTTAGATAAATTACTTGAGTTAGATGATTTAATACAATCTGGAATTTTAGGATTGATTACTGCAGCAAATAAATATGATTTAAATATTGAGAATAAGGCTACTTTCATTACTTATGCTTTTCAATATATAGAAAGAGAAATTTATAATTGTGCTAATGGTAGAGGATCAAGGGAAGTTAATAACAATAAATTTTATAGAACAGTTAATAGCCTTAATGTTCCAGTAGGGGAGGAAGAAGATACAGAGTTAATAAATATGTTAGATAGCCACGATATGAGTATGGAAAACATAGAGGATGAAATATACTTTAAACAACTTAGAAACGAACTAGAAGGGGCTATGATAAAGCATAATACATTATTAGAAAGACAGATATTAAAGCTTTATTATGGATGGGATATAGAACCAATAAAAATAAAAGAAATAGGAGAAATGTTTTCTGTTCCAGAAGATAAAGCTAGATTGATGGAAGTTAAGGCTCTCAGAAAAATTAAGGATAGTTTATGGGGAAGGACTAGTGGCAGAAAATATAGAGATGAATTAATTGGTACTTATGATAATACTTATAGAGCAGTTGAAAAAAGGATTGACCTAGAACGATATTTTAAGGATGTGATTTAATTGGAGAATAAACCTGTTTACATAACATTTGAAGAATTAGGGATTGTCATGTGTAAAGCAGATACTAAAAGAAAAATACTGAATCCTATATGGGATAAAATGTACCTTGAAAGTGTTCAAATATTCTATAAGATGGGTTATGTTTTTAGAGATAAAGACAAACCTAAGAAATATTACTCTGATGAAGAAGTTAAGGAAAAGATAATAGATAAATTAAGAGAAGCATCTATAGAAATATAGGTGTTCTTATTTGTGGAATTGATTATAGACAATTTCCTCTTTAAAGGGGTGTGTAAGAACAAATAAAGAGTAGCATATCATAAGGGGAATATGAATTCTACTCTTCAACTTTATATAATAGGGTAAATATTTATGAAAAAAAGTTTTATCATTAACTATGATTTTATTATAGTAATTTATTGTGTCAGAATAATGGCAAATTAGAATTGATATCTACAGAAAGTTGTTTTATTAGAAATTATTTGGTCGTTACTTTCGGTAACTACCTTTTTGAATTTCTTCAATTCTTCGACCTCGAGTTTATAATAATGTTTGCGTTCCTGTTTTAATTTTTGGTTTTCTACTTCAAGAATGTTTATATATTCAATAGTTATTAATCTTACAAGTGTACTTTCTGAATTAAGAAGCATTAACATTCCGTCACGATTTAATTCGTAGCATGGTCTTACTTCACCTTTTTTATCTGTGTATTTAACCACCTTAAAATTTAGGGCGCTTTCTAGACCTAGTGTTTCCAACGTTTTTAGTTCAGTTTCTATTTTAGCCATAAAATTATCACTAAGGGTAACGTTACCTTTAGTTAGAGTTGGAGTTATTCCTACTATTCTGCGTTAAGTACTTTCTTTGGGTGGATCGTAGCCATCAATCATTCTCATAATTTCTTTATGTTCTTTCTCTAACATTTCGGCCACTTCTCTGCTATCAATAAAAGCAATCCAAAAAATGCTTTCCTTATAGGTATGGGCTCAGAGTCTGCTCGAGCATTTATTATTGGTTTCTATCTGAATTGCAGTAAATATAGACTTTGCCCTACAAAATGGAGAAATATAAGATAATATCGTAAATATTGCTCTAAAATCGGAATTTGAAAGTAAAATATTAGAACTAAGTCTATATACTGAAAAAGCAAATTCTGAAACGCTTTCTTATATATTACTGTTTTGCTATATAAGAAAATAAATAGGTAGGATGTTATAAAAATAAGCTTACCAGCTATTAATTGGTAAGCTATAGAATTAAAAAAATGATGAGATATCCATTTCTTTCAAAATTGAATTTATTAAATAAAAATTGTAGTTTCTTATATTATTATTAACTCTTAATTCATCAATCATTTTAGTAATAATCCGTTTTCTTTTATCTTTTCTTATAATATTATTTACAGAAACTATTTTAGAAGCAAATGGTTCTCTGTAAGGGTAATCTTCTAATCCTTTTTTTATATCCAATAGTTTTCCATATGGAATGATATCCCAACAACAGATAAGCCATCTAATTGCATTATACAATTCTTCAGCAAGTGGATCCCATGTCTCATTTGATGTATCAGAACCGTTTCCACCGCCTCCATGGGCACCATTTCCTTCACCTATTAACGGATTAAATATTTTTGGTCTTTTAAGTTTAGCAAGTTTTATTAAATGTTCTCCAGCACCACTTCCACAAGTTATACTTCTTTGGATGTTTTCATTTGTTTTATTAATGCACAGAAATTCATAGTATCTATCTGTCAATGTATCATGTGCATCACTGTGCTTGGTTCTCCCATTTAATAATTTCGCATATATTAATAATTTAATATTGTAGTCACGAACTATGGATTTTCTAGTTTCTTCCCCGTAACAATCCAAAGGCTCTAAATTTTTATACATAGAAATTCCTCCTTTTACTTTATATTATAATTATAAATTTTAATAATAAAAATATAGGCTCAAATAAAAAGAAGATAATTGAAAATAATTATTACGATAATGACTATTGCAACTATTTGTAATATAATTAACAATAATAGGTAAAATGATATGTTTCAGGAGGTAATTATGGGAGTTGAAGACTATTTTGTTGTTAGTGAACCTAACATTGATACTAATGAAGAATTAAGGGAGCCGCAAATAATTGCATACTATAGAGTCTATGAGCATTTTAATATTAGAAGAAAGGAATCACATGCGATATTAATACTTCCTACTGGTGTAGGTAAAACAGGGCTAATGGGAATATTACCATATGGTATTTCCAAAGGAAGAGTTTTAATAATTACTCCACAATTAATGATAAAGGATGAAGTGGTAGATTCTCTTAATCCTGATAATCCGAATAATTTTTGGTTAAAAAGGAAGGTATTTAAAGATATAGATAATTTGCCAGCACTATCAGAATATGAAGGAACAAAAACATCTAGAGAAGTCTTGGATTTATCAAATATGGTTGTATTAAATATACAGAAATTGCAGGGAAGATTGGATTCATCGCCATTGAATTTTTTGCCAAACAATTATTTTGATATGATAATTATTGATGAAGCACATCATTCAACTGCTAATTCATGGGTTGAAACTATACAACATTTTAGTAGCGCAAAAGTTGTAAAGCTTACTGCAACACCGTTAAGAAGCGATAATAAAGAAATTGCAGGAGAGCTGGTTTACAGGTATAAATTAAGTCAAGCAATGGCTAACAATTATGTGAAAAGCCTTAGAAATAATAGTTATATCCCAGAGAAACTATATCTTACAGTAGGGGAAGATACTTCGAAGAAATATACTGTAGAGGAGTTATTAGAGCAAGGAATTAAAGATGAGGATTATGTAAGTAGATCAGTTGCATATTCTATTGAATGTTCAAAAAAAGTAGTAGAGGAAAGTATTAAATTATTAGAAGAAAAATTGAAAGATAATAATCCAATACCACACAAAATAATAGCGGTTGCTTGTGGAATTGAGCATGCAAAGCAAATTAAAAAACTATATGAAGAGTATGAATACGAGGCAACTATAATTCATAGTAAATTATCTAATGAGGAAATTGAAAAGGCCAAAAGTGATATTAATAATAATAGAGTTAAGGTTGTAATAAATGTTGCAATGTTAGGTGAAGGATACGATCATCCGTATTTAAGTGTAGCCGCAATATTTAGACCATTCAGAAATTCACTTCCATATGAGCAATTTGTAGGAAGAATATTAAGAAGAATTAATGATGATAATGCCACAAGAGCGTCAGATAATATTGGAGATATAATATCCCATAAACACTTAGGATTAGAAGATATGTGGCAAAAATATAAAATCGAAGTAGAAGAAAGTGAAATAATTAAGAAAATAAGAGAAGAAGACGAATTGCAAGAAACAATAGAAAGAACATCATCAAATAAAGATGAGGTTGATGAGGTTGATATTGGTATAGCATCAGAAGATGGGCAAGGTGCGACAACTAGAGTTGATTTTGTTGATACAGAGATTATAAGACGTAATAGAGAAGAAGAGAAAATAAGAGAAGAAAAGATAAAGGGAATACAAGAAATACTAAAAGTAGAACGAGAAAGAGCTATACAAATATTAAATACAACTGAAGGTATAAATAATAATATAAAGAGACCTGATCAATATTTCTCTAGGAAAAGAAAAGATATTGATAGCAGAATAAAAGAAGATATTGTTCCATCAATAATTGCAAAAAATAGCATAGATAAAAATGGAGTAGAGTTAAAAAATTGCAGATTATTTACAAATAAGTATAGATGGATTTCAAATAGAATAAAGAATAATGGTGGAATGTTAGCAGTATATTTTGAGACATATTTAAAAAATACAATGGGAATACCAAAGAGTGAATGGAAGCTATCAGACTATGATATTGCAAATGAAAAATTGGATGAAGTAGTAGAGTATGTAGAAAAAGTAATAGAAAGTTTTATGAATTTAAGATAAAATGAAGATAATATAATTTGAATTTTATAAAGAGAGGTATGCGCTATGGAAAAATATATTGATAAGTTATATGCATTATTGCATTCACCTATAATTACACCATATAATCTTTTAGAAAATGCAAAGTTAGATAATTACAATTATGTAAAGTACTATAAAGGTTCTAATGGTCTCATAGCAGAAATGCAATGTGTAAACGAGGATGCTGTTGAAGTAACATTCTTCTATGAATTTAATATTAAAGATGAACTTAATACCATAATTATGAAGGATCATCAAAGCATAGAAGTTATGTTCAATAGAGATGATGAGATAAAAAATGTAAAAGACAGAATACATGAGTTTACTCATATGAAAGAAAAATCAATAAGTTAGTTTTAAGGGAGTGTGTGCTATTTAGTAAACACTCTCTTTTTGAATCATAATATTAAATCTAAACTTGTTAGGAGTTGAGAAATTTCATGCAGTTAATTATTAAAAATACTCATATTTTTGATATTAGGGTACAAGAAGCGTTTAGAGAATTTATTGAATTGAAAAAAGATAAATTCAAGGCTAGCAAGAGTTATATGTTGACTATAATTTATAATGCCAGATCATTGTCAAATAAGGATGAGAGTGAATTTTATTTCGATAATTCGATATACAATAATATTCACCCAAAATGGAGATGTAAGAAAGATGAAGCATTAGATACACAATTGGATAAATGTGGGGATATTTTAAAAGAATATGATATAAAATGTTATTGGTATAGTATTGAAGGAGATAATTTAAAGAATAATAACGTCAAAATTGTTTTAAAAGAAGATAAATCAAAAGGATCACATATTAAAGATGGGGTAACGATATCAATAATGATGCCTAATAAGGAGCATACGATAAGTACAGTATTACAATTATTTAATGAAAGAATGAGTGGACTATATTCTATTTTAAGTAAAGACCTTAGTAATGGTATTATGTGTAGAATTTTAGATATACAATATACAGAAGATGAAAATACAATATATAAAGCATTTTGTAGAGAATATAGTGATTGGTGGTTTGGTAGTGAAGAGAGAGAAGAAGAGCTAAAGGGAAAACTAATAAATAGATTTAATAAGATAATAGCGGAATTAGAAAGTGAAAAATAGTAAAATTCTTGATAGCAATAAAGATGTTATACTATTATATATGTTTAAATGGATTAAAGACAAATAATCATAACTTTATTTGCGAAAAAAAGATAATATAGTATGGTAAAACTCTTAAGAACTCTAGAAATAGGGTTCTTTTATTATGCCTAAAATGAGGTTCATGAAGTTTATGAAGTATGTAAATGTTAAAATAATAAATGTCATAGATGATCTTTAAGGTATTGGAATTAATTCAATACCTTATATTTTTTTACATTTTAGAGGTATTTTGAGAAACGTGTAGAAATTAATTAATTATTAGAATTAAGGGGGGAATAATAATGACAACATTTTTATTTTTATTGAGTTTAATTTGCTTTATTGCAGGGCTTATTAAGCCTCAAAAAATCATATTTTGGAAACAAGAAAAATATAGAACTAGGAAAAATGTCTTTAAATATTTTGGAACAGCAACAATTATATTATTAATATTAGTAGGAATATTTAATCAGAACAATTCTTCTAAGCCTACTACAGCAACGGTAGATAATAAAGCCCAGACTGTTACAAGTAAAGATACAGAAAAGAAAAGCGATACAGCCGAATCAACAAAAGAAGCAAAAAAATCGGGATGGGTACAAGAAAAGGGAAATTGGTATTATTATGATAATGGTGCTCCTAAAACAGGATGGTTAAGGGATAATAATAAAAATTATTATTTAAATTCTTTAGGTGCAATGCAAAAAGGATGGGTTAAAGATAGTGGTAAAGATTACTATCTTGATAACTTAGGGGTAATGCAAACTGGATGGATTCAAAGCAATGGGAAGTGGTATTATTTAAATTCTGATGGTGCCATGGCATCTAATACAACAGTAGATGGATATTATTTATCATCTAATGGAGCAATGCAAGAAAAGAGTTCAGATAATTTAAACACAAATACTAATACTAATTCAAATACAACTTCTGGTGGTAAACAATATGTAGATTCAAATGGTAATGGACTTATAAAGGGAAGTGAAAAACATATATATCATATACCAGGAAGTACATACTACGACAGAACTAAAAAAGTTGTACGATGGTTTAAAACTGTTGAAGAAGCAGAAGTAGCAGGGTATAGAGCACCAGAAAAATAGGAAATCTTAATAATTAGCAATGTCTATTCTTAATATTATAGGATTAAATTTAATATTTTTTTTATTATCAAATCTTTATTAATTTATATAAAGGGGATGTAGATTGTATGACTGCTTTAGAATATATGAATGATGAGAACTTTAGAATATATAAAAAGAAACTTCGCTTTAAAAATAGTAGTAGTTATCAAAACTATTATTTGGTAGTCAAGGAACATAGAATAATAGATATATTGTGGGAAAAAGAAGCAGGTGCGATTCCAGAAGTGAATCTTTCTTATGATAATATAGAATTAATAGTGTATAAAGTAGTAGAAAAAATTGATAATAGATATTTCAGCTTTTGGAATAAAGACAGAATTGAATATATTATCAATCAGGAAATTCAGAGCAATATAAACTATGGAATGTTTTTTTGTAAAAGTATTGAACAAGCTAGAAATGAAAATTTTAGTGATAGAACCGAAATATGTGAACTTAAAGCAAAAGTAAAAATAGATAATTTAATTGGTGGAAATTTGAGGAATCTACAGTTTAGTAAGTGTATACCAATAGAAATTAGAGAATAAAAATATTTAATAATATAAGTTAGAAGGGATATATTAGAATGAAGTATAAAGGCTGGATAATTGCTATTTATGATAAGTATGAGCTAAAATATAATGAAAAATATAAAAATATAAATAACAAAAAGAAATTTAAAGAGTTAAGTTTTAAGAAAAAAGCAGAATTTGTAGGATATTTTACGTCTATAGTTATTGGAGCAGTACTTTATGGTGCTGGTATTTTACTGAACAATCCTTGGAAGTTTGTAATAGGAGCATTACTTATGATTGGTCCACCAATGATAAGTATTTACTTTGACAAATTTAAAATAGAAGTTTATAAAAGGCATGCTAGAGTATTAATGGAGGTTCTAGAAGAAGAAAATATAAATACAGTTTCTGTAATAGAAAGATTAATTAAGGATACATCAGGAGGATTGTATAAAATAAATTACGGAGAAATTAATAACTATATAAAGTTGGTAACTTCAGTTGTCGGAATATTTGGTGCTGCATTTGGTGCAGGAAACCTATTAGATAAATTAAATGGACAAATTAAAAATATAGCTATTTTTTTAATATTGATAATTATATGTGGAGTTACAACTTATTTAATTAGTTTGGAAATTCCCAAAAGTAAAAAAGTAAAGTTGAAAGAACTGCATGAAACACTAAAAATTTTATTGATTTATGAAGAAGGTAGAAAAAAATAATATTTAAAGATTTAATTATATAAAAATTGGGCATCATATAACTAGGATAGATTTAATAACTAATTTTATAATATTGGAATACTTTTACCTTAGCGGTTGAAACAAAAGTTAAGGAGATGATTTTTATATGACTATTAATGATATTGGAGCAGTTATTCTAATGATATTAATTAATAATGTATTAAATTTCAACTTAAAAAGGTTCGATTTAAATCTTGAGATTATAAAGAATAATTTTAATATACGTATTAATATAGGTTTGGATAGGATGGAAAAAGACACGTTATATATGAAAATGTAAGTGCCATTTCCCATTACAATTACTAATTATATTAAAGTTAAAAGCATTCTAAATCTATCCGTTGAAAAGCTTGGTATTAGGAGTGCTAAGCTTTTCTTACTTATAGTATAGCCAACATTCGAATAATTATAACAAATTAATTTAAATTAAAACTAGATACTTATAATTATAATTTTATATTTCGCTTTAAGTATGAGTAAGGAATACTTAAAGTTGCAAATTTAATTAACTTTGAATAAAGAATACTTATATAATTTATTATGTATTTAATGTTTGTTAAAAATGTGATCTTGCAGCAATTATAATTGATTTATAATCATGCTATAACAAATTAAAACCAAATAAGTTAGGTTATATTTATTTGATTTACTTTTGATAGTATTCAAAATAGTGTAAATATTAAAGAGAGTTAGTCTTAGTATTTAAAATATAAAGATTTCGTAGTTATTAAGTAATGAAGATCATTAATTATTAATTAATTTATTTGTATTGTTTTTAAGATTAAAAAGAAATAGACAGTCGAAAGAAACGTATTCTATTGTGCTTTAAGATCTAAAATGAAGCTAAAGAATATTGTGAATTTAAGGCATTATCTATTGTATACTGAGTATATAAATAACAAATTAATTAAATATAGTGGCATGATTGTGCTGGAAAGTAGTAAAGATTAATTTAAAGCATTTTGAAGATAATCATTTAGAATTTGTTGTTAAGTCAGCAATTATTCGTCTAATGCTGCTATAGATTTGTTATTTAAATTAATTTGTTTAAGATTATAGATTAAGATAGAGAATATTTAAAAGAAAAAAAGGAAACAAAGCGGTTTATAATCATAGCTGAGAATAGATTAACGTATCTAGATTAAGTTTTTATAAAAAGACATTTACAAGAACATAAGTGAAATTAGAAGTATAAAGAATATGTACTTAGTGATTAAATCCAAGTAAGATCTTTTATATTTGATATTCTTATTTAATTTATTATTTTTTGTTTAGAAGTGCAAGGATATTGGTGTTTTGTAGTTTTATATTACTGTCTTTAAATAATAATTAAACTGTACTTATGGCTAATTATAATTAATTGAAATGTAATCTATAGTTGAATTTACAATATAAGTGAAAAGATAAGGCGTTGCAGATAGTACCACACCTTATCTTTTTCACTTATTTTCTGAAAGAGGTCATTTTTATTAATTTATTATTGAAAAATCTTTAGCAAATGAATTTCTTATAATTTATTAATATGTTTTAAATTACAGATTATATAGAGCATATATAGAAATATAGGTGTTTTTTATTATAATACTTAAATGTTAATATAACATTTAAGGCACTAACCTAGATTTATATACTAAGTTAGTGCCTTTTCTATTTAAGACTATTATGGATTTATTTTATATTAATTTATTATTTGTTTATTTAGGATTTTTTATTGGTGGTCAATTTATTGCCTTACAAGATTCATATAGAGATATTTTAAGAGAATTAATATAAAATTTCATTTAGGGAAAAGTTTGTGACTAAATGAGATTTTTTTATTAAAAAAAGATTAATGATAAATCATATAAATGATGGTAATTAGACATTATAGATATTTTGTATAATTATATTATAACATATATTACAAATTATTAAAATATTGTATAAAAATCTTTAAAATGATGTATTAAATATCAAAATAATACAATTATTTAATTAAAATAATATATTTTAATTAAATTAGTTGGAATAAGTATTAGTTTGGTAGCAAATTTACTATACAAAATATCTATATTGTTTAGTTAATTGTGTGAATAAAATATATTAAAGAGAGTGTAGCTAAAGCCATGCTTTTATTAATAATATTAGATTTATGAAAAATTATAAATAGAATCTAGAAAGAAGGAATAATTGATGGGATTACTAAAAAAAATAAGGGTAAAAGTAAAATTGATTGGAGCGTTTTTAATTGTAGCATTACTAGTAGGGATTGTAGGAACTATAGGCATAAAATCACTTGATAATGTAGGAGAAAATGCAGAGAAAATATATAATCGAAATCTTAGGGTTGTATACATATTAACTGATATGAAAGAAAATTTATCAGAAATTAAGAGTGACATGTTGCAATTGGTATATGTGCAAGATTCATCTAAAAGGTCTCAACTGGAAAAAGACATTGAAGAAAATAAAGAGGAAAATAATAGATACATAAGTGAATTTGAAAGTTTTTCTATGAGTAGTGAGGAAAAAAACATATATGAAATATTTAATACAAAATTAAAGCAATATATATTACTAAGAGAAAATGTGATTAATCTAGTAGATGAGGAGAAGTTTAGTGAAGCAGAAAAACAATATTTACAGATATCTAATGTTAGTGAGGAAATGTTTAATAGTATAAGTAAACTTATAGAAGCAAATTTAAATGATGCAAAATTAGCAAATGATAATATTAATTTAATACATACATCATCAAGAACAATCATGATAGTAATAAGCATTGTTGGATTAATATTAGCAATTCTAATAGGATTAATATTATCAAATGATATAGATAAGCCGCTCCAAATAATTAGATTATTTGGAGAAAAACTTGCAAACTATGATCTGTCATATGAATTTAAGGTTACAAGAGGCGACGAATTTGGAAAGACAGGAGCGTATTTATTTAAAGCCCAGGATAATATAAAAGAGCTTGTTAAAATGATTGTTGAAAATTCTCAAAATATGAGTTCTTCTTCAGAAGAATTATCAGCAACAGTAGAAGAATTATCATCTAAAGCAATAAGTATAGATGAAGCTGTGAACAATATAGCAAGTAATATGCAAGAATCAAGTGCTGGAACAGAAGAAATAAGTGCATCAATTCAAGAAGTAGACTCAAGTATAAATATACTTTCACAAAAGGCTATGGATGGAAGTAGTAGTTCAAATGTATCTAAAGAAAGAGCAAGAGAAGTTAAAAATATCAGTCAAAAAGCTATGGAAGAATCAAAAAAAGTATTTGCTGAAAAACAAGAAAAAATGGCAAAAGCCATTGAAGATGGTAAAGTTGTTAGTAATATCAAAGTTATGGCGGATACAATAGCAGGCATAGCAGAACAAACTAATTTACTTGCTCTTAATGCAGCTATAGAAGCAGCAAGAGCAGGAGAACAGGGAAAAGGATTTGCTGTTGTAGCCGATGAGGTTAGGACACTTGCCGAACAATCTTCAGAAGCAGTACAAAATATTCAGGAAACTATTATTAAAGTTCATAAAGCATTTGATAATAGTATTGATACTGGAAGTGATATACTGGAATTCATTGATAAAAATGTACAAGAGCAATTTTTAACTCATGAAAAAACAGGTGAACAATATTATAATGATGCTGATTTTATAAGTACAATCTCAGAAGAGATTGCAACTATGTCGGAAGAAGTTACAGCAACAGTAGGGCAAGTGAGTGATGCGGTGCAAAATATGGCACAAACAGCTCAACAGTCAAGCGAACAAGCAGTAACAATAAAGGAAAGCATTGATGAAACTACACATGCAATAGAGCAGATAGCACTAACGGCACAAAGTCAAGCAGAACTTGCTCAAAAGCTTAATGAAATAGTTCTAAAATTTAAGATTTAATATAACTAATATAAAAATAACCGATGTTGGTGAAAACACAGATAGCTATGAATTAAAGATGTTAATACCAAACATTGAATATATAATACTGAAATCATTTATAAAAGAGTATGGTGGTTTGTTCTTTTCAACTGAAGATGAGCATAGGAAATTAAAAGAAAAATTCTTAAATAGAGTTATGACATTGATGGAAATGGAACGTAAAAGTGGAGAAAGACATGATAACCCATAAGATGACCAAGAGGTGACCATTCTCCAATTCAAAAGACAAAATTAAATAATTTTACAAAATATATAAAGTTCAATAAACCTAGTAATATAAGCATATTGCATAACATTAGCAAACATAGTGAAATATATATTAACATATAAAATTTCTCCCGCTGGGAGTATTTAATCACATGAAAAACGGCTTAACCATGCAGGTTGAGCCGTTTTCGTTTTGTACTAAGGGGATTATTTGGGGATTATTTTTCGAAAAAAATAAATAGGGATTAATCGGGGATCGTATCCACAAACATATCATTTAATAAATTAGCAGTATTATTTTTCATATCTAGCATTATATGAGTATAAGTATCTAAAGTTTCAGTAATACTTTTATGCCCCAATCTTTCTGAAACAACTTTGATATTTTCACCTTTAAAAATTAATAATGTTGCGTGGGTATGTCTAAGGGCATGGAAAGAAAGTTGTGGTAGTTGCATATAATTATTTATATCGGCGCTTGGATCTGCTTGGCTAAGTTCTTCGACCGACAGTTTATATTTTGAAACTGATCTAGTAAACTCCATTGATAAATTACGGGGGTTACACATTTCACCTTCACGACTTAAAATAACAAAATCAGTATCTAGTGATTTTCCTTTAATTTTTTTCAATTTAGTGATTAATATATCGGGTAAGGTAAGTTTTCTATAACTAGGATTAGTTTTTAATTTATCTGTAAATATTAAAGATTTATTTTTTTTATCGTTTATTACTTGATTTCTAACAGTTAAGATCCCGTTTTCTAAATCAATATCACACCAACGCAATCCACATAGTTCTCCAATTCTTAAACCCGTTAAAAGATCCACAAGGGTTGGAAAGTATAAATAATCGTTCTTAATCTCATTTAAGAAAAAATCAACCTCATTTTTATGCCAAAATTCAACTTTAGGTTTTTCGATTGATACCCGCTCAATATCAGTTGGTAGATAAAATATTAATTTATTTTTTTGTGCATATCTAAGGCAATTACTCAAAGTTTCCATAATTTTTTTTGCACTTGATGGTTTTTGTCCGCCATTTATGAGGCTATTATAAAAATTTTGTATATCGATATTAGTAATTTTACTTAAGAGGAAATGAAAAAATATTATACCGCAGTTAAAAACGTATTAGAAAAATACGGTCATACCGTGATTGAATGCAACTCGAATGGATTGACTGCGGGTGCTGAACTTTCAGAGGGGGCGAACAAGTCGAACGGGGCGAACGTTGATTTATTCGTTAGCCTCCATATGAACGCAAGTAACGGACAAGGGCACGGCGTAGAGGCGTTAGTCAGTTCAGCAAATAGTGGGGCGTATAAGTACGCCTTAAACCTTTGTAATAATTTTGGATCATTATTCATTAATAGGGGCGTTAAATACGAGAGCCTTTACGAAATGAACCATATTCAACCCCCGAATGTAATTTTTGAGATTTGTTTTTGCGATAGCCAAACAGATATCGAAATATATAATAAATACTCATGGGATCAATTAGCTTATAGGTTCGCAAATGCGATCGATCCAAATATCCCAATAGAACCGCCTACAGATAATCAAAAAGCGTATGGATAGAAACACAATACATACCATTAAGCAAGTGCCAAGAGTTAAAAAATATATTGGGATCATGGTTTTATGAAATAGAAAATTAAAAACACGAAATAATCATGGTTATTTCGTGCTTTTAAAGTTCAGTTTTTGAATTATAAAATTTATTAAATATAAAAATAAATAAGTAAGTACGATATTGATTATTAAATAAAGTATATCTATGTTTATACCATTATTACCTTTAAATAATATATTAATTAGTTGAGAATCTACATTCTCTTTTGAATAAATATTTAAATACCTAAATGGTAAACCATACTTATAATTAATAATGAGTGAGCTAGATGTTGCTTCCGCTGGTATAACTATTGTTAATAATATTTGTATTAAAAGGGTTAATTTAAAAAAAAATGGATTTTTCATAATTCCTCCTTATGCAAAAAGAGCGATATATAACTATTATATCACATATCACTCTCATAATTCTAATAGTTTAAGAGTGTGAACATATAGCCATTAATCCTAAAGTAGCACTTAAACCTACATTGTGTCCTGAAACAGATACATAGTACCCCCAAGTTCCTTTAATAATACTGTGCCATTCATTGGATTCAGGATGTGTTAATCCACTATAATCGCTGGTCCAAGTAGAAAGACCTACTCCTGAAATACGTGAACCTCTAGAAGAATTTGTTACTACTCCGTCACTGTAGTCAAAGTAGTGTTCAGAATATATTGTTTGATAGGATGCACCAGGAACATCCCAATTAACTTTTTTTGGAACCGTACCACTTCCAGAACCAAAGGAAACATAACCAACACCGTAATAATCTGTGCCCAATTCATCGTCTGGACTTTCACTTTTTAATGCTAAACTATTGTTTTTAGTATATTTTGAATCCAAATTAGCTTTAGTTGATTTTACGAAGTTCAATGCTTCATCCCAAGTGTTGAATTTTAATACCTTTGCATCTTTAGGTAGCTTGTCTAGTTTGCGAGCATGTAGTGCTTTGGCAGCATCACTCTCTAAAAAGCTTTCTTCATCTGAAGATTTAGATACTGTAGATAAATTTGTAGAATTATTATTTAGATTTTGAGTAGTACTTGCAAATGTAGGTACAGATGTAGTTAAAAGAGATAATGTGGTAATTAATATAATAAGATTTTTTTTCATCATAGAAATCTCCTCCCCTATACATTAGATATTATAATTGCAATTACAATTATAATTATACATATTTTGAATATTATGTAAACAAGAAAGCTGTGACAAATAAATAGTGTATTGGATAGATAGTGTGTGTAATCCTAATTATTAGATATAATGTGATTGCAATTTTATTTATTTATTAGTATTATATGCAATAAATTGGTGAAAGAAAAAAAGAAATATGTATAAATTTAAAATTGATTAGCGGACTCAGATAGCACATATGTTAATGGTAAATTAGATCAGATAATTTGATGTAATCGAAATTGGTATAACTATTATAGATTTATACGCTATAAAATAGGGGGGGGAATACTATCATGTCATATAAAGAATAATAATAAGATTACTTTTAAAGCAGGAGAATAAAAAAGGGGACATATTGTAAATATCACATTAAAATTAAGAGAGATTTAAGATATATAAATATGTTTTAAAATGTATTAAAATAGCTATATTAAGACATCTGATTGTATTTGAATAAATGCGAAAGATCATATAGGTGGTATCCAGCTAGGAGTACTAATATACAATAAATAATGGAATAATCCCGTAGGTAACTAAGTTTTACTTATGGGGTTTTATTTTTTTGTATATATTTTTTATTATTTAGTAAATCAGAATTTATTACAATTCCAGTTTGATAAAACTTAACATAATTATTAGGTTGCTCAAATACTTCATACATAGTCAGCACTTTCTAATAATTTAATTTTCTCTTTTAGGTGTGTGAACCGGAATATACAAAATAACAAAGGGATTGTTATTTCATACATTTTTGTTTAAGTATATATAACACGAAGATTAATTTAAGACTTATTGAATATTGATCTGAATTAGTATAATATATTATATATAGAAATATATGTTAAATATTTACGTTATATATATAAATAATAGAATAAAACGTCTAAAAAAAGGAATGAAAGTGCATTTTGCTTTTAGTTAATTTTTAGTAATATAGAATTAGGATTATTATTAAAGGATAAAAATAAACTCTGCAATGGTTGATTAGAGCTCGAGCATTGCAGAGTCTAAAGAGAGCTAACAACTTATTGCAAGCACTGTAATTATAATACATTTCGTATAATTTTGTCTATAATAATAGAAATGAATTGTATAATGTGCAAAATTTGTATTTAGTTTTTGTTATCTCTTTAAAGAGAGAGGAGAAAACTTAAATGTTTAATAATGAAATTATGAAACAAGGAGAAAAAATAAAGAGAATAAGAAAAATGCTTCACATGACGCAGGAAGAACTTGCAGAAGGAATTTGTTCAAAACAAAATATAAGTTTAATTGAAAACAATAAACAAAAGATATCTGTTAATCTAGCAAATGCAATTGCTAAAAAATTCAATAGAATTGCGAAAGAGAAAGAAATAAATATATCTACAATTACTCCAGGGGAATTAATGATAGATGAAGATGAGCAAGCAAATTATATTTTCAGTAATAACATTATCAGCGAATTAAAAGAAATTCAAACAATAGATTTGTTTGAACAAAAGTTGCTTAAAGCAGAAAATATAATTAGAGAGCATGTTATTACAGATAGTAATAAAATAGAGTTGTATAAATTAGCTACTGATTTTTACTACTACCGATATCAGTATACTAAAAGTGATAAAATGTGTGATAATGGATTAAAAATATGTATTAATTCCCTAAATAATTTTGAAGAAGCCATTTTTTATATATATCACTCTAGAAATTATATATTTACTGAGAATTATATTAAAGCATTACAACAATTAGACTACGCAGAAAAACTAAATAGTCACATAATGGACGATAATCTTTCTATAATGATATTATATCACAGAGGACTGACATATAAAAAGCTAGGTGAGTATGATACCGCTTTAAAGTATTTTAAAATACTAAAAGAGAAAAATGTAAAAGATAAAACGATGTTGTTAAAAATAAAAATGATGTATGCGAATTGTCTAACTGAGAAAAATGAATTTGAAGAAGCTGAAAAAGAATATTTTGAAATATTGAGTATTAACGATAAAGATTTTATAGCTCTTGCTTATAAAAATTTATCAGAGTTGTATTTAAACAATAAAAAATACAAAGAATCTGCAAAATGTATAAAAGAATCTTTAATATATAATGAAAAGAATGTATATCTTGATGAAAGTCTATTCTTTGCAGCAAAAGTGCTTACACACGTAAATGAAGATGTAGAAACATATCTCTTACAAGCACTCGAAATATGTGAAGGAAAAGATAGAGAGAATCTAGATCTGATTAAAGACATAATAGATGAATTAGTGTTGATTTATATAGAAAGAGAGGAAGAAGAAAATTTAATGTTAATGGCAGATAAAGCAAAGGTGTTAAATATAAATTATTGCTTAAGTTATGCAAGGATTTCAAAATATTATAAAGGTCGAAATGAAGAGAAAAGTACATATTTTACTAATGAATTAATTGATAAACTTAAGCAGGTTTAAAAAAAAATAGAAATAAGAAAAATCAATCGCAAATTTCAATTTTATGTTACACTGTAAAGGCAGAAAAGGTAGAAATTGTAGAATGTACTTTATTTTTCAGGGAGGTGATTTTATGAAGAAAATTATATTAGCAGTAATAGCAACGTCAATGTTACTAACAAATGTTGCATTTGCTTCAACTAAAACTACACATACTAATACTGGCAAAAACACCACAGTGTCTAGTGTAAAGCAAAATAGCATGTATCATTTAAACACAACTGACCCATATTAATAACAATACGGGAGCAACAAAAAAATAGAAAAAATCGTTATTAAAAGCAGGAAAAAAGTCAAGCAAAAAACAAGTAAACTTGGACAAGTTCACTTGTTTTTTTTTAATTTTACAAATATTAGAGATGGCAATATAATTTATTCAGGCAGTAGGCATTTAAAATAAATAAGCAATAGTATTAAGAGCGGAAAATGAAATTTGTTGTTGCTTTGAAACGAACACCAGTTTGTGTTTGGAAGAAAGAAATTCATAGTAACCTACAGTTATTTTACACCGTTATCAGTAAAATGGGGGGATTAAAGTTGAAAAATAATAAAGCTATTTCTGAGCTCAACCAAGCTATACAAAAAGCTAGGACAGATTTATACAAGGCTGTTGAAATATATGGCTTGGGTTCTAATGAGGTGGTAATTGCAAGTCAAAATTTAGATACATATATAAACATAAGTATGAAAGAAAATTTTTGAAAATGGAATGTAATTTTGATTTAAAGAAGTGGCAAAAGTGGGGTAGTAGATATGAAAAATATATTAGCAATAATGATATATAAATTATTAGTTAAATATTGTGAAATCCATGAGGACAGTTGTGGTAATTGTATTTTCAAGGATAATAGCTCTGAATGTATGTGTATAGCAAATGTACCAATAGAATGGCATAAGCCTAAAGCATTTAAGAAAAATAAGGAGATAATATACGGGGGAAAATGAGGGAATTTAAATTGAAAAATGATGAAGCTATTTTTAAGCTTAACCAAGCCATGGGAAAAGCTAGGGCAAATCTATATAAGGCAATTGAAATATATGGACGGAGTTCTAATGAGGTAATAATTGTTAGCAGGAATTTAGATATATACATAAACATAAGTATGAAAAGAAAAGTTTGATTTTTATATAAAGGTGGGGCTTAGATGATAATTAAGGAATCAATAGAAATATATAGAGAAAATACTTCAACTGAAGATTTTAAAAAAGAAATTGAATTAATAGAAAGTGCTGGATATGAAGTATCTGAGGAAAACGACGATTATGTGAAGTTGTGTCAAGATGGAATTGTAGTTGATCCAGATTTATTCAATAGCAGAAAAATAACCCGTAAGTAACAATTAAGCTACCTACGAGTTTTTATTTAATTTATGATATTAACCTAGTCTTTTATGCCAACAGTATAAGCCATTACTTATGTAGGCTTTAAACAATTGATTATCATCAATTGAATACAAGAAGTTAGTTAATTCCCTTTCAGCTTTGAGATAATGACACTCGATAGCATTTGCCATTTCATTTAATAAGTGTACTTCATATTTGCTCTTTTTTCCTATTGTTATCATTTGTATTTAGTATTTCAATATGATTTTTGGTAAAGATCAATTTCATTCCCAGGATCACAACGAAAAATTGTAATATAGTAAAATCAAATTATCCAAACTAAGGAGGAAAACAAATGATAAGACGATTAGCATATAAAACAAGCAATAACAACTATCTTACTTTTAAAATAGGAGAGTAAAAAGGGGACACAAAGGGGACACTTTGCAAATATGAGGATAAATTTAGATCATATTAAATCAATATTGAAATGTGCTTAAGTTAAGTGAACATCGAATGTAGAATAATATAAATCAATATAGATGAATATAGTTAAATATATAGGTGGTATCCCGCTGGGAGTACCAATGTATAATGAAGAATGGCTTAACTGAAATGGTTAAGCCTTTTTTGTTTTATGTCGTGGGGATTATTATAATGTACATATTAAGAATGATAGTTCTGGGAATTAAATATGCAAAGCAAAAAAAAATTACATGAGATGTTGAAAATTTTATTAATATATGAAGAAGGAGAGAAAAAGATAGATTAAGGATGCTTCCGCAATGCACAGACACTTTGTATTTTAACTAATCTAATGCTAGTAGTGAAATATTGCTAGGTAATATAAAACCTAAGTTTTACAGTTTGATTTATAATATAGAATAACGACTACTTTTGTAGTGGTTATTCTATATTATTTTTATTTAAGGGAAAGATAATCATGTACAACCTTAGGTGTTCCAAGAGTTAAATCTGTTAGGATATGAGATGCTGATACAATCTCTAATACAGGTAAATCAGCAAGAGGAGCTAGTGCATGGCTAAATAATTGCAGACGTGCACTTCCAGTCCAAGCACCGTGAATAGTTATATCAGTATTTTCTGCACATATTAGTTCACAAATTCTTGGCTTACCATCATAACCTTGGATGATTTTTAGCATAAAATTGGGTCTTGCAATTTGATTATAAGCTTCTTTAAGATCTAGAGGCTCGTGCTTGTATCCCATTGTTGCAGTAGCTACTGGTAATGTACCATACTTAAGTGTTCCAACTAAAGTGTCTGAATCAACAAATAGCTTTGGATAACCAAGCTTTTTTGGATAAGCGCTACTTTCTCTTCCAACAGCAATAGCGGGTTCATTATCTAGATACATCATATGCAAGTAGTCACCTTTAATCCCATTATATTTTACTGGAATAGCTTGACCACATTCTGTATATGAGCCTAGACCAGTTGTATCAGGCATAGCCATCATCTCAAATCTAACATATGCTCCATCTAATTCAAGTGGCTCTGGTACTATTTTTCGAAGAGCATCTAAATCAGTTCGATAAATAATGTTTAGATATTCTCTATTATGAAATCTATATGGTCCCCTAGGAAACGCTGGAGCAGCAAGTGGAGTTGTAATTTGTTTAGATACTTCACTTTCTAACATAAAATAATCAACCTCTTTTCTTAGATTGTAATACATAAGATTTTTAAAGTTATATATTTAAAATAGAATGATTCAGATATCCATAATTTTTAAGTTATCTGGAATAATTAAATCTGCATCTGTTAAAAATTTTATTTCATCAATAGTTGTATCTTTATGAATTTCTTTTAAAAGTAAACCATCATTTGTTACATCAATTACACAAAGCTCTGTAACAATTAAATCTACCTGAGCTTTAGCAGTAAGTGGGAGAATGCATTTTTTTACAATTTTAGGTTTACCTTTTCCGGTATGTTGCATTGCCACTATTATTCTTTTGGCACCTATTGCTAAATCCATAGCGCCTCCCATACCTGGGACAATTTTATTTGGAACAATCCAGTTAGCTAAATTACCTTTTTCATCAACTTCTAGAGCACCAAGAACAGCAACATCAACATGTCCTCCTCTTATTAGTGCGAAAGACATTGAACTATCAAAAAATGCACCTTGAGGTAATAAGGTTACATATTCCCCACCAGCATTTATTATATCTGGATCATTTTCACCTGATGAGGCCATTTGAGCCATACCAACCATGCCATTTTCTGATTCAAAAGTAATGTTCATTTCTTTCGGCACATAATTTGCTACTAAAGTTGGAAGTCCTATTCCAAGGTTTACGAGTTGGCCTTTTTTTAGTTCTTTCGCAACCCTTTTGGCAATTATCTCTTTGGCTAAAACTTTATCTACAATCAATTAAGCCGCCTCCTTAACGATATAATCTACTAATACGCCAGGAGTCATTATGGCATCTCTTTTTAAATCTTCACATTTTACTAAATTTTCTGCTTCAACTATAACTGTTTTTGCAGCCATTGCCATATATGGATTGAAATTTTTAGTAGCAGCTCTATAGAAGGTATTTCCAAATTCATCCACAATGCTACCTTTTATTAATGAAACATCAGCAGATAAAGGAAGTTCTAATAGATATTCTTTGCCATCGATAGTGACTTTTTTCTTACCTTCTTCAACGATAGTACCAAGCCCTGTTGGAGTTAATACACCTCCGAGGCCAGATCCAGCTGCACGAATTCTTTCAATCAGTGTTCCTTGTGGGGAAAGCTCAACTTTAAGCTCACCAGAGCTCATTTTTTTTCCAGTTTCGGGATTAGTTCCAATATGTGAAGCAATTACTTTAGAAACTTGACCATTTACAATAAGTTTTCCAATTCCTTTATCAGGAAAAGCTGTATCATTGCTTATAATAGTCAGATTTTTTATATTTAAATCAACTAACATATCTATGATGTTTTCAGGAGTTCCGCAATCTAAAAAACCCCCAACCATAATTGTCATGCCATCTTTGAAAATCCGATTTAAATCTGTTAATTTTATTAATTTATTCATTTTAATATCTCCCTTCTAAATAGTTTTTAATATTTTGTGGGAACATTGCGTATTAAAGTTATATGAATAAATATATATATAAGTTTAGCAAGAGATTAACCGGCGAGTACACATCTTCTTTGTCTTGTAAAATTTCTTGCAGAAGTTATTCCTTCACCAGTGGATCCAGCAATAGTGAAAGTTGTAAAGCCTTCTGCTTCATAACCAACACCGGCAAAAGATTTAGCATTCTTTACAAAGATAGTAGTATCGATTTCTCTTTCAAACCTATTTAGGTTGTCTATATTTTTTGAATAAATATAGGCACTATGTTTTCTATTTTGTTCTGCTATTTTTGCATATTCAATAGCTTCATCTATATCTTTAACTCTTACAATTGGTAATATTGGCATCATGAGTTCTGTCATAACAAATGGATGACTTGCACTTACTTCGCAGATTATGCATTTAACACTTGAAGGAGACTCAACATCTATTTCATCTAAGAATAATTTTGCATCTTTTCCGACCCATTTCTTATTTATAGAGTATTCTTGAGTTTCATTATTTTTTTGTAATACTAAATCTATTAACTTTGATACTTGATCTTCATTTATAATTACAGCATTATTTTTTAGCATGTTAGATATTAAATCATCTGCAACGTTCTCAAAAACAAATACTTCTTTTTCTGCAATACAAGGTAAATTATTATCAAAAGAACAGCCTTCAATGATACTCTTACCAGCCTTTTCTATATCAGCAGTATCATCTACAATAACTGGTGGATTTCCAGCACCAGCACCTATAGCTTTCTTACCAGAATTTAAGAGGGTTTTTACCATTCCTGGCCCTCCAGTTCCGCAAAGTAGTTTTATTGAAGGGTGCTTAATAATTGCATCTAGAGAGTCCATAGTTGGATTTTTTATAGTTGTTACTAAATTCTCAGGACCACCACATGAAATAATAGCTTTATTTATCATTTCGACAGCAAAAGCAACACATTTTTTAGCGCCTGGATGTCCGTTAAATACCACAGTATTTCCAGCAGCTATCATGCCTATACTATTACATATTACAGTTTCAGTTGGATTCGTAGAAGGAGTTATTGCACCTATAACGCCATATGGAGACATTTCTACAACTGTAAGCCCGTTATCTCCTGACCAAGCAGTAGTAGTTAAATCTTCTGTCCCAGGAGTGTATTTAGCTACTAATTCATGCTTTAATATTTTATCTTCATATCTTCCCATATGTGTTTCTTCAAGAATCATTGTAGCTAGAATCTCTTTATTTTCTAATGCGGCCTTTCTTATCTCAGTTATGATTTTTTCTCTTTGTTCTTTTGTATAATGAAGGGATAATATCTTTTGTGCGTGTACGGCATTGCTTATAGCATTTTCAACATTTTCGAAAACTCCGAAACATGAAGAATCATCCTTGTAGTTCTTTAGATTGGCATTTTCAACATTTGTTTTTAATTTTAAATCTTTTGTTATAGAAACTAGCGTGTCTTTAATCATGACTAATCCTCCTTATGATTTAAAAATTAATAACATTAAAAATTCTATATGAAATATTAAATTTTTAATGTTATTAAATATATGCTATCACTAAAATTTACAGAGTCAACCTTTTAAGACAAAAAAGTAAATATAAGGAAGAAAAAACGTTATCAAATGACAAGACTGTAGGATATTTTTTTTATATAGCTTTTAGAGGCAAATTATCAGATTATTTTAAAATATTGTTATATATTGTTTTTTAAGGAAATTTATTTAATATATTAGTGGAATTTCAAATAATGACCATGATATTGTAGTATAGAACAAACATTATTGATAATATTTCTTATAATTATCCATTAAATGCATAATTTTTATAAATATGATTAATAGTTAGATCAAGAATCTTAAAAAGTTAAAACTTTTATTTCTAATATATTGACATAAATCCAGAAATTAATTGATAATTTATAAGGAAAATAAGTAAAGGGAAAATAGGTGTAACAATGATAATACCTAATATTGACTATGTGGATAGAAAAATGGGTGAGTTATACGGTAAAATAGCGGCTAAAACTTATTTTGATTTACTATTGCTAGACTGTTGTGGCTACAAAAATAAAAAGAGTAACATATCATAAATGGGAATTATGAATGTTACTCATTATTTAATAGGGTAAATATTTATGAAAAAAAGTTTTTATCAAGTTTATGATTTTATTATAGTAAATTATTGTGTCAGAATAATGGCAAATTTGAATTACAATGTGTATATTTTGTGTAGTGATTTATGGAAATAGTGTTCGTTTATAATTGAATAATGTGATATTTGAAATATATGGTGTGATAAATTGAAAAATTATTACTTTACTTATGGGGGAAATATCATGCTTAAATCTATTCTGACGGACCTAATAATGAAAGCATTGATAATTTCATTATTAATAATTATTATTAATTTTGTGTGGATAAGCGCGAATTTAATATATCTTATGAAGAGAAAAGTAATTTTAATAATGTTTAAGATATTAATTATAAAGAGAGTGTTTAGAAATATACTTACTTTAGATAAAATATTGTATACATCATATAGACAAGCAATACAATATATACAGCATATGCATAGAATTAATGTTATGTTAAGCCTTGTAAGGTGAAGGTAGAATAAAGACCATATAAAAAGAATACAAAAGAATATTAAAGTATATATTGAATTTAATTAATTGGCTCATAAGAATGTGGTAATACAAACACCATACAAAAGCATTCAAATATAATATAATTGACTGAAAAACTTATTATAGATTAAATAATCCTATATAAGTAAAGAAAAAAGCGTTTAGGATAATGAAGGGGGAACCTTATCACAAATAAAAGATAATAAGTAAATTAAAGTAAAATAAACACAAGATATTAATTAAATAATGGAAGTATTATTGGGCAGAATTATGTATTGAATTATACTAAAAATGGGGAAAAGCATACACATAAATATGGTGGACGTTAGATCATATTTAGTGCAGATGATTCAGAAGTTGTAGATGTTATGGTATACTTTGACAAAGACAGCCGAGCAGACTTGACAATGCATCAAGGATTGGTTAGGGCTATTACGGAAGTTATGATTCATAACTTGTATATCATGGTGTGAAGAAGTATAAGGCAAGCGGTAAATAGCGGGTAATATGATAGGTTATTTACCGCCCACTTTTTCTATAATATCTATTTCGGTATCAATTTAGGGAAATAGATACTAAATTGTAAAAATTATTAACTATGTGTATGGAATTTGTTATTTCAATGTAGCTTGACATTTCTTTTTTTAATTCTGTTTAACAATTGTGTTATATCTGTGACTTTATAAAAGTAAAGCTATTATTGTTTATTATTCTTTAGATCTATAAGGTGTGAAGAATGCTCGAATTTCCTTAGCGAGAGGTTCAGGATCTTCCATAGAAGTAAAATGTCCACCTTTGGGCATTGTAGTCCATCGAGTGACATTTAAATTGCTCATAGCCCATTTTTTAGGTGGCAGCAATACATCAGCTGGGAAAAGGGCTATGCCTGTTGGTACGTTTATATGTCCCATTGGTGGCAATGAATGTACATTTTCATAATATGCATTTGCTGATGAGCCTATGGTATTTGTGATCCAATAGATCATTATATTAGTGAGAAGTTCATCTTTACTAAAGTTCTTATTTAAATCACCATTACAATCACTCCAGCTGCGAAATTTTTCTATAATCCATGCGGCCAAGCCCACAGGTGAGTCAGAAAGTCCGTAGGCAATGGTTTGAGGTTTTGTAGATTGAATAGACATATAACCTCCCTCATTTGAAATCCATTCAGAGGCATTTTTCTTATATTGTAGTTCTTCTTCTGAAAGTTCTGCTTCACTTTGAGAAACCATAAGATTTCTAATAATGCCGATATCTGTTAGATGTATTCCTATTAGAAGTTCTGGATGGTTTAATGCCAAGTATCTTGTAACCCCTGAACCAATATCACCACCTGCAGCAGCAAATTTACTATAGCCAAGCTTTTCAGTCATTAGTTTTGCCCAAAGCTCGGAAACACGATAATTATTCATGCCACTATGTTTTGAAGCACTAGAAAACCCAAAGCCAGGTAGTGAAGGTACAATTACATCAAAAGAATCATTAGGATCACCACCATAACTTGCAGGATCAGTAAGAAGTGGGATAATCTTTTGATAACGTATGAAACTATCAGGCCATCCATGAGTAAGGATAATTGGTGTTGGATTAGGTCCTTTACCTTTTTCGTGTATGAAGTGAACATCTATTCCATCCACGTTGCAGCGAAAATGTGAAAAATGGTTTAATTCCTTTTCTTGTGCACGCCAGTCAAATTCGTCCTTCCAATATGAAACAAGTGATTTTAAATAATTTATATCAGTACCTCGTTCCCAATCTGAGCCTTCTATTTGCTCAGGCCAGCGTACATGTTCCAATCTGTATTTTAAATCATTAAGTACCTCATCAGATACTTGGATATGGAATTTTTCAATAGACATAATAATTCTCCTTTCATATAAGTCATGGTGCAGTTTTTTTTGACCATAACTTTCTTTAGTTCTTAATAATAGTTTATCATTCAAAAAATATGATACAATGTGATAAATGAAGCTTTTAACTATACTATTTGTTTATGGAGGAATATTTATGCCGCAAGTAGACCGTCACAAGAATAGAAATGTATATATCGAATTTATTGCAAATGAAGATTTTGTAAATCTCCCTTATAAGGAGCGTTTAACTATAACTTTTATTACGAGTGGAAGCATGAATTTACAACTGAATGACCGCTCCATAAAAATTGCGGCTCCAAGTATTCTTTGTTTATCTACGAATGATCAAATACAAGTCCTTGAAAAGTGTAATGTAGCTTCTCAATCATTTTGTTTCCATCCTGATTTTTTTAATACAGCTCATTTCTCAGAATCTAATGACTATCTTTCAACTAATCTAAAAATAAAGAGAGGTCTTTCGCTTTTCAAAAAGGATAATATTAATACTGGTGTATATGCTGCAATTGAGAAAGTCTATCCAAAATTATATGAGTGGTTTTTTATTATGGGAACTGAAGTATATGCACAGAGCGATTCTCTTTGGGTGTGTAGAGTAAAAAAGTATTTAATACAAATCTTTGGCTTACTTGAAGAGTTGAACCACCATAGCGGAAAATTACCTGTTAACTTAGCGTTAGAATATATACATATAAATTATTCTGATAAAATAACTTTAGAAGATTTAACAAGATATGTTCATTTGAATCGAGTGTCATTAAATAAAATGTTTCAGGATTCATGCGGATCTACAGTGATGGGATATTTATTATCATATCGATTAAAAGTTGCAGAGAGTCTTCTAACCCATACAGATATGAGCTTAAATGAAATTGCACGTGCTACTGGCTTTGAATATGATACATATTTTATAAAACAATTTACTGCAAAAATAGGTATGACTCCAACAAAATTTAGAATTGCTTCACGGGAATTTGGAAATTGCCACTAATAAATTTTAATTAAATCAAAGAATGTGATATTTGCAAAATATATAATAATAAAGGTTTAACTATTATATAATATCAATTAAAATTTGATGACCATGTTATTATGCTAAAATTGGCAGACTATCTTCATATATGAGGACAGTAGAATTCATGGAATCACAAAGATGGAAAGAGAAAGCAATTCTATTAATATATATTTTAAGATATATATTCTAATAATCTTTTTCCTGTAAAAGATGAAGAACATTTTGTAATGCCACTAGGATATCCCATATATACTAGTTCTCCTCCATTAAAGCCTCCTAGTGGACCTAAATCAATAATCCAATCAGCTTGGCACATTATACTTAAATTATGTTCTAATATTATAACTGTTTTTCCTTTATTAATTAATTTACTAAATAACTTTATCAATTTTTTTATATCTGACTCATGTAATCCTGTGCTTGGTTCATCTAATATGTAAATTTCACCAGTATTACTTAAAAGCGTTATAGCAATTTTTAATCTTTGAAGTTCTCCACCTGACATGGTGTCAAGAGATTGACCAAGTTTAATATACCCTAGATTTACTTCAGAAATAGTATACAATATTTTCTTTAGCTCTTTGTCAATAAAGACTTCCATAGCGTCATCAACAGAGAGGTCAAGGATATCACTTATTGTGTATGAATTGTACTTATAATTTAATATTTCCTGTTTGTATTTGGTTCCATTACATAGTTCGCAAGTTTCTTCAACATCATCCATAAAAGCTAAATCTGTTTTTAGTATACCTTTCCCTTTACACAAAGGACATGCACCGTCTCCAATAAAGCTAAATAATGAAGGGGACTTACTATTTGCTTTACCAAAGATGGTTCTAATTTTATCAAAGAAGCCTATGTAAGTTGCGAGTATTGACCTAGAAGTGGTATGGATTTTTTTTTGGTTTAAAAGTATACTGCTTGGATACTTGTTACGGAAAAGACGTGTGATTAATGTACTTTTACCTGAACCTGCTACTCCAGTTACAACTGTTAAGGCATTTCTAGGTATTTTTATAGAGATATTTTTCAAATTAAACATATTTGAATTATTAAGCTCGTAGAATTCGTGAAACTCCTTATTCTTTGTAATTATATCATGTTTATTAGATAAAGCATTTCCAGTGGTAGTATCACTATTTAAGAGCTGCTTATATGTACCTTCAAAAGTAATTTCTCCACCTTTAATTCCTGATTCAGGCCCCATGTCAATAATGTGATCTGCTATATTTATTACATCAGGATCATGTTCCACAATTATAACTGTATTTCCTTTTTCTTTAAGCCCTTTGAATATCTTATTTATACCAGTTATATCATGAGGATGTAATCCAATGCTAGGTTCATCGAATATATAGAGGACATCACTCAGACTGCTGTTTAAATGTTTTGACATTTTAATTCGTTGAGATTCACCACCAGATAAAGTATTAGTTGTACGATTCAATGTAAGATAATTTAATCCCACTTCTTCTAATGTGCGTAAACGCTTGAGAATATCATCAATAACTGTTTGAACTTTTTGATCATGGACTAATTGAAGAAAAGACTTCAATTCACTTATTGACATATCAGTACAATCACCAATTGACTTTTCATTGATTTTGCAGGATAAAGTAGTATCATTAAGACGTTTTCCATTACAATGAGGACAGATTTGTTCATCAACAAGCTGCTCAAGTTCTTTTTTATATTGCTTTTGATCTTTTTCTAAAAATGAGCTTCTGATTCTTGGAATAAGGCCAATATATTTTGCTGTCTTATGCCAATTACTTGTGGGATTATCAGGAGCTTTTTCTTCTTCATAAAGTAGAGTATTAAGTTCTAAATCTGAGTAATCTTTAATTGGTTTTTCAATATCAAAATAACCAGACTCTGTATAACGGCTTAATCTCCATCCTCCGGGTTGAAATGTTGGAAACTTAATAGCACCATCATTTAAGCTTTTATTAAAGTCTATTAATTTATGAATATCAATATCTTTAATTACTCCTAATCCTTGGCAATGAGTACACATACCATTTGTATTATTAAAAGAAAAATTCATTGAGTAGCCAACAAAAGGTTTCCCTATTCTAGAGAATAGAAGACGCAATAAGGTATATATATCAGTGACGGTACCAACTGTTGAACGTGCATTTCCACCTATTTTCTTCTGGTCTATAATTATAGAAACAGGAAGATTGTTGATTTTTTCAACATTAGGTCTGCCATAGTGAGGTAATAATTGTTGAACATAAGTGGAATATGTATCATTTAACATCCTTTGAGATTCAGCAGCTAAGGTATCGAAGATTAGAGAAGACTTTCCTGAACCAGATAAACCTGTAATTATTGTGATTTTCTTCTTAGGTATATTTATAGATATATCCTTAAGATTATTTTCATTTGCATGGAAGATTTCAATCATTTCTTTTGACATATTAGCGCCTTCTCTCTTCAAAAACACTGCTCACTTTTAGGCATAGCTCAGCAAAAAGTTTTTGTTCACTTGGAGTTAAGGCAGAGGATGCAATTTCAGCTAAATGTTCATGACCTTTTTTTATTTCTTTTAAAAACTTGAAACCTTTATCTGTTAATATTGTCCATAGTGTCCTTGCATCGTAATCGCTTTTTTCTTGTTTTACATATCCCATATCTTTAAGAGCTTTTAATCCCTTAGATATTTTAGAACGTGAAACACCTAAGTTAATACTTAATTCTGCAGGGCGACTTCCATTTGTGTGATATAAGGATTCTAATAAATCATATTGAAACCAAGAAATATTCTCTGTATTTATCGTATTCCTTTCGGCAACAAGTTCACATTGAAGCCTCGATAATCCCTCTTCTAATTTAGAAGTATATAATTGTTTGTTCATAAAGTAAGTATCTCCTTGATATTTATAAAAGTAGTTTCTTTATGGAAACTATTTTAACATTTTTGCAAGATGATTGCAATATGGAAACTATTTTTTAATAGAGCACTAAGAAGTAATTCAAAGAGCTGCGAGTTTAATCTCGGAGTTAACAAAAAAGGTTTTAAAATAAATTTTAAGACAACAGAAAAGAACGCCCCATCAGACCAAGATTAAGCGTTCATAATTCTGTAAGTATTATATAAATCTAATAGCCCTAAACCTAAAAAACGTTCTAGGGAAAGTTAGTGTTACCAGCACTAACTTTTTCTTATTTATATTATATCACATTATGAGACAAGTGATATTTTACTTGCTGAGAGTACTAAGCATAGGACCGCAACTTTTCAAGTGACTAGGTTGCAGTCTTTTTAATTGTAATAGAAAATTATTATATATAATTATTAATCAAAATATATTATTTTGAATTAATTAAGATGGAAGTTGGTTTAGCATTTTAGCTAAATCTATAAACTTGTCTTGAAGAACTTTCCTATAAATTGGGTTATCTTGAGATACTACTTCAATATGATCTACGTCATCTATTACTCCCATATAATTCCACACCCCTTTTTCAGGAGTAGAGTCTGGGTCATAGTTTACAATTTTATCTTTAGATCCTTGATGAGGAGCTATAGCAGATATAACACTGACTATGCCGTCATTTGGCCACCAACTACTGTCCACTTTAACTTGTGCTCCAGTGGTAGTTGTATATTGTCCCATAAATATGGAACTTTTTAAAAGTAGAGGATCCATGTTAATATTAGGAATTTGATGTTTGGTTAATGAATCTTCATGTGTGTCTAAACAAGAGATAGAGAAATAGTAAATATCACTTTGTGCTTTAACCCAGCTGTTTAATTCTTTAGCACCTTCTTGTGATAAATCCCATATGCTTAAATCTTTAGTTTGCTTCCAAAGATTACTGTTAAACACTCGATGGACATAACTATCAAAAGATTCATAGGATTGCTTTTTTAGTCCCCATTGATCCATTCTAAAATCGAAGCAAGGATTATCAGAATGAGTCACTCCAGTAGCTGCTGCTATAGCAGCGAAAAATTTATGATAATGTGGTTCTAAAGTGTCTTTTTTTTCATCCTCTTGACTTCCATCATGAGGAGTTGCTATTGTGGTAATGCTTTCAATCCAATGATGATTTCCTGCAAGTAATGGACTTATATCAGTAGTGTTGTGCTTTATTTCATTAGGATCACCATTTTCTAATAATTGAGCTAATACTCTTATTGTCTCTCCACCCATACTGTGACCAATTAAATGTATTTTTTTTAATCCATTTTTACCTTCAGTTCCTAGTTCAGGATAAACTCCAGGATAAGTTCTTCCATAGCGCGAATGGCCAGCTTTGTTTGAATGTTCTTCGCCATAGTCTACTGTACCACCTTTTAGATATGCATATAATTCACAAGCTCTATCCCAGTTACTAGATATGGAACCGATAGTTGGAGTAAATACAGTATATCCCTTTTCAGTTAACAGATCTTTTAAACTGTTATGTCCTCCCCAATAATTTATTCCAAAAAGTTCATCATTTCCCCATCCAAATAACCCGTGAACCATTACTATAGGATAATTATTATCTAATTTGTAAGAAGATGAACTTGTACTAGAATTTTCAGAGTTATCAGTTACAGCAAAAGATTTGGTTGAAGGAGCAAATGCTAGTAGCGTAATTGATAACATTAAAGTTAAAAAATTTTTTATATGTTTTCTCATCATAAAACCCCCATTAATTAATATTATACTGACAAGTATAATATAGCACTATTTATATATTTAGCACAAAAATGTAAAATACTGTAATTAATAAAGCAAGTCATTGTACTGATTAGTATAAGTAAAAAGCTTTAAATTCCTTAAAATTAGTACGCTTTTCTTTATGTCTTCTCCAAAAGACTCCATGTATGAAAAAATTATATAAAAAGTATAGTTCTCAAAAGGAAATATTTAAGTTTATTGAACAATCGTTAAAGGTGCATTAACCATAACAAGCCTTTAATGAATCGTTGAGTGATTTCTGTAAAATGGCCTCCATTATTCCATTCTAATAATACATTTTCTTTGGACGTAAGTTGTTCTGATAATATATCATAAGTTTTTCTAGTATTATCTCCAACTATGGACATACGTTTATTTCGACTTCGCTCTTCATTATTGCCAAGAGAAAGATATACTTTAGCCTTAGAATTTGGAGGTGAATTTGAAGTTATAAATTCAATCCAGTTATCATACCATAATGAACCAGAAAGACAGCCTATTTTACCAAAGATTTCAAATTTATAAAGGCTGTATAAAGTAGCAAGGCCAGCTAGAGAATAGCCAATAAGTATAGTGTTTTCAGAATCAGCTTTTGTCTTATAGTTCTTATCCATGAAAGGTTTAATAATATTGAAAAGAACATTAAGATATTCAGAGGCATTGCCACTAAAAGCGTCCATGTTTTTTCCTAAGGCTGGTGCAGGCCATGGAGAAAAATCCTTGTTCCAATCTTTTGATTCTATGTTTAAAAGAATAAAGGAATTGCAGTCTATATTAAAATGGGGTTCGATGGAGCTTATTATTTCTTCTATATTACTTCCACCATTTACATAGACTACAGGATAATTAGCATTATTTTTATTGTAGTCTGGTGGAAGATATAATGAGCAATTATATTCATCTATGTTTAAATTTTCAATGATTCCATTCATACATTTATATTTACTCCTTAAAAGATTTTATAAAATTTGTTAGACATATTAAGTTGTAAGTAGCCAAAGCTTATTATTTTTATTGCGTTAAGTGAAAAGTTAAATTCGTGATTTAGATAAGGCATTGAAAATGCAACACTAAATTCAAATTTAGATGATAAAATAAGTTAGCTAAATGCCAAATAATGCAGTTATTTTATCATTATAAGCATATTTGGGCATCAGAAATAGGTAGCCGAACTTTCTGTGCAAGACTAAATTCCGCCTACCTTATTATTTGCAATACTAAATTCTTGAACTTAGTATTCTGCTATAAGATATGATATAAATAACACAACGGCAATAGAATGTCAATGGTAAGACGAACAGCAGAACTGCATATACGGTTTTTTTCAATAGTTCTATTTAGATAATTAGGAAATAGTTAAGCCACTACCAGGATCAATCATCTCAAATGCATGATAAAAATAGTTCAACTAGATTTATGTGCAAGACTAACTTCTTGTAAGATGAATTTACTATTGCAATCATGAAGTTACTTTTTCATTTTAGCCCAGAAATTAAAAATTTTTATTGACCTTGAGTTAACTCTAAGGAGTATACTTTTAATTGTAAAGATAAACGCAATAAATTGCGTGTGTAAGAGGAGGAAAAGAAATGGAGAATTTTAGATTTAATGCATATACAGAGATGCTTTTTGGAAAGGGACAAATAGAGAAGCTTCCAGAGGTTTTAAAAAGATATGGTAAAAATATATTACTTGCATATGGTGGTGGAAGTATAAAAAAGAATGGACTCTATGATACTATCCAAAAGCTATTGAAAGATTTTAATATTGTTGAATTAAGTGGTATTGAACCAAATCCAAGAATTGAAACTGTAAGACGTGGAGTTGAACTTTGCAGAAAAAATAAAGTAGATGTTATTTTAGCTGTTGGTGGAGGGAGTACAATAGACTGCTCAAAGGTTATAGGGGCAGGTTATTATTATGCTGGAGATGCATGGGACCTTGTAAAAAATCCAGCTAAAATAGGTGAGGTTTTACCAATAGTGACAGTTTTAACAATGGCAGCTACTGGTTCTGAAATGAATAGAAATGCTGTTATTTCAAAGATGGATACAAATGAAAAGCTTGGAACAGGATCACCTAAGATGATTCCTCAAACTTCTATTTTAGATCCAGAATATTTGTATACATTGCCAGCAATTCAAACAGCTGCAGGTTGTGCTGATATTATGTCACACATATTTGAACAATATTTTAATAAAACTACAGATGCTTTTGTACAAGATAAATTTGCGGAAGGTTTGTTGCAAACTTGTATAAAATATTGCCCTGTTGCTTTAAAGGAACCAAAGAATTATGAAGCTAGAGCAAATATAATGTGGGCTAGTTCAATGGCTCTTAACGGACTTTTAGGAAGTGGGAAAGCTGGAGCTTGGACTTGTCATCCAATAGAACATGAATTAAGTGCATTTTATGATATAACTCATGGAGTAGGTCTTGCAATTTTAACTCCAAGTTGGATGAGATATATCTTAAGTGATGTAACAGTTGATAAGTTTGTTGACTATGCTGTTAACGTATGGCATTTAGAACAAAAAGAAGATAAATTTGCTCTTGCAAATGAAGCAATAGATGCAACAGAAAAATTCTTTAAAGCTTGTGGTATTCCAATGACTTTAACTGAACTTGGAATAGATAAAGCAAACTTTGAAAAGATGGCAAAAGCTGCAGTAGAACATGGTGCTTTAGAATATGCATATGTTTCATTAAATGCCGAGGATGTATATAAAATTTTAGAAATGTCCCTTTAAGATAAATATAATTATTTAACAGTCTTATGAAAAAACGAGATAATAGAAAAAGTAGGAATTGGAAATCAAATTAAGTATATTTTAAAATAGTAAGAAAGAATTAAGAGCGACGATGAAAAATAAACATTAATTAGAAATATAAGAAAGCTAATTTCAAATTGTTTTATTTAGTGATACTAGGATGTATTAATTGTATATATTATCTATACAATTAATACATCCATTATTATATAACTCTCAAATAGTAAGGTAATTGTAATATAAATAGAATATATAAGGCATACATTAGAATATTAATATATAAATTTAATCAAAAATAGATAATTTATAGGTATATAATAATATGAATGCCATACAATCGCAGTAAAATGTAATATTAACTATACGGGAAATAATAATTTGTTATAGTAACAATATATTTAGCTGAATGTTATAATTAGCATATAAGCACACTATGATGTAATTTTTGTCTATAATAATACATGGAAATAACATATATAATGGCTTTTATGGGAGGATAAAGATGGATAATATGAAAGTAATAGTATGGCTGTTTCCTATGCTTTTTATATTTCATGATTTTGAAGAAATAATTTTTATGCAATCGTGGATCTGTAAGAATAGGGGATACTTAATTGAAAGATTTCCTACCTTATCAAAAAGGCTATTATCTCATTTTGATAATATTACAACGTCATCTTTTGCATTTGGCGTAGCAGAAGAATTTATTTTGATTAGCATAATCACAGTTATTTCTTATCTTACAAATTGGTATACCTTATGGGTAGGATTATTTATTGCATTTACTTTACATTTGGTAATACATTGTATGCAAACCTTAATATTAAGAAAATATGTTCCAGCTATTATTACAAGTATTATTTGCTTACCTATATGTATTTATGTAATTATGCATATAATATTATTATTTCAGTTTGATACTATTATTTTGTATTCTATTTTGGCTTTAATGTTAATGTTGATTAATTTAGTTTTTATTCACAAAGGGATGGATATATTCAACGAATGGTTAGTTAAATATGAACGACAAAGCAAATAGAAAATTAAATTTTAGTAAAATTGGAGTTAAGAGAAGTCATTTAAGGCTTCTCTTAAAAATTTGTTCAATTATCAATTATATAATAAAGCATAATTAAAATTTATAAATAAATCTAAATGTAAATTCATATACATATTTATACAATTGTGATAGAATTATTAAAGGGAAAATTATCAAAAAATATAATATAATACATAAAATTGTAGTAAAAGTTATTATAGATATGATTTGTAATTTTACCAAGCAAAATTTAAACTATCAGTTGTGTAAGGACAGTTATTTTATGGGTTGAAGTAAATTACATGACTAAAAAAAATAATTTAAAATATAAAAAGGAGTAGTATTGAATGAATTTATTTATTAATCTAGGTGTCAAGAAGAAACTAATTTCAGTATTTTTTGTTATTTGCATTTTTATAATTGCAATAGGAGCAGAAGGAATATTAAGCTCTGCAAAAATAAATAGTAATGCAGAAAGCATGTACAAAAATAATTTAATGTCCATTGAAAATTTAGGAGAAATAAAAGGTAATATTAATGATATGAGAGCTACCTATAATAGGTTGGTTTTTGAAAGGGATAAAACAAAATTGGATGACTATGTAAAGGTCATAACGGATATAGACAAGAAAAATGATCAAAGTATGAGTGCGTACGAAAAATTAATTACGGATTCAGAAGAGAAAAAAACATATGCTGATTTAAAAAGTGACTTAGCAAAATATGTTGAGATTAGGAATAAAACAATTGAGCTTGCTAGGGCTGATAACTATGATGAAGCAATCAAAATTAGTAATGGTGATCTAACTACAATTAAAAATTCTTTACTGGGGAATATACAAAAAAGTATTGATGCAAATAAAAAAGTTGCAGAGCAAGTTAATCAAAATAATACAACCCAGTTTAATAGTGTTAGAAACTTAACAATAATCTATACAGCAGTATCATTTTTTATTATTTTATTTATGTCGTACATATTAAGTAAAAATATAATGGTTCCATTAAGAAAAATAAAAGAACTTGCAGAGAGACTAGCAGTTTATGATTTTTCAAGTCCAATTTTAATAACAAGAAAAGATGAATTTGGACAAACAGGTATGGCATTAAATAAGGCACAAGAAAATGTAAGTTCTTTAGTAAGAGCAATTATGGAAAATTCACAAGATTTAAGTGCAGCCTCAGAAGAACTTTCAGCAACTGTTGAAGAAATATCCTCTAAAGCAATTACAATAGACCAAGCAGTAAATAATATTGCAACTGCAATGCAGGAATCTAGTGCTACAAGTGAAGAAATAAGTGCTTCTATTCAAGAAGTAGATTCAAGTGTTAATATACTTTCATCAAAAGCCATGGAAGGAAGTAGCAATGCAAATCAATCGAAGGAAAGATCTATGGAAGTTAAAAATAATAGTCAAAAAGCAATTAAAGAAACTAGAGCAATATATATTGAAAAGCAAGAAAAGATGCAAAAGGCTATAGAAGATGGAAAAGTAGTAGATAGTATAAAGACTATGGCAGAAACAATTGGAAGTATTGCAGAACAAACAAATCTACTTGCTTTGAATGCAGCAATTGAAGCTGCGAGAGCAGGAGAGATGGGCAAAGGGTTTGCAGTAGTAGCAGAAGAAGTTAGAACACTGGCAGAGCAATCCTCTGAAGCAGTAATAAATATTCAAGACACTATTACTAAAGTTCAGTTAGCATTTAACAGTAGTATTAGTACAGGTGGAGACATGTTAGACTTTATAAATAAAAATGTTAATGAACAATTCAATAATTATAGTGAAGTTGGTAATACATATTATAAGGATTCAGATTTTGTAAGCAATATGTCTGAAGAAATTGCTGCTATGTCTGAAGAAATTACAGCTACTGTGGGTCAAGTCAGCCAAGCAGTTCAAACCATGGCTGAAACGTCACAAAAATCAAGTGAAGGAGCTGAAATGATAAAAGACAGTATGTATGAAACCACAAAAGCTATTGAACAAGTATCTTTAACAGCACAAAGTCAAGCAGAACTTGCTCAAAAACTTAATGATATGGTACAAGAATTTAAACTTTAGTAAAATGTGAATTAAGAGAAGTCCATAAGTGACTTCTCTTTAAATTTGTCACAATATAGTAAATTGTCATATCACCATAAAAAATATACCACTTACCAGCGATAACTAACCACTTACTGTTATTGCATTTACAAGGGAAAATTCATTGAATATAATGAGATTGTGGGGAGTGAAAATATGAAAATACGAATAGAAGTGGATAATAAAATTGAGGAAAATGAAGTAATTATTAAATGTAATGAACTAAATGAAGAAGTTAAAAACATTCAAGTCGTTCTGGGTGACATGTTATCAAGTAACAAGAGCTTAACTTTTTACAAAGGTGAAACTGAGTATTATTTATCATTAGAAGAAGTTTTATTTTTTGAAACTGAAGAAAGTGGTATTTGTGCACATACCACAGACAATATTTATAACGTAAAATATAAGCTTTATGAACTTGAGGAATTATTACCAGGATATTTTATGAGAGTTTCAAAATCGACAATTTTAAATACGAATCATATTTACTCCATAACCCGCAGTTTATCATCAGCAAGTAAAGTTGAATTTCAGAATACTCACAAACAGGTATATGTTTCAAGATATTATTATAAGCCATTAAAAATTAAATTATTAGAAAAGAGGAAGTAAGATGAAAAAAGAAAGAGTTTTTTGGGGAGTTTTATTTATAGTAGCTGGCATTTTCTTAGTTATTAGCAAACTTGGATATTTTGAAGGTGTGAATGCAATTAGTTTAATATTAACAGTTTTTTTAGTTTCAATTATTGTAAAAAGTGTACCACGTCTTAATTTTTCAGGTATCCTATTTCCAATTGCATTTATTGGGATAATATATGATAAACAATTAGGAATTACAGCTATTACACCTTGGACTATATTACTTGCAGCATTATTTGGTAGCATTGGTCTTTCAATGATTTTTAATAAACACGTTACTTTCCTTAAGCACAAGCATTTTTGTGAAGATTACAAGTTTGAGAAAATTGATGTTGAAGATGAAAGTCATGTTAGTTTTAGAAATTCTTTTGGAGAAAGCATAAAATATATAAATACAGATAAGTTTGAACAAGCAGATTTAAATTGTTCTTTTGGAGGTATGAAGGTTTATTTCGATAATGCTGTTATGAGCAATGAAACTGCGGTAGTAAGAATTGATGCTTCTTTTTCGGGAATAGAATTATTTGTACCAAGAACGTGGAAGATTGAGGATAGAACTCACGTATTTTTAGGTGGAATCAGTGAAAAGAATAAAAGTGATCAAATAAAAACAAATACTTTAATATTAGTCGGTGATATTAGCTTTGCAGGAGTAGAAATAATTTATATATAGTTTTTAATGAGATATAGGTTTAACTTTAATAGTTAAGCCTTTTTTGTGCATAAAAATATGAATAAATAAATATTTCATACTTTGGAAAAATATGTTTACTTTTATATAATTGAGATATAGAATATTATTATAAAGTTTATTAAAATAAAACACTATAAATCCCATTAAAACAAAGTTGATTTAAGTAAATATAAAATAAAGGAGGGAACGCAATAAAAGAAAAGGTTTACTGGACTAAAAGATTAACAATAAGAAATGGAAGTGAAGATATCATTATGAAAATAAGAAAATTAACATCGTATTTATTAGCAGGAATGATAGCTACAACAATAATTAGTCCTAAAATGGCATTTGCAGAAGAGACAACTCAAAATGTACAAGCATCTGCCAATATTGAAAATAAAGTAACAATAGCAGCAAAGGAAAGAGTATCTGTCCATGATCCATCTATAGTGAAGGATGGGAATGAATATTATGTATTTGGATCTCATATAGAAGCTGCAAAATCTAAAGATCTGCAGAATTGGACTAAGTTTACCAATAGTTATACTACTCCTAATAATACTCTTTTTGGAGATTTGTCTAAAAACCTAGCAGGGTCTTTTGCATGGGCAGGTGAAAACGATTCTGATAGTTATGGTGGATATTCTGTATGGGCACCTTGTGTTTTTTGGAATAATGATTATATAAATGCAGATGGAACAAAAGGAGCATATATGATGTATTATTGTACATCTTCAACCTATAAACGTTCTGATATAGGGTATGCTGTAGCTAAAAATATTGAGGGACCATATACTTATATAGATACTATTATATATTCAGGGTTTACTAAGGGCGATGCCTATGATAGTAAAAGTACTAAAAATACAAATTATATAAATACAAATATTAAAAAACTTATTGATAATGGTACATTATCAGGAGTAAATTCAAATTGGTTTGCAAATGATGGTGCTTATAATACAAGTTATGCTCCAAATGCTATTGATCCAGAATTGTTTTATGATAAGGATGGAACACTATGGATGAATTATGGTTCATGGTCCGGCGGTATATATATGTTACAAATAAATAAAGAAACAGGTAAAGCAATATATCCAGGTCAAGATAAGAATGCAGATTCTGTTAATCCTACTGATAGATATTTTGGAACTAGAATAGCTGGAGGATATACTAAGTCTGGTGAAGGTTCAGAAATTGTTTATGATAAAGAAAATGGTTATTATTATCTTTACATGTCTTATGGTGGTTTAGCTGCAAATGGTGGATATAATATTAGATTGTTCAGAGCTAAAAATTCAAATGGACCATATTTAGATGAAGCAGGGAATAATGCAGCTCTATTAGGAAATGTTGATAATACCTATTGTGGAATTAAGCTTATTGGTAACTACAAATTTGATTGTTTAGATGTAGGATATAAGTCAGCAGGTCATAATTCATCCTTTATAGATTCAGATGGTCAAATGTACCTAATTTATCACACAAGATTTAATAATGGAACAGAAGAACATCAAGTAAGAGTTCATCAAATGTTTATTAATGAAGAAGGATGGCCTGTAGTTGCACCTTATGAATATAATGGAGACAAGATATATACAAGTGGTTATTCAAAAGATGATATAGTTGGTTATTATCAATTTATCAATCATGGCAGTGAGAATAGTTCGAAAATGTTGAATACAGTAACTGCAAAATTGAATTCTGATAACACAATAACTGGTGATATAACGGGTACTTGGAGTGTGAAAAATGGTTCATATTATATGGATGCAACAATAGCTGGAGTGACTTATAAGGGGGTGTTCTTTAAACAACAAGATGAATCTAAATATGAAAATAAAGTAATGACTTTTACTGCTGTTGGCAGCAATAATCAATGTATTTGGGGCAGCAAGATTAAATTAAATGATAAGCAAGCAGTAGAATTTGCAGCAAAAGCTTTAGAAAGTTCAATTCCTAATACTACAAAAACAAATATAACATTACCAAAAACAGGAGCACTTGATACAACAATTTCTTGGTCTTCAAGTAATAAAAATTCCATAGATGTTGATGGAAAAATTAAGCGTACAGGTAATGATGAAAGTACAATATTAACAGCAAAAATAACTAAAGGACAAGCGGTTTATACTAAAACATTTTCTGTTACTGTTAAAGGTAAATTAGCTAATATAAGTGAAACACCAATTTATAAATTTGATTTTGAAAAATTAAATAGTTTAAGTGAGGTTTCGAATAGTGGAAGTAAGAATGGAAATGCAATATTAAAAGGTTCAGCCTCTATTGTTAAAGATCAAAATAGAGGGAAAGTTCTTAACATTACAAATAATAAAGGTGCCATTAAAGCTAATTATTTAGCTTTACCAACTGATACCTTCAGCAAAATTACAGATAGAGGTTATACAGTAGGTATGTGGGTAAATGTTAATACTAGTGATAGCAATTATTGGGAGCATAGCGCATTGTTTGAAGCAAACGGAGGTGGACAAGGCAAATATCCTGTTACAAGAATAAGTGCAAATCTTTATGGAAGGATTAATGCTAATGGATCCTATACAGATGCAACAGAAATTTCAGAAGGATTAAAGGTCAATACTTGGGAATATGTAACTTATACAGTAAATTCTAAAGGAATTCATGTGTATGTAAATGGAAATGAAGTTGGAAGTGCCCAAAAAGATTTAGCTGCATGTTTTAAAGATGATTTCCTTTCAAATATGAAGGACGTTAGAGTTGGAAGTGGAGATATTTGGTCAGATACAGATATAGCAGCTGCAAAGTTTGATAATATAGCTATTTATAATACTTCATTAACAGATGAAGAAGTAGAAGCACTATATAATCAAGAAGCTTCAGAAACTGTAGGAAAATAGGATGTTTAATAATCACAGTTTGAATTAAGGTATTGAGGTAGGACTAAAAATACTGATAAATAAAGAGTAACATACATACGGGGATATGCATGTTACTCTTCATTATTTAAATATTTATGGGGTAAATATTTATGAAAAAAAGATTTTATCAATTCTATGTTTTTATTATAATTCTCTAATGTGTCAAATTAATGACAAATTAAAATTAATACATATATTTTTTACCCCAAATACATAATTCATTTAAGATATTTTCTAAAGATTTTCCTCTATCTGAAGGGGTATATTCTACTTTGGGTGGTATTGTGGCATAAGCAATCCTATTAATAAGACCATCAGCTTCAAGATTTTTTAATTCTTGAGCGAGGATTTTATGGCTTATGTTAGGGATAGATTTTTTTAATTGACCATATCTTACACAACTTGTTTTTAGAATATGCCATAAGATTATGGCTCTCCACTTACTTCCAATCACAGTCATAGCAAAACCTATTGAACAATTAAAATCCTTCTGTCTTTTTTCTTGATTTGGAAATAGTTCTTTATTCATATATTTTTAATCCTTCTTTCTAAATGGTAAGTATATGATTAAAAAGTGCGTACTTGTTTGTAGGTTGATGTAAAATTATAATTAATTATATAGATATACAAATGAATAATCAAACTTATAAATGGAATATGTATACACTCTTGAGAAATTAAAATTACTAAACTACACTAGAAATATGATACATTTTTTTCTGGAGCAGGCATGTGAAATTGAGCTGTGATGGTTATTAGTGGAAGGTTGTTCCACTTTCTGCTTGTCATAAATTTACTTTAGGAACATGCAGAAATGGGGGCAACCTTCCACTTAGAACCCATCCAGCGAAAATTTCACTAGTCCTGCGGAAGATAAATGGATCATATTTCGGTAAGTTCCGCCTATGTATAATTCTTGCTTTGGATATCTATATATGGATATTAATTTCTATGAATTAAAAAATGACTTTCATTATAAAATAGGAGGGAAATCATGATAAGAAAATATAATTTATATCAAATTGATTCATTTACAAAAGAAAAGTTTACTGGAAATCCAGCAGGTGTTATAACAAATGCAGATGGTTTAAGTGAATTTGAAATGCAGAAAATTGCTAGAGAACTTAATAACTCTGAAACAGCTTTTATATTTTCTTCAGATAGTAATGAATATGAAGTTCATTTACGTTATTTTACGCCTATGAAGGAAGTTCCTATATGTGGACATGCGACTATTGCAGCTCATTATGCACGTGCAATTGAAAAAAGATTAGATACTTCACGGATATATCATAAGACAGGAGCAGGAATTTTGCCTGTAGATATAATAAGAGAAAATGAAGATTATAAAATTGTTATGACACAAGGGGAGATTGAGTTTGGTAATGTAATTGAAGGTAGGAATAAAGAAGAACTTTTAGCAGCGCTGAATATTAAACCTAGTGATTTATTGGAAAATTATAAAATTCAAATTGTATCAACAGGTCACTCTAAGGTTATGGTTGGAATAAAAAGCATTGAAACTTTAAATGCTTTGCAGCCTAATTATGATGCACTTTCTAAGCTTAGTGAAACTATTAAATGTAATGGATATTACGTTTTTACAGTGACAGAGGATAGTGATATTTTAGTAAATGGTAGAATGTTTGCGCCTGCAATAGGGATTAATGAAGATCCTGTTACAGGTAACGCTAATGGACCTTTGGGAGCATATCTTGTTCATTATAATCTCGTTGAACACGATGGTTCTATATTAAAATTTAAGGCTAAGCAGGGTGAAGCTATTAAGAGACAAGGAATTATTGAAGTTGAGGTGAAAATAGAAAATAATGAGCCTGCTGAGGTTAAGATTTCAGGAGAGGCTGTAATAATATTTAAATCAGAATTAGTATTAAATGATTGAAGAATTATTCGTTTAGTGCTAATATGTAATTAATTTAATAGTGAAAGGAGAAATTTTTGTGAGTGAGGTAGTTTTTAATTAAGTAATTAAATAAGAGTCTTAAAAATAATGAGAAATGTTATGAAGATATTTATGTTCAAAAATATGCTTTTTGAATGTTTATTAGTCGTACAAATAATTATTGACTAAGGCTTATACTTAATAAACACTATTCACAAAAATTCTTATTATATAAGTTCTAATTAAGAAAGTTCATAATTTAGTTGGTTGCCTTACCCAACCACTCTAATATAATAATTAAATCTTAATGAAGAAAATTTTTTAGAACATATATAGAGATTAAGAAATTTATGGCTATAGGTGAATTATGTTTGCTTATGGCTTTTTTTGTGTAAATTTAATATAGGTACTATGAAGTATAGCTTATCTTCTTAACATTCATAAAATTGATTGTAGGAGAAGAAAAATGAATAATAAAACTTTAGAAAAATTACATTTTGATAAATTAAAAGAAATTGTTAAAGCTTATTGTATAAGCAGTTTAGGTAAAGAACTTATAGATAAATTAACACCTAGTACGGATTTAAAGCAGGTAAATAGAAGACTTGAAGAGACTTCAGAAGGAAGAAGGCTTTTAGATGCATCTTATCATATACCACTTGAAGGTGTAGCAAATATTAATCCATTATTAGATAAGATAGATAAAGGCGCAGTGCTAGAGCCTACAGAATTATTAGTTATTGGAGATTTTTTAAGGGGAAGCCGAAAAATAAAATCATTTATAAAAAATAAAGAGGGATATGCTAAAACCTTAGCAGCTTATGGAGAGAGTATTACTGAATTAGAATTTATAGAGGAGGAAATTAATAAATCAATAAATGGAAGCAGAGTTGATGCAGGAGCAAGTAAGGAATTAAAGAAAATAAGAAACCACATTGATATTTGTGAAGGGAAAATAAAAGAAAAACTTAATAAATTTATAAAAAATCCTAGTAACAAAGAGTTTATTCAAGAGTATTTTATAAGTCAAAGAAATGGTAGATTTACAGTACCAATAAAAGCGGGATATAAAAATATTGTACAGGGGACCATTGTTGAAGCATCTGCTAAAGGAAATACAGTATTTGTTGAACCATATGCCATAGAGAAATATTCTTCAGAATTGAATATTTTAAAGGCAGAGGAAAGTATTGAAGAATATAAAATATTAGCAACAATAACAGATATGATTTATGGAAATATTCGAGAATTAAAAATCAATATTGAGGTGATTTCAGAATTTGATATGATAATGGCAAAAGCAAAATATAGTAGAGAAATAGGTGGAATAAAACCAAAGTTAAATGAAATTGGGTATATTAATATAAAAGATGGCGTTTATCCATTAATAAATAATCCAGTACCACTTAATTTTAAAATTGGAGATGAATATAGGAGTTTAATTATTACAGGTCCTAATGCAGGTGGCAAAACTGTTGTTTTAAAAACAATTGGTCTTTTGATTTTGGCTGTACAGAGTGGGCTTCATATTAGGTGTAATGTGGAAAGTGAAATATCTATCTTTAAGAAAATATTAATAGATATAGGGGATGAACAAAGCTTGGAGAATGCTTTAAGTACATTTTCCTCTCATGTAAAAAACTTAAGTGAAATATTAAGGGAGAGTAATAAGAGTACGTTATTATTATTAGATGAGATAGGAAGTGGAACAGAGCCAAATGAGGGGGCAGCACTTGCTATAGCAATTTTAGAGGAGTTTTATCAGATGGGATGTATAACTATTGCTTCAACACATTATGGAGAGATAAAAAACTTTTCGCAAAAGCATCCACATTTCCAAAATGCTGCAATGGAATTTAAATTAGACACATTAGAACCTTTATATAAGCTTCACATAGGTCAATCTGGAGATAGTAATGCTTTATATATTGCAAGGAAAATGGGAATTAGTGAAAAAATAATAGAAAAAACTAAAGGATATATTGAAAATAAAAATTATAACTATGATACGTTGAATGAGAGTAAAGTAAATAAAACTAAGAAGGAAATAAATACAGACTCATTCTATCAATATGAACGTGGGGATAAGATACGTTTATTAGATAAAAATTTAATTGGTATTGTATATGAAGAAATGGATAAAGACAATAATCTTATAGTAATGATTGATAAAAATAAAGAATTTATCAAAGTCAACTATAAAAGGATAAAGCTTGAGATGAAAGCTGAAGAACTTTATCCAGAAGGCTATGATTTAAACCAATTGTTTGTTGAATACAGAGAAAGGAAATTAGAACATGATATTAATAGAGGATCTAAAAAGGTAATAAAACGATTGTTAAAAGAAGGAAGAAAAATTAAAAATTAAAATGTGCATTAGTAAATAAATATAATTATTATTTTGATAGTTTAGTAAGGAAATGAATAGTTTTGGATCGAAGAGATACTTTTAGCTAGGTATCTCTTTTTTTATTGTCTGGAAAGGATAAAACTTTTGAATTTTGAAAAGCAGTTATACCAAGGGTTAAGAGGAACTTGGTTTGTAAAAATGTGATTAAGAGTGAGCGTGGCGTAGCCACTTTTGTTTAGTTTAACTTTTGAGGCTAGGCTGTAAATTGAAAATTAATTAAAACTATTTGTATTAAATTTAGTATTACGAAAGAAGTCGATAAATTTAATAATATTTAAACAATGATTTTACAAAATATGTAAAAAAGTTGTGATAATGTATAAGTTGTATTTAATGTATATATTGTTATTACATTATATAAATTAGGAGGAGAGTGCTATGAAAGATGCAACCATAATGCTTAGAGTTACAACAGAACAGAAGCAGGCTATAAAACGAATGGCCCGGCAGCAAGGTATGACAATTACTGAATTTATTCTATTTAATATGATGAAATCAATAAGTGAAGTTGAATTATCTAAATTAAATGGTAAGATCCCTTTGGGTTCTAATCCAAATGAGTGAGAGGAATAGGTGAGTTTGTATATAAAATATAGACAAGCAATACAATATATGCAAATATGCGTGACATAATGTTTATCTAAGTAAGGAGATGCTTGTACAAAGGCTGTATGAAAGACGTACAAAAGAATATAAAGTGTGCACTTATTTTATAAATAAATATATTTAAGGAAAAAGTGGTATAAGCGCCATAAAAAAGTAGTCTAATTGATTAAAAAGAGGAGGATTAAAAAATGAGAATTAGTGCAGATATAGGTTATAATACGACTAACTTTATTGGACATAGTATGGAAGGCTCTTTTTCGTCTACAGTGAAAGAAAAGATACATGAATTGGAAACAGCAAAATATACAGTAGAGTATAATAACAAAACATATTTAATTGGTAATGATGACGGGTTTACTAGTACTGAGCAAACTAGAGATAAAGACATTATTTTTCATATTTGCTTATATACAGCTATAGCAGCTACTATGACTTCTACTATAGATAATAATGTCAGGGTTGTAACTGGACTTCCAGCACAATTTTTTGCTGAACAAAAAGGTTCCTTAATAAAAGCTCTTGAAAATAGAAGAGTGTTTATGAAGCTCAATGGAGAAAGCAGGAGTTTTACAATTACTAAAGTAGTTGTATTTCCTCAATCAGCAGGCTTATTTCTATATGATAAATCTTTAGTTGAACGGGATACTTTAGTAGTAGATATAGGCGGTGGTACCTTAGATATTGCGTACATGAGCAATGGACAGTTTAAAGAAGGAAGAACATATCCATTAGGGGTGAACTCGACTTATGATGTTCTGCTTCAGGAGTTATCAAAGTATGGGGTAAACTATTCTAATCGCATGAAAGCAGAGCAAATAATTGCAGATAAAAGTATATTTGTAGAAGGTAGAGATGTGAATGTAGAAAAAGATATAGATAATATATTAAATCTAAGAGCAGGAGAAATAGTAAATGCTGTAAAGCAAGCATTTCCGGAGCAGTCAAAATATTCTAGGTTTGTTTTTATTGGTGGAGGGGCTTTATTACTTAAAAATTACTTAAATGAATATAAGGTGTTGGATGATGCTCAAATGATTAATGTTAAAACTTATGACATAATAGGTAAGAGCAAAAATGTGTAAAAAAATAAAAACTACGATTACATTAGCACCTCATATTAAAGAATTTGCATCAAAAGAAGCAAAGTCACTCGGCTTAGATTTTTCTGCATATTTAACAATATTAATAGCTGAAAAAATGAGAGCCACAATGCTTACTTCACCAGTAAGAAATACAACAGAAGATGATAATGCAAAGGATGAAATAGCTTTAGATAACAAACAAAGCATTACAATAGATAGTGAACAAGAGAATGAAATAGATAGACTATTACAGTGGTAAAATATATAATGAAAGATGGGGAATACCTTAGTTAGATAAATTTTGCTTATATAAGTATTTTGAAAATGATTATGTATCAAAAGTAAATAATCTAATAGTATAGTCTTCAATTGCTTAGGGGAGGGGAACTTATGAAAAGATTAATAGCATGTTTTTTGTTTACAGCTGTTTTTTTGACATCTATAATATTAATTCCAAATAATCAGATAGCATTTGCAGCAGGAAAAAAGGTAGTAGTTATAGATCCAGGACATGGAGCTGGAGGAAACAGCGGATATGAACTTCAGTCACCAGATTCGAATATAACCAAAATCAAAGATGGTGGAGGAACTCAAGGAGTTGCAACTGGTGTTCCAGAGTATGCAGTTACCTTGAAAGTTGCAAATAAGTTAAAAGCTCTATTGGAGCAGAATAACTTTACTGTAATAATGACAAAGACTCAGGATTCAGAAGCTCCAGGGAATATTGAGAGAGCAGAAGTTGGAAATAACAATAATGCGGATTTAGTTATTAGATTACATTGCGATGGAATTGACAATCAAAACATAACTGGAGCCTCAATGCTTGTTCCAGCACCAGTTGGATATGCATCAAGTATTAGTGGCGTAAGTGCAGAATATGGACAAACTATATTAGATAGTTTAGTTGCAAGTGCAGGTATGAATAATAAAGGTGTGGTTCAAAGAAGTGATTTGACAGGTTTTAATTGGTCTAAGGTACCTGTAGTATTGGTGGAAATGGGATTTATGTCTAATCCACAAGAAGATAGATTATTAAATGATGATAGCTATGAAAATAAATTATCTCAAGGTTTATGTAGTGGAATAGTAAAATGCCTAAATAAGACTAAATTAGGTTGGAATCAAAATAATGTAGGCTGGTGGTACTGCACAGATGTAGATAATGGATATTATTATACAGCAGATAATGGCTGGAAAGCTATAAACGGTCAGTGGTATGTTTTTAATGCCTCTGGCTATGCATTAGAGAATACATGGTATACTGATTCCAATGGACATAAATATTATTTAGATTCAGATTGTATGAGAGTAAATGGAGTAAAAGATAAGCCTAGATGGATGCATATAAATGGTTCTGATTATGCCTTTAATGAAGAAGGTCAGTTATATGTAGACTGTACAACTCCAGATGGCTACAAGGTAGACAAAAATGGAGTGTACATAATAGATAAAGAAAAATAAATATTAATGCTAAAAATATAAAAAAATTATTTTAATAATAAAAGACGTGTTGAAATGTTTTCATATAGATTTCAGCACGTTTTTTTGTTATATTAAAAAATTAGATCTTAATTATTTTGAATCGTTTACTGTGAAATACACGTATTTTAGGGAGGTTGACAAAAATTAATATTGAATATAGAATAAAAATAGTTAGAAACCTAACAAACTAATAGGAGAATGAGTATGGAAAAAGAAGTACACCTTGGAAAGAAAATAAATATATTAGCTAAAAGAATACATAGAGCAATTGATAAAGAAGCTTCTAAATATGGAATTACAGGGGTTCAGGGGAGAATTCTTGGTTTTATAAACCATAATTCTAAGAACAGAGATATATTTCAAAAGGATATAGAAGAAGAGCTTGATATTAGACGTTCATCAGTAACAAGCGTATTACAACTTATGGAGAAAAATGGATTTATAGAAAGAGTAAGTGTATCTGAAGATGCACGACTTAAAAAGTTAATAATTACAGAAAAGGGAGCAAGAATTCAAAAAAGTGTATATGATTTTATTTTAGATTTTGAAAAATCATTTAGGGATGAGTTAAGTGAAGCTGAAATGAATATGTTTATTTCTTTGCTTGATAGACTCTCTAATAAGATAAGTGAATAATTGATATTTTTTTAAACTAGTAGTTAGAAACCTAACAAAAGGAGGATTATTATGATAAAAAGATTAGCTAGTTATATAGCTGAATTTAAAAGAGACACAATGTTAACACCATTATTTGTTGCATTAGAAGCAATAATGGAAACAATTATTCCAGTATTAATGGCATCGATAATTGATAATGGAGTAAATAAAAGTAATATGAAATATGTATGTATCTATGGAGCTATAATGCTCGGTGCATCATTTCTATCCCTTGCATGTGGTGTTTTATCAGGAAAATTTGCTGCAAGTGCATCAACTGGTTTTGCTAGAAATTTGAGAAGAGGAATGTATTACAATATACAAGATTTTGCATTTTCAAATATAGACAAGTATTCCACAGCTGGACTTATAACAAGACTTACAACAGATGTAACAAATGTTCAAAATGCGTTCCAAATGTTAATAAGAATGTTTGTAAGAGCTCCATTTATGCTTATTTTTGCAATGGCAATGAGTTTTTATATTAATGCAAGATTGGCTTTAGTATTTTTGGGAGCAATTATTTTCTTAGGTTTTGTATTATACTTTGTAATGACAAAAGCACATCCATATTTTATGGAAGTTTTTAAGAAGTATGATGATTTGAATGCTAGTGTACAAGAAAATTTAACTGCTATTAGAACTGTAAAGGCTTTTGTCAGAGAAGAACATGAAACAAATAAGTTTTATAAAGCTTCTGAAACTTTGTACAATTTTTTTATAAGAGCTGAAAAATTAATAATAATTAATGGACCAGCTATGCAATTTGCAGTTTATAGTTGTATTTTACTTCTTTCATGGCTTGGAGCAAAAATGATTGTTGGAAGTTCAATGACAACTGGTGAGCTTATGAGTATGTTTGCTTATACAACAAATATTATGATAAGCCTTATGATGATGTCTTTTGTTTTTGTAATGGTAATTATGTCAAAATCATCTGCAGAAAGAATTATTGCAGTATTAGATGAGAAAAGTGATTTAACTAATCCAGAAAATCCAATATATGAAGTTAAAGATGGAGCAATCACATTTAATGGCGTAAGTTTCTCGTATAGTAAAGACAAAGATAAGTGTGTATTGGAGGATGCTAATATAAAAATCAATTCAGGTGAAACTATAGGAATTATTGGAGGAACGGGTAGTGCAAAATCTACATTAGTTCAACTAATTCCAAGATTATACGATACAACAAGTGGAACTGTTGAAGTTGGTGGAATTGATGTTAAAAAATATGATATTGAAACTCTTAGAGATGAAGTTTCAATGGTATTACAAAAGAATGTATTATTTTCAGGAACTATAAAAGAAAATTTAAGATGGGGAAAGAAAGATGCATCTGATGACGAAATAATTGAAGCATGCAGACAAGCACAAGCTGAAGAATTTATAGAAACTTTACCTGATAAATATGATACTTATATTGAACAGGGTGGAAGCAATGTATCTGGAGGACAAAAACAAAGATTATGTATAGCAAGAGCACTTCTTAAGAAACCTAAAATATTAATTTTAGATGATTCAACAAGTGCAGTAGATACTAAGACGGATGCTTTAATTAGAAAGGCATTTAAAGAAACAATTCCAGATACTACAAAGATTATTATTGCACAACGTATTTCTTCAGTGGAAGATGCAGACAGAATTATAGTATTAAATGATGGTAAAATAGATGGCTTTGGATCTCATGATGAGTTATTGAAAAACAATGCTATATATCGTGAAGTCTACGAATCTCAAGTGAGGGGAGCTGATAATAATGAGTCAAAATAATGCTAAGCCAAAAGTAGTTCGTGGACCAGGTGGACGTGGTGGACACGGACCTGCTAAAATGAGTAAAAATTCTTTAAAGACTTTAAAAAGATTGCTGATTTACATACTAAAGGAATACAAGTTTTTATTTAGTATGGTAATAATAACTATAATTATAAGTTCTCTTGCTAATGTTTATGGAACAACCTTTATAAAAGACTTAATAGATAAGTATATAACACCATTATTAGGACAAAGTTCTCCTGATTTTGGACCATTACTTGAAATGATGGCTATGATGGCGTTTGTTTATTATGTTGGTGTTATAGCAACCTATGCATATAGCCGTATGATGATGTATATTTCTCAAGGATCTCTTAAAAGGATAAGAGATGATATGTTTTCACATATGGAAGCATTGCCAGTTAAATTCTTTGATACACATGCTCATGGAGATGTAATGAGCCTCTACACAAATGATACTGATGCCTTAAGACAAATGATCAGCCAAGGTGTACCTCAATTATTATCAGCAATTATAACAGTAATTGGCGTACTTATTGCTATGATTCGTTTAAGTTTACCCCTAATTGTAGTTGAAGCATTAATTATATTATTAATGTTTAAAGTTACTAAAACTATTGGTGCTAAAAGTGGAAAATACTTTGGACTTCAACAAAAGGATTTAGGTGCAGTTAATGGTTATATAGAAGAAATGATGGAAGGACAAAAAGTTGTTAAAGTATTCTGTCATGAAGAAGAAGCTAAAATTAACTTTGATAAGTTAAATGATGAACTTTGTAATAGCGCGAATAATGCAAATAAATATGCTAATGTTTTAATGCCTATCATGGGTAATATAGGATATATAAATTATGTTTCAGTTGCTATAGTTGGATCAATTTTGGCTATAAATAGTTTTTGGGGATTTACTTTAGGCGCTCTTGCAACCTTTTTACAATTAACAAGAACCTTTAGCCAAACCGTAAATCAAATGTCGCAACAATTTAATTTTGTAATAATGGCTTTAGCTGGAGCAGAACGTATCTTTACTCTTCTTGATGAAAAGAAAGAAATGGATGAAGGCTATGTAACTTTAGTTAATGCAAACGAAGATGAAAATGGAAACCTAACTGAAGCTAAAAAACGTACTGGAATCTGGGCATGGAAACATCCTCATGAAGATGGTACAACTACATACTCTAAGCTTAATGGAGAAGTAGTATTTGATGATGTGGATTTTGGTTATAATGATGAAAAAATCATACTTCATAACATAAAACTTTATGCAAAACCAGGACAAAAGATTGCCTTTGTTGGAGCAACAGGTGCTGGTAAGACTACAATTACAAACTTAATAAATAGATTTTATGATATACAAGATGGAAAGATTAGATATGATGGAATAAATATAAACAAAATCAAAAAAGATGATTTAAGAAGTTCACTTGGAATAGTACTTCAAGATGCTCATCTTTTTACAGGAACGGTTGCAGATAACATTAGATATGGTAAACTTGATGCTACAGATGAAGAAGTACATGCAGCAGCAAAGTTAGCAAATGCAGATCAGTTTATTAAGCATCTTCCAAAAGGATATGATACAGTCTTAACTGGAGATGGAGGCAGTCTTTCACAAGGGCAAAGACAATTATTAACTATAGCAAGAGCTGCTATAGCAGATCCACCTGTATTAATACTAGATGAAGCAACATCAAGTATAGATACAAGAACAGAAAAAATAGTTCAAGATGGTATGGATAAGTTAATGAATGGAAGAACAGTTTTTGTAATTGCCCACAGACTTTCAACAATTAAAAACTCTGATGTAATTATGGTACTAGATCAAGGTAGAATAATTGAAAGAGGAAATCATGATGATTTAATTGAAGAAAAAGGTAAATACTATCAATTATATACTGGAGCATTTGAATTATCATAAATTTATTGATTTTAAATTTGGAAAAAATCTTAAATTTTAGATTAAATATTACTAGAATAATGTGACATTTCACAAAATACTGAAATTCGTAGATTTTAGCTTAAATAATAGACTTGAAAATATTTTCAAATACTTTAAAATAGTTATTATAACGATAATAGTATAGTGGGGTGGCAGAAAAATGGAAGTTGTTTTAGAACAATTTATTGCATCGGATAAACCAAAAAGAATTAGTAATATGTTTAAAAATTTAGCAATTGCCTTTGGAGTAATTGCACTTATGCTCATATTTGCATCACTTATAATAGCAATAGCATTAGCAATAGTAGCTGCTGCATTTTTTGTTGGAAGTTACCTTATGTATATAGATTATGAATATGAATTGTTTAATGGTGATATTACTGTAACAAAAGTGTACAATGCAAGCAGAAGAAAAATTGCTCAAAAAATTGATAGAACTGAAGTTAGAAGAGTATATTTAACTGAGAGAAAAGATGCTTTAAAAAAAGGTGCAACAGCATATTATAATAGTAATATAAATGGATTGAACATATATACTTTTGAGTTAAACAACAATAAAGTAGTTCAATTAGCGCTAAATGGAGAGATGGAAAAGATAGTTAAAATAGTTTATATCCAAAAGATGAATCGTTAAAATAATTTAAATTTTTTATACCATTAGCTTAATGCTGATGGTATTTTTTTATGCAGTCTACTTTCTGCAATTGATACAAAACAGAAAAAAGTGGAACTGGTATCATCAAATGAAAAGATATAATAAATTCAGAACAAGAACAAATTGAATGGCTAAAACAGGACTGTTACAGATAAAGTGATTATCAAATAAAAAAATATAAAACATATTGACATATAAATGTGGAACTGATATCATAAGAATATGAAAACGATTTGAAAATAAAAATAGGAGGATATGTTATGAAAGAACAACAAGTAGCAAAAGAAATTTTAGAACACATTGGTGGAAAAGAAAATATTAAATCAATGGAACATTGCGCAACTAGGTTAAGACTGATACTTAATGACAGAAGTAAAGTTGACGAAAAAGCAATTGAAAATATAGATGGAGTGAAGGGGCAGTTTTTTGCAGCAGCACAATTTCAAATAATCCTTGGAACAGGATTCGTAAATAAAGTTTATGATGTTATAGCTGGACAAAACTCAGAGTTAGTTACAGGCAATAACAAAGAAGAAGTTTATAGTCAAATGACAATGGCTCAAAAGATTTCAAGAACTTTTGGTGATGTATTTGTACCAATAATTCCAGTATTAGTTGCAACAGGATTGTTCATGGGATTAAGAGGGCTGTTACAAAACTTGGGAGTTCAAATGAGCGATAATTTCGTGCTTTTCACTCAAGTATTAACTGATACAGCTTTTGCATTCTTACCAGCTTTAGTTGCATGGTCAACAATGAAAAAGTTTGGTGGAACACCAGTTATAGGTATAGTAATAGGTTTAATGCTTGTATCACCAAGTTTACCAAATGCTTATGCAGTAGCAGGGGGAACAGCTCAGCCAATATATCTTTCTTTACTTGGATTAACTATTCCAGTTGTAGGATATCAAGGATCCGTATTACCAGCATTAGTACTTGGAATTATTGCAGCTAAGACTCAAAAGGCATTAAAGAAAGTAGTGCCAGATGTATTAGATTTAATAGTTACACCATTCATTACGTTATTATTTTCGATGATATTAGGATTATTAATAGTTGGACCAATCATGCATAATGCTGAACAATTAATATTTGGAGCAATCAAGGCCTTCATGGGGCTTCCATTTGGAATTGGAGGATTAATAATTGGAGGAGTTCACCAACTTATAGTTGTAACTGGAGTTCACCATGCATTGAACGCTTTAGAAGTTGAATTATTAGCAAGTACAGGAAAAGATGCATTTAATGCAATAATAACATGTGGTATTGTAGCACAAGGAGCAGCAGCTTTAGCAGTAGCATTTAAGACAAAGGATAAAAAGAAACGTTCATTATACATTTCATCAGCAATCCCAGCATTTTTAGGAATTACTGAACCAGCAATATTTGGTGTTAATTTAAGATTCATAAAGCCATTTGCTTTTGGATGTGCAGGTGGAGCAGTAGGTGGAATGGTTGCAGCAATGCTTCAATTAGCAGGTACAGGAATGGGAATTACAGCACTTCCAGGTATGCTTTTGTATGTAAATAACTTACCTGCATACATTTTAATAAATGCAATAGCCTTTGCAGTAGCATTTTGTTTAACCTTCTTCTTCTTTAAAGTTGAAGAATAAACACCATTAGAAAATTATATATGGAAACACAGATAGATTTAGTAATTAGCATAATTACTAAGTCTATCTCGCTATATAAAGATTATTATTCGAATAAAGTAAGTTATTTTCAATAACGTTGAATAATGTTATATAATAATATTAACTTAATTTATTTGGAGGATAATATGGATCGAAAAGTTACAATTCAGGATATTGCTAATATGGCTAATGTATCTAAGAGTAGTGTTTCTAGATATTTAAATGATGGATATGTAAGTGAAGAAAATTCAAAGAAAATAAGAGAAGCAATTGAAAAGACAGGATTTGAAACTAATTTTTTTGCTAAAAGATTAAAAACTAAAAAAAGTGGATTAATAGGTATTGTAATACCAAGAATTGATTCAGTTACAGTTGGAAAGTTCTTAAATGGAGTTAATAAGAAATTAAAAGAAAACGGTTATCAAGGTATTATCTTAATTAGTGAATTAGATCTTGATAAGGAATTAGCTAATATAAACAGCCTTAATCAGCAAGGTGTAGATGGGATAATTATTAATTCTATGGCAATTACCAAAAAGCATATTGAATTAACAAGTAAACTTAGAATTCCAACGATATTTTCTGGGCAAAAAAATGAGTTTATTAATTATATAAAAATAGATGACTACGAAGCAGGAAGAATAATGGGAAGCTATTTTAAAGCTAAAGGTCATAAGAACATAGTATTTTTAGGTGTAAATGAATGGGATAAGGCAGTTGGAGTTGATCGTAAAAATGGATTTGTTGATGCAATAAAGGAAAATAACTCTAAGTGTGAAGTTCAATTTGTAGAAACAGATTTCTCATTTATTTGTGCATATAATAAGGCCGAGGAAGTATTGAAATATAATCCAACAGCTATAGTATGTGCTACAGATAATATATGCCTTGGAATACTTAGATATTTACATGAAAATAAAATTAAAGTTCCAGATGAAATTTCAGTTGCTGGTTTTGGTGGATATGATATAGGAAGTGTTTCATATCCAACTCTTACAACGGTAGCTTTTGATTATGAATTAATTGGTATGAAATCAGCTCAAGGAATTCTAGACTTGATTGAAGGAAAAGGGCTGGAGGAAAATGGTGATACCTCTTTAAAATTAATTGAAAGGGAGAGTGTAAGAGAGATTAAATAAATAAGAAAAGAGGAAGAGGATGCTAAACCCAAAATCATATCAAGAAGTAAATGAAGAAATAAATAACTATTATAGCATTAAAGAGAAGAATATATGGAGAAATAATTTTCATATAGAAGCACCCTTTGGTCTAATCAATGATCCAAATGGACTAAATTATTATGATAATAAATTCCATATATTTTATCAATGGAATCCTTTTGGATGTGAGCATAAAACAAAGCATTGGGCACTAGTTACAACGACTGATTTTGTTAATTTTACAAGGCCTAAAGTTGTATTAAAACCAGAAGATTGGTTTGATAAGAATGGTTGCTATTCAGGCTGCGGAGTTGTGAAAGGTGATGACCTTAAGCTTTATTATACAGGGAATGTAAGAAATTCTAATAATGAGCGTGAATCTTATCAATGTATTGCTACCTACCATAAAGATGGAACTCTTGAGAAGGAAGGCGTTATCATACAAAAGCAGCCAGACGGATATACTGCTCATTTTAGAGATCCATATGTTTTTGTTAAGGATGAGCAGGATTATATGGTTCTTGGAGTTCAAACAGAAGGACTAAAGGGTAAGGCTTTAATTTATAACTCAAGAAATTCTAAAGAATGGAAGCTTCTTGGTGAGTTAAAGACTAACATGCATGATTTTGGATACATGTGGGAATGCCCTAATATGATAAAGCTATATGAGGATAAATATGTATTTGTTTTTTCACCACAAGGATTAGAAAGTGAAGAATTTAAATATCAAAATATATATCAATCAGGTTATGTTATTGGGAATTTAGATCTAGAAAAGGTGGAACTTAGAAACCATACGGAATTTAAAGAATTAGATATGGGGTTTGATTTTTATGCTCCACAAGTGTTTAAATATGAAGATAAAAACATATTAATTGGATGGATTGGAATGCCAGATAAGGATTCTGAGTATCCAACTTCTGAAAAAGGATGGATTTATTCATTAACTTTGCCACGGGTATTAGAATATAAAGATAATGTCCTTTATCAAAAGCCTTTTGATAAATTAGGAGGTTTAAGACAAACTCAAGAATTGCAAATTGAAAATTATGTATGTGATGAATATAATTTAGAGTTAAATTCTAAAGGTAAAGAAATTATGTTGAACTTAGATATGACTAAAGATGCCAAGCTGGAAATAAAACTTAAGTTTAATGATGAATATATATTATTGACTTATGATAAGAAAGCAGAAGTGTTCATTATAGATAGAACCAATATGTCTTTAGGTGGAAAAGGAATACGAAAATTTAAATTAAAAGCTGAAGAAGAATTAAAATTACATATGTTTATTGATAGTTCAGTTATTGAAATATATTATCAGGATGGGTTAGAAGTGACGACTTTAATGTACTTTCCTAAGGAAGAACAATTAGAAATTCAAATAAAAAATGATTATGAAATAAAAATCAAGGAATTAAGCATGTGGAACTTAAGGAGTGTTAGTTATGAAGAGTAATATCTTTTGTATCGGAGAACTTTTAATTGACATGGTCTGTGTTGACAATAAAGGTTTAAAGGACGGAGAAAAGTTTGAAAAAAAAGCTGGAGGAGCACCGGCTAATGTTGCAGCAAGTATTTCAAAATTAGAAGGAAACGCTTATTTTTTAGGTCAAGTAGGAAATGATTTTTTTGGTAAACACCTAATTGAGTTATTAAAAACTCTTAAAATAAACACTGAAATGACAGTGGAAGATGGAAGTACAACTATTGCTTTGGTGGGAATTGATGAGAATGGGGAGCGTAACTTTGACTTTTTAAGAGGTAGCGATGGAGCTTATTCCTTTGATAATATTGATTTATCAAAAATAACTGGTTCAGATATTATTCATTTTGGTTCAGCAACAGGATTTTTAGATGGAGAATTAAAAAACACATATTATAAATTATTAGATTATGCAAAAACTAATAATATCTATGTATCTTTTGACCCAAATTATCGTGATGCATTAATAACTCCAGATAAATTAGCTTGCTTTGTAGAAGATTGTATTAAATTCTTAAAAGAAAGTGATTTTACTAAATTAAGTGATGAAGAGCTACTATTAATAACTAAAGAAAAAGATATAGATACCGGGGTTAAAAAATTACATGAATTTGGAGTCAAAGTTGTAACTATTACTTTAGGTTCAAAGGGGACATATTTAAGTGTTGATGGGAAGCATGATATAATTCTATCTATAAAGATTAGACAGATAGATTCAACGGGAGCTGGAGATGCTTTTGTTGGAGCTGTATTGAAACAAATATCAGAAATTGAAGATAAACAAAATGTAAGCTTTGAAGAATGGAAAAGAATAGTTTCATTCGCTAATAAGGTTGGAGCAATTACATGTACTAATTATGGTGCAATAGCTTCAATGCCTACTTTAAATGAATTGAAATAGCAGATTTAAGTTAGTTGTAGAAGGGATATGCTTTTAATTAATTATTGGCATCCCTTCTGCTTTTTTTATTATTTTGTTGATGATTATAATTAATGAGCATAAAGTGAATGATATTATATTTATAGTATATGTTAGAATATTAAAAAAGAACAATTGAAATAAATTTTATTAAGAAAATTTGTAATAGGAGCTGTGTTTATGATTGATTTTTTAGAAGTGGCAAAAGAGGAAGCAATTTCAGCTATGAATAAGGGAGAAATTCCAGTAGGTGCTGTAATTGTAAAGAATGGTGTTATTATAGGGAAGGCTCATAATTTAAAGGAGACCTTAAAGGATAGTACAGCTCATGCAGAAATCTTAGCAATCAAGGAAGCATCGAATTTCTTAGGAGATTGGAGATTAAATGGTGCAGAAATGTATGTAACTCTAGAACCATGTCCAATGTGTGCTAGTGCAATTGTTCAAAGTAGAATATCTAAACTGTATATAGGAACTTTCAATAAAGATATGGGAGCTTGTGGTTCAGTGATTAATATTACAAATAATAAATGGTTAAATTCATCTTTAGAGGTAAAGTGGCTATATGATGAAGGATGTTCCGAAATTCTGACAACGTTTTTTAAAAATAGAAGAATAGATATAATATAATTTTAAGAATTTTATGTGTTGAAAATCAAATTTTATGTATATATTTGTTGAAAAGATAAAATGTATATGGTATATTAATAACAAGTGGTATGACCATTATACCAATTTAAATGGGTGAACATATAGATGAGGTGATTTTTTGAAGTATTTAAAGCAACTAATGATTATTTTAATGGCGTATTTTCTAGGTGTCATATTGCAATCCGTGTTTAATTTGCCTATACCAGGTACAGTTATTGGACTTATTATATTATTTTTAGGATTATCATTTGGCATAGTTAAAATGGAAATGATTGAAGATATATGTGATGTGTTAATATCCCATATGTCATTTTTATTTGTACCAGCTGGAGTAGGGTTAATTACATCCCTTGATATATTGAAGAGTAATGCCATATCATTTTCAGTTATAATTCTTATTTCTACTGTAGTAGTTTGGGTTGTGACTGCTTATGTTGTAAAAATGTTAAGAAGGGTGGTTTCAAGATGAAGGATGTCATAGCATCTCCGGTTTTTGGAGTTTTAATTTCGCTAATTGCTTATGAAATTGGTAATTTTATAAAGCAAAAACTAAAGCTTTCAATTTTTAATCCGTTACTTATCGCAATAATAATTTTACTTATATTTTTGTCAAAATTTAATATAAAATATGAAGATTATAATAATGGTGGGCAGGTGATTTCTTTCTTTTTAGCGCCTGCAACTGTAGCGTTGGCATTACCTTTATATAAAAAGTTTTCTTTATTTAAGAAAAATGCAGTACCTATTTTAGTAGGAATTTTATGTGGTGTTGTTTCTGGAATAATATGTGTAATTGGGATTTCAAAAATATTTGGACTGTCAAGCGAACTAACAAAATCATTAATACCAAAATCTATTACAACACCTATAGGTATGGCATTATCAAATCAATTGGGAGGATTGCCTGCCATAACTGTAGTTGCTATTATAATTACAGGTATATTTGGTTCTATAATTGGTCCGTTTTTGAATAAAATATTAAAAGTAAATGATAGTGTAGCTATGGGAATTGCTATGGGGAATGCATCCCATGCAGTTGGAACAGCAAAAGCTATGGAAATAGGTGAAACTGAAGGTGCTATGAGTAGTTTGACTATTGCAATTTCAGGAATAATAACAGTAATTGTAGGACCAATAATTTGGAATTTATTTTCAACTTTTTTTAAATAAATTATTTATGGAGGGGATATTGTGATTACGAACAAGGATAATTCAAAGAAAAGCGGGGGTACATTTAACAAGTTATTAAATTCTCTTGATAATTTGTTAAATGAAGAAAAAGAGCAGAAACTAAAATTGAAACTTGGTAAAGAAATAAAAAATAGAATATTTACTGATGAAATATTAACAAAACTTAATGAAAATGATTTTTCTGATTTAATAGATAAAGAAGAAAATGATATAACAACACTTTTTTCAAGTATATTTCCAATATTCATAAAAAAAAATGATATTATTTTTAGATTATATAAACATAAAATTGAAGTTAATTTATCTAATGAAATGAGTGATAGATATATTTACATTTTTGCTGATGGAAGATTGACTTCTGGGTTATTCCAATGCTTTACGCTTAGCGATGATGAGTATGTATATGGAGTTAAAAAAATAATTGATGTTATACCACTTTTTAGGGAAGCGATATTAAATACCTTAGAAAACTTTAAGAAGAATATAGAGATACACAACAATAAAATCGCGAAGTCAAAAAATAGAGAACCTTTGGTGGAAAAAAACTACAATGAATTATTTAATTATTTATCAAAAAAATAAGATAGTAACTTTTGAGAGGAAGATATAAGTGTTAAGTCCTGTTAAAAACCTAAAGATATATGAACTGGTAATGGAACAGATTAAAGATATTGTTAAAAAAGGTGAATTAAAGACTGGTGATAAGTTACCCTCTGAAAGAGATTTGTGTGAAAGGCTTGAAGTTAGTAGATCCTCTGTAAGAGAAGCATTAAAAGCTCTTCAAATGCTTGGCCTTATAGAATCTAAGCATGGTGAAGGAAATTTTATTAAGGAAAATTTTGAGGATAGCTTGCTTGAACCTTTATCTATAGTATTTTTGCTTCTTGGAAGTAAAGATGAAGAGGTTCTTGAACTAAGAAGAGTAATTGAACCAGAAATAGCAGCTCTTGCTGCAAAAAACATAACTGGCGAACAGCTTATAGAATTAAAGGAAATAATGAATGAATTAAATGAAACTATTGATGCTGAAATAAGCGTTTCGTTAGATAAAAAATTTCATTATAAAATAGCTAAGGCTTCAGGTAATAATTTAATATCAACTATAATGTTTTCTATATCATCTTTAATTGAGAAATATATAGAGAAATCAAAAGTTCATACTTTAAATAAAGAGTTAGTTAAAACTCAACATGAGGAAATATGGAAAGCTTTAGAAGCAAAAGACTTTGAGGCAGCTGCAACAGCTGTTAGAAAACATTTGGAATTGAATACTGATTTGTAAGTATTCAAAAGGTTAGCTTAAATTTATTTAGATAAATTTTTGAATTAATAAGATTCATTTAGGGGTATCAGAATAAAAATGAGAAGGGATTTTACTACATTGCAAATTAATATATGTTGCTTAAATTGTGATAACAACTTAGACACAATAAAAAATAATAGACCATTAAGTTATAGAGTGCAAGTGGAAGTTATGATGTTTTTTAAACTATAAGTGCAATTTATATAACTATTTCATTTGTAATATATAATGAGTATTTGATTTGTTGTTTCATGTGCCTAGTTTTATATATTTATCTTTTAAATATGATAATTAATTTAAAATAGGAGATGACAATTGTGATTATTGACAAAGTATTTTACAAAACATTATTCAAAAATTTATTCTCAGATACCTTTGAATTAAAGCTTTGGGATGGAAGTTCAGAGATTTATGGAGAGGGAGAAGTTCAATTTAAGATAGTCTTTAATGAACCAATTCCAAAAGCGGATATCATTAAGGATCCTTCCTTAACCTTTGGGGAAGCTTATATGACTAAAAAAATAGACATTGAAGGAAGCGTTCAAAAAGTAATAGAATCGTTATACAATAACAAGGAAAGTTTTTTAAGCAATAGTGCTAAATATGCTGCACTATTAGGTAAAGTTACAAACAATCTAAAAAACAGTAAGAAAAATATTGAGTTTCATTATGATATAGGGAACGATTTTTATAAATTGTGGCTTGATGATACCATGACATATTCTTGTGGATATTTTAAATCCGAGAATGATTCTTTGACTCAAGCTCAAAAAAATAAAGTTGAACATATTCTTAAGAAGCTTGATTTAAAAGAAGGAGAGACTTTGCTTGATATAGGTTGTGGCTGGGGTGAACTTATAATTTCAGCGGCTAAACAATACAAAGTAAAAGCTATGGGAATAACCTTAAGTAATGAACAGTTAGCTAAAGTTACAGAAAGAATAAAAAAAGAGAATTTGGAAGAATTAGTTGAAGTTAAACTAGTAGACTATAGAGAATTAAAAAATAGAAAATTTGATAAAATAGTCAGTGTAGGTATGCTAGAACATGTTGGACAAGACCATCTTGCAGAATATTTTGAAACTATAGATAGGCTATTGGTTGATAATGGTGTATCATTACTTCATTGTATAACTGGCATTGTTGGAGGCAATAATACTTGGATAAATAAATATATTTTCCCAGGTGGATATGTTCCAGCGATTACAGAATTAATTGGTGGAATGTCAGAAAGAAATTTTGATGTAAATGATGTAGAAAATTTAAGACTACATTATGGAAGAACCCTTGAACATTGGGCAAGAAATTTTGAAGAAGCATTGCCTGAGATAAGAAAAACAAAGGATGAAACTTTTATAAGAATGTGGAGATTATATTTAAATGCATGTGCAGCATCTTTTAATTCTGGAAATATAAATATCCATCAATTCTTGTTTAATAAGGGCGTAAATAATGACTTACAATGGACAAGAGATTATATGTATAAATAAAGAAATGTAATCATTATAGATATCCAAAGCAAGAATTAGACATATGCGGAACTTACCGAAATTAAACACATATTTATTACAGCGGACTAATGAAATTTTCGCTGGATGGGTTCTAAGTGGAAGGAGGCACCCATTTCTGCATGTTCCTAAAGTAAATTTATGACAAGCAGAAAGTGGAACAACCTTCCACTAATAACCATCACAGCTTAATTTCATATGCCGCTTGCACAAATATGTATCTAATTTCTAGTGTAGTGTTATGATTATAATTTCTCAATGATGCATGTATATTCTATTTATAAGTTTGATTATTAAATTGGATATCTATACAATGAAACAATATTAAAACTTTTGCTGCAGGCGTTTTAAGAAAATGAATATATTTGAAATATGAAGAAAACTATGAGTATTCAGTTGAATTACTAAAAATAATATGCTATTATAAATAAGCATAAAATTACAAATATATGGAGAGATGTCCGAGTGGTCGAAGGAGCACGCCTGGAAAGCGTGTATAGGGGCAACTCTATCAGGGGTTCAAATCCCCTTCTCTCCGCCAATGAAATTATATAAGAGAAATGCCTGAGATCTTAGCAAAACTAAGGTGTCAGGCATTTTTTTTGTTTAAGAACTATTGAAATTTATACCCTAAACTACCGTATAAAACATCAATTTACCAAGTATATTTTTAGTATTATGGAGAATTAACAGCATCAAGTTTTTGGTCAGTATCTATATGAGTATACATATTTGTGGTAAAAGACGCATAAGAGTGACCGAGTATTTCAGAAACTACATTCATACATACACCTTTTTTACTAATTCTGATGTGAATGAATGCCTTAAGTTCTTTAGTTACTGGAACTTAAGATACTTTTGATGTTTGTATAGATAATTAAAAGTAACCATACTTGTTATAATATTTATTTATCTAAAATGGATTTTTTAATACTTACTTTTACCTTAATAATGCTATTTTAACTGCGTTTCAAATAGTTTTGTTTCTCCAGCTTTAACTTTATTAATATCTTCCCACTTAAAATTAAAACGATCTTCATTACTATTTGTAATAATCATGGGAATAATTGTGCTGCTTGCATTTTCTTTAATAAAATCTAAATCTGCTTCAACAATAATCTGACCTTTTTTAACTTTATCTCCTAATTTTATATGGAAATTAAATCCTTGCCCTTTGAGATTCATAGTTTCAAGCCCAATATGAATAAGAATTTCTTCACCAAGAGCAGTTCTTAATGCAAAAGCATGTTTAGTTTCTGCAATTAGGATGATTTCTCCATCCACAGGTGCAAGGATTTGACCATTTGAAGGTAAAATCGCAACACCTTCTCCCATAAGTTTTTGGCTAAAAACAGGATCTGGAATATCTTCAATTTTTACAAGATCTCCAGAAGCATAAGCAAATATAGATTCACTAATATTTTTGGAAAATAATTTTTTGAACATTTATGGTAACCTCCACTATAACATTGTATTAGTTATATAAGTTTTCATATATTTAATAAACATAAGCATATATATGTTTTTGATACTCCTGATTGTAACTACTAATTTCTAATCAAGAGTATCAATTCTATGTTATGAATCAGCTAAAATCTAACGGAGTTCATTCCAATATCCTTTGTTTGCTTCTATTAAATCTTTTAATAATTCTTTAGCAATATTAGTATTTACAACTGCACGATTTAATACAAGTGCCTGCAATGCCTTTTGATAGCTTCCTTCTAAGCATGCGTCTACTGACAATTTTTCATACGCATATTGGTTTTCGATAAGTCCCTTGTAAAAAGTAGGTACACTTCCTACTGCTAATGGTTCAACACCATTATTTCCAACACGACATGGGACTTCTACCATCATTCCAGGTGAAACATTTTGAATAGCTCCATTATTTTCTGTTATTGTTAGAAAAATTTCATTTGTGTTATTAGCAATTGCTGTTGCTAAATCAACTATATATTCTGCATGACATCCTACATCGCTAGTTATTTCATATTTAGTACCACGTATTTTGCCTAAAGATATAATTTCATGCAGTCTGTTGTAAGTTTCTTTTTCATTTCCATCCATTACTTCATTAGCTCTAGTGTATTCTGGATTTTCTTTATCTCTCATCTTTTTTGGATATAAATAATATTGTAAATATGTGTTTGGCAGATATTCATCATAATCATTAATCATTTGACTCATGAATTCAAATGTTGCTTTCCATGAAGGTTCTTGGAAAAGAGGCTCAGTCTGTACATCTACTGGAGTTTTTAATATTTCTCTTAATTTAGGTAAATAATCTTCTCCAGTCCTTTTATCTAAGATATGTGTAAACCAACCAAAATGATTTAAACCAAAATATTTTGGCTCTAAATCTCTTCTCTTTAATCCAAGCACACTTGCATAAATATCCATAATTGCAATTGGCATATCACAAATGTTGATAATACGGTAATCTCCAGGGAATACTCTTTTTGTTGCTTCTGCAACAATTGCAGCTGGGTTTGAATAATTCAAAATCCAACATTCTGGAGAATAAGTACGAATATTTTTTATCAAATCAATAACAGCAGGAACACTTCGTAATCCATAAGCAAATCCTCCAGGTCCACATGTTTCCTGACCAAGACATCCATGTTTTAATGAAATCTTTTCATCTTTTTCACGCATTTTTAATCTTCCTGCACGAATTTGCATAAGTGCAAAATCTATGTCTTTAAATGCTTCTTTTTCATCAGTAGTGTATATAATTTCTTCTAACTCCGGATAATATTCCTTAAATAATATTTCGGCATATTTTCCAACTATATTTTGGCGTTCGCTTTCATTATCATATAAGACAATCTTCTTTAAAGGGAATCTATCCTTTTGGTTACATAACATGGCAAGCATATCTGGTGTATAACGGCTTGCTCCACCAACAATACAAATTGAATATTTTTTCATTTTACATTACTCCTTTTTTATGTTTTGTTTTTTTATGTTTAATACATTAACAAGTTTTTCTTTTTCAGATTCTACAGTCATTCCAATAATAATCTGTACGTTGCTTCCTTTAATAACAACACCCTTTTGTTTTCCTTTACTAATTATTTCTTTATTTACTTTGTTAATGTCAGCTACATCAATTCTTAAACGTGTAAAGCAGTTGTTTACTTCTACAATATTTTCTGCACCACCTAGCCCTTCAATAAATAATTCAGGATTTTGATTATCAGAACTATTATTTGTAGAGGAATCATAGCTTGTCTTATTATTAAGAGGTTCCTCTTCTCTACCAGGTGTCTTAATGTCAAATTTTTTAATTAAGAAAACAAAGGTGAAGTACCATACTATAGCCATTACAATACCAACGGCAAAGAAAATGTATATCTTAGATAGTTTTGGATCTATAACAGAATTACAAACTATAGTATCAAGTAAGCCATAAATTGAATAGGTTCTTGAGCCCAATACCCAAAGCAGCATTTCTGAAAAGCCTGTAAGTAATCCATGTACCAGCCAAAGTAATGGTGATATGAAAAGAAATGCGAAATCAAGAGGTTCTGTAATACCTGCTACCATTGAAACGAAGAGTGCTGGTATAAGCAAGCCTTTTACAGTACTTTTATTTTCTGGCTTTGCAGTTTTTATCATAGCAAGAACTATACCTAAGCTTGCAAAGATTTTTGCAAATCCAAAAGTAGCAAATCTTATTGAAGGATCAATAGCTGTCAAATTAGCACCACTACCCATTTCTGCATAGAAAATGTTTACAGCACCTTGTACAGTATTACCGTCAATTTGGGCGGTTCCTCCAAAACCAGTGAAACAAAATGGCATCCATAACAAATGATGCAATCCTGTTGGAATTAAAAATCTGTTACCAAATGCATATACAAATACGCCTAATGCGCCTGCACCTTTCATGAATACTGATAAGCAAGAAATGCCATAATTCATAACAGGCCATACATAACTAAGCACAATTGCTAATATTAAAGTAATTGGTATCATAATTATAAATGCAAATCGTGATCCACCGTATACTCGAAACATTTCTACAAATTGTATATTAGATACTTTATTAAATACATATCCAGTGATGCATCCGAGTATTATTCCTAAAAATACATTCATGTCTACTACCTGGAACCCTAAAACAAGATTTTGTCCAGTTCCAAATAACCCCATAGCACCAGGCTGAGCCAGCATATTTTGTGAAGTAAGCCATGCATTGTTTCCAGCCAAAAAGATAATGTAAACAATAAGACTAATAATAGCGGCATCTACTTTTTTTGTTTTGGCAAATGCAGTTGTTAATCCAACACAAAAAATGATAGAAAGGTTATTTAGCATAGCATTCATCATGGTCTTTAATAAAGTTCCAATAAAAATAACAAATGATGGCATAAAACTGAGTTGCATTATGACAGCAATAGCAAGACCAGTTCCCATAATTGCTAAAAACATTACAGGTTGCACTGCAGCTTGTGAAAATTTTTGACTTAATGATAATAATTTTTCTTTCATAAATATGTACCTCCTTTTATTTGTTTTTAGCATACTCTAGATTATATATAGTATCAATGGATTCACTACTTTTATGATAATGTTTACCTTTAGTGAAAAAGTTCACTGAGCCGCAAATATAAAAAGGGCTGTTAATAGAGTGTAGTGTAAAGATTTTTACACAATAATCTACTTTTAACAGCCCTTTTATAGCATGGCACCGTATTTAATTGAGTTCATAAGTGCTAGTTTTTTTGGGTGATAAATATTTATTAGAATATTTGCTTAATACTAATTCTAATAATATTATTAAATTTGAAGTGAAAAAGTTAGGTATATAATGTTCCTTATCTGATTTTATTCCAGCAACTTCTATTGTCATATGAGCTATTTTGCCCAATGGAGAATCCTTAGTTGAAGTAAAAGCTACAACCTTAAAATTATTCTCAATAGCTACGTTAACCTTTTCAAGAATTTCTGACCTTACCCCAGAATAAGAAAGGAAAAAATAGAGTCCGGATTTATTTTTGTTAAAGGCTTCGTAATGATAGCTGCTAGCTGCATCAAATCCAAATGATAATAATTTTTGTAAATAATATTCCTTAGCGCTATCACAAAAGCCTAGAGAATCAATATAAATTCTTTTTTCTCTATATTCTCTTAGTAATTCTACAAGCATATTAATATGAATTGTTAAAGAATCACTTTTATATGTATCAACAATATTATCAGAAAAGTCTAACTTAAGTGCATGATTAGTAGATGCAAGAATGGTATAATACATTTCACTATATCCACTGTATCCAAATTTTTTTGATAATTTTATAATTGCTGATTTTGAAACAAAACATTCCTGTGCTACTGTATTTATACCAACTTTTTCATTTCGGCTAATATGATCATGTATTTTATTCAGAATTATCTTTTCAAGATCTGAGAGATTTATATTACGTTGCATTTTAAACACTTCCTCTCTGTAAAAATAATGCTCATAAAGTTAAATTTTCTTTTAGTATATCATTATGATTAAGTTAAAATCTACATATCAAACAAAAAGAGTGTTAACAGATAATTATTAAATTACTCAAGCTGTTTCTAACAGCTTAAATAATTTAATAATAAAATATTATAAAACAGAGTATAAGGAAAATGAGAAATCAGTCACACGGTATAGATGTAACAAAGATGCTGATAGTAATAAAATAAGTTTATTTTTAGTCAAAGCAAAATTGCATTTGTTAAACCCAAATTTATTTTTTCCTACAAGTAGATAATTATACTTGATTTGACAAAATTCCCATATTAGGTACAATGTATAATATAACTATTTAGGGGGATGAATAAATGAAAAAAATATTAAGCATACTACTATGCAGCTTAATGATGTTTGTATTAATTGGATGTGGAGGATCTGCTAAGAAGCTTACTGCTGAAGAATATGGAAATAAATTAAAAGAGGCTGGAGTTACTATTGAAAATGTAGAAGTGACAACTGCTGAAAATGATAAAAACCAACTATTAGGAAGACCAAATCAATATACGTCTAAAATTAATTTTACGAATGGATCTATTGAAGTTTTTGCTAATAAAGAAGATGCTAAAAACAGAAAAGAGTACATTGATGGTATAGGTAAAAAAATGCCACTAGTAGCTGAATATAGTTACATGAATGATGCTGGTGTATTGTTGAGACTTGATAAAAAGCTTACTCCAGACGATGCAAAGAAATATGAAGATACATTTATGAAAATAAAATAAATAATGTATCTAGAGTTTAATGCTCTAGCTTTATTTTGTCTATACATTAATGTAATAAAATTTTTTATTAAGAGCAAAATTATCTTAGTTTCTTCAAAATGTTGACATTAATATCACAAAAGTATACTATTAATGACAATAACAATGTGGAGATATTTCAAAATAAGAATCGTGTTAAAGTATATAAATAACCACGCTTAAGCCTGTAATTAGCTGGTTTGTACCTGGAAAGCGTGTATAGGGGTAACTCTATCAGGGGTTCAAATCCCCTTCTCTCTGCCAGCAAAAGAAGATGTGGAAAATGCCTGAAAGCTTAGTAAAACTAAGGATTCAGGCATTTTTATATATTTGTAAGTAGGGTTTGTTCAACAATTTTATCAATATTAAAATACTGAAGTGAAAGTTGCAGTGAGTCATAATAAGTGCATGGGAGTATGTCCAAATATAAAGAAAAAGCTTACACTTAGAGGTGATTATTGTATAAAATATAAAATCAATCCTTGACATAGTTGATATAAATGAAAAACTTAGTTTTTTTGATATCAACTTTTTTTGCAATTACTTGTCAATATTTATTTCAGTTGTTTGATATATAAGTTCAATTAAGATTCTACATTTCACATCACGAAATCCTAAAGGGATTTCGTAACTAATGATAATTGAACATTGATACTTGGAACATATAAAAAATTTTTTTGGCGAAATTTCGAATCAAATTATAGAAACGTTTCGTTAAAACCTGCATAGATTAGGTCATTAGTTAAATGTAATTTTAGTGAAAAAATATAGATTTTAATTTGATAAAATGGGCGTTTAAGAATAATTGTAAAAAGTGGTTGAAAAATATTTTTAATTATGATATCGTTTTAATCATAGAAACGTTTTAGTAAAGTGTTAAGCGCTTAGATAAAAGTAAATTGATTTTAGAAAATATAAAGGAGAGGATGATATGAAAAAAGTATTAACAAAAATTATGGCAGCTGTACTTATAACAACAACGGTTTTGTCAGGATGTGCATCGAAAAATGAAAATAGTAATTCAAACAATGAAATAAAGACATTAACGGTTTGGGCAATGGGAGCAGAAGGGGAATTGCTAGACAAAATGTCTGAAGGATTTGAAAAGGAGAATCCTGGGATAAAAGTTAAGGTGCAAGCATTACCTTGGGATCAGGCACACGATAAATTAATGACAGCAGTAGCTTCTAAGTCTGGGCCAGATGTTATACAAATGGGTACTTCGTGGGTACCTGAGTTTGCAGAAGCAGGTGCGCTTTTAGATTTATCTAAATACACAGATAAATATGAAAATCTGAAGAAGGAGAATTATTTTGAAAGTTCATTGCAGACAAGCGTTTATAAAAATGAATATGTAGGGGTTCCTTGGTATATCGATACAAGAGTTTTATTTTATAGGACTGATTTGTTACAAGGAGTAGGTTATCCAAATGGACCATCTAATTGGGATGAATTTAAAGATGCAGCTTCTAAATTAACAAATAAAGCTCAAAACAAATATGGATTTTTACTAGATCCAAAGGATCAAATTTCTATGATGTTATATGCATGGCAAAATGGTTCAGAACCAATTACTTCTGACAATGTTCCACATTTTAATGAACCAGCATTTGTAGATGCAGTTACTTATGCGACTAGTTTTATAAAAGAAGGTTATTCACCAGCTCAAAATGACTATGATGTAACACAAGGATTTAAAGATGGTACATTCCCAATGTTTATAAGTGGACCTTGGATGGTAGATACAATTAAGAAAAAGGCAACAGAACTTGATGGAAAATGGGCAGTTCGCGTATTACCTAGCAAAAAAACAAATACATCTTTTGTAGGTGGGTCTAATTTATCTGTGTTTAAGTCAAGTAAAAATTCAGAAGAAGCTATAAAATATATTGATTATATGTCAAAGCTAGATACAGAAATGAAATGGTTTGATGTATCTAATAGCTTACCAGCTAGAAAAGATGCATGGAATACTGATAAATTAAAGAATGATAAATTACTAAAAGTTTTTGGAGAGCAAATGAAAGATGCAAAACCAGCTCCGGCTGTTAAAAATTGGGAAAGAATTGCACAAGAAGTAATTAGTTCTGTAGAAAAGATTGATTTAAATGGAGTCGACGTCAAAGCAGAACTTGATAACGTAAATGAAAAAGCAAAAGAATTATTAAAGTAAGATTATAGTTTTGTTTATAGCAGTCTCTAATGGCTGCTATAAATAAAAAAGAAAGGAGAATGTGCAGGTGGAAGGTTTTGGACAAAAGTTGAAAAAATATAAATATCCATATTTATTCATAGCACCCACATTGATCATTTTATTTATCTTTTCAATTATGCCTATTATTATTGCATTTATTATTAGTTTTACTAATATGGATTTAAAAGGTCTTGTTGATTTTTCAAATATTAAATTTACTGGAATAAGCAATTATATAAAACTTTTTCAAGATGACTTGTTTTTGAAGGCGGCATTTAATACATTGTTTTATGTTGTTTTAGGTGTACCACTTGTAATCATATTATCTTTAATTGTTGCAATTTTATTAGATCAGGGCACAAGTTTTATGTTTAAAGTTTGTCGTATGTTTTATTATGCACCAGCAATTACCAATGTAGTAGCTGTAGCAGTTATTTGGGGCTTTTTGTATAATAGCAATTATGGTTTGTTTAATCAAATATTAAAATCATTAAGTTTACCGCCAATATCATGGCTTCAAGACGTTCTAATGGCAAAGATTTCTTTGGTTGCCCTTGCAGTATGGAGAGCAATTGGTATGAATATGCTTATATTTTTAGCAGCATTAAAGGGGATTCCAAAGTCTTATTATGAAGCAGCACAGATTGATGGAGCAAATAGTTTAGAAAGGTTTATATATATTAAATTTCCTCTTCTTAGGTCTTCAATTTTCTTTGTGACGATTACTACATTAATAGGCTGGATTCAATTTTTTGAAGAGCCTTTAGTTATGACTAAAGGTGGTCCGTTGAATTCTACTATGTCTATGGCATTGTTAATTTATCAAAATGGTTTTAAAAATAGTAATTTTGGTTATGCGGCAGCTGGATCATTTGTATTATTTGCAATTATTATCATTGCAACAAGTGTTCAATTCAAATTTAAAAAAGACAATGTTGAATATTAGTAAAGTAAATGGAAGGTGAAGGTATGAATCTAAACACAAGAAAAAATAAAAAAATTGTTGTATTTTTCTTATTAATTGTAGGAGCAGTTATTATGGTAACGCCTTTTGTGTGGATGTTACTTACTTCTTTTAAACCAGAAACAGAGGCTATCCAGATGCCGCCAACGTTATTTCCTAAAAGTTTTACCATTGAAAGTTATGTGACTCTATTTACAAAAATGAATTTTATAGTTTATTTAAAAAATACATTAATAATTGTTGCGTTTTCTTTCATAGGCCTTTTATTTAATGCTATGGCAGGGTATGCATTTGCTAAATATAATTTTCCAATGAAAAAAGTATTGTTTGCAGCTGTACTTGCAACAATGATGATTCCCTCTCAAGTAACAATGATTCCAGTGTATTTAATTCTAAATACATTTAAACTTACAAATACAATGGCAGGTATTGTTCTACCAGGTCTTGTAGGTGCGTTTTCTATTTTTCTTTTTCGTCAATTTATGGAAGGCATTCCTACGGAGTTGATTGAAGCGCAAAGAATTGATGGGGCAAAGGAATTTCAAATTTTTTTCAAATTAATTTTACCAATATCAAAACCTATTATTGCAGTACAAGGAATTTTAACTTTTATTGGTGCGTGGAATAGTTTTTTGTGGCCATTGATCGTGGCAAACGATGAGAAATTTTATACCCTATCTGTAGGATTATCATTGTTAAAAGGACAAAATACTTCAGACTTTTCGTTGCAGATGGCTGGAGCAGCAGTTATGGTAGTTCCAATTTTAATAGTTTTTTCTATTTTTCAAAAACAAATTATGGATGGTATTGCGGTATCAGGTATGAAATAGGCTATGGACTTGTGTTGTATTGCATTGTATTCATAATTATAATGGTAATAGTCTTAAATATTATTAGGAAAAAGGAGTTGTATTATTGTGAGTACAATTAAAGATGTAGCTAAATTAGCAGGGGTATCGATTTCAACGGTTTCTTATGCTTTAAATAATACAGGAAATATAAGCAAGGAAACAAAAAAGAAAATTTTAAGTGCAGCAAAAGAACTTGAATATACTCCAAATGGGAATGCAAGAAGTTTAAAAATGAAGAAAAATAATTTGATTGCAGTTGTGCTATATAGTTTTGATGGAAATGTTAATGCTGAAATTATTCGTGGTATACGTGATATAGCAAGAAATAATGCTTATGAAGTTATTATAGTAGAAAGTTGTAATGAAAAGAGTGTTGTTACTAAAGTATTATCACAACGACTTGTAGATGGTGCCATTATATTGTCTGCTAATGTTGATGACGAAATTGTACTAAGTTTATCAGGAAAAAATTTCCCTATTGTAACATTAGATAGAAAACTATCTGGTGACTATATTTCAAGTGTTTTGATTGATAATGTAAAAGCAGTTCATCAAGCTATTGAATATATGTATGGAAAAGGATATAGAAAGATTGGTATTATATCTGGTCCAAAAGATACTTATGACAGTATAAAACGTTTAGAAGGTTTTAGAAAAGCTATAAAGGAATTTCAAATAGAAAATAGAAGTTGCTGGAATGCTAGTGGGGCTTTTAATGAATCGAGCGGATATGAAGCTATGTGTAAGCTTATTAAAGAAAAAGATCTTCCAGAGGCTTACTTTTGTTCTAATGATGATATGGCAATTGGTGCTCTGAGAGCATGTGAAGAACATGGGATTAAAGTGCCAGAAGGTTTGGGGATTATTGGTTTTGATGATATTAGATTGTGTGAATTTGTATCGCCTAAATTGACAACTCTTCGTAGACCTTCTTATGAATCAGGGGTAATTTCAGCTAATAATTTAATTAACAGCCTAAAAGGAGAAAAAGTAAGTAAATGTGTTGTATTAACATCAGAATTACTTGTTCGTGAGAGCTGTTGAAATATAAGGAGGATAATATAATGAAGAATATGGATTTAAATAATTTATTGTCACAGATGACAATAGATGAAAAAATAGGTCAGCTAGTTCAATTTGTTAGAGCTTTTTATTCGGATGATAAAAATGGTGAAATAACTGGACCTTTAAATGAACTTAATATTACTGAGGATGTTATATGGAATTCAGGAAGTGTTTTGGGATCTGATAATGCTGAAGATATGATTGAGATACAAAAAAGGTATTTAGAAAAGAATAGACTTAAAATTCCATTATTATTTATGGCAGATGTTATTCATGGTTTTAGAACCGTTTTTCCGATTCCTCTTGCTATTGGATGTACGTGGGATATGGAGTTAGCGAAAAAAAGTGCTGAGATTGCGGCAAAAGAAGCGGCTTTATCAGGTACTAATGTAACTTTTTCACCAATGGTTGATTTAGTTCGTGATCCAAGATGGGGGAGAGTGATTGAGACTACAGGAGAAGATCCATATTTAAATGGATTATTTGCCACAGCTTTTGTGCAGGGGTATCAGGGGAATATGACAGACGAATACAATATAGCTGCTTGCGTGAAACACTTTGCAGGGTATGGAGCATCTGAAGCAGGGAGAGAATATAATACTGTTGATATGTCAGAACGTAATCTTCGGGAAAACTATTTGCCTTCATATAAAGCTGCAGTAGATGCTGGAGTGGAGCTTGTTATGACATCATTCAATACAGTTAATGGAATTCCATCAACTGGAAATAGTTATCTGATGCGTGATATTTTAAGAAAAGAATGGGGATTTAAAGGTATTGTTATATCTGACTGGGCAGCCGTTCAAGAATTAATTCCTCATGGAGTAGCTAAAGATGGAAAAGAAGCGGCTAAAAAAGCAATAGAAGCAGGCGTAGACATTGAAATGATGACATCAAATTATGTTAATAATTTAAGGGAATTAATAGAAAAAGAAAAAATAAAGATGGAATTACTGGATGAGGCAGCTCTTCGTATTTTAGAATTAAAAAACAAATTAGGATTATTTGAAAATCCATATCGGACTGCTAATGCTCAAAAGGCAGAAGAAGCTTACCTTTGTAAAGAACATAGAGAAATAGCAAGAGAAGTAGCGTATAAATCATTTGTACTTTTAAAAAATAATAATATTTTGCCTTTTAGTAAGGAAAAAAATGTAGCGATTATAGGACCATTTGCAAAAAACAATAGAATACTTGGACCTTGGAGCGTCCAAGGCAAGGAAGAAGAAGCGGTTAATTTTTTAGAAGGAATACAAAATAAAATTGGAAGAGAAAAAGTGGTGACTGTTGAGGGGGGGGGGATAAATTGTGAAGATAAATCTAATTTTGCAGAGGCAATTGAGGCAGCCCAAAAAGCAGATGTAGTTATTTTAGCATTGGGAGAGGACCAAGATATGAGTGGTGAAGCTGGAAGTAGAGCTTACATTACTTTACCTGGAGTACAGGAAGAATTAGCAAAGGAAATATTTAAAATTGGTAAACCAACAGCTGTAGTACTTTTCAACGGAAGACCATTGGAGATGACTTCTTGGTATAAAGAAGCACCAGCTATTTTAGAGGCATGGTTTCCAGGGTCTGAAACGGGAAATGCACTTGCAGATGTACTATTTGGAGATGTAAATCCATCTGGTCGTTTGACTATGAGTATTCCGTATACAGTTGGACAGATACCCGTTTATTATAATTGCTATAATACTGGTAGGCCCAAAAATGAAGGAACCGAAGGAAATAGATTTTTATCCCAATATATTGATATTCCTAACGAACCACTTTATCATTTTGGTTATGGATTGAGCTATACTGAATATTCATATGGAGATATAGATCTCAATAAAACGGTTATGAAATATAATGAAAAGATTACTGCAAAGATAAAGGTAAAAAATATAGGAAAAATGGCTGGAATAGAGACCGTTCAATTATATATTAGAGATATAACTGCTAGTACAGTACGTCCGATAAAAGAATTAAAAGGATTTAAGAAGATTTATTTAGAACCAAATGAAGAAAAGCAGGTTACATTTGAAATAGGTGAAGATATGCTTAAATTCTATAATTCTGAATGTAATTATTTATCAGAAAAGGGTAAGTTTGAAATAATGATAGGACATGATTGTAAAAATGTAAAAGGTGCAGAATTTGAATTGATTTAGAAATATTTATAGTAGTAGTTAACTTTATATATTATAAAAATTACAGGAGGATCTTGGATGATATTAGATAATAAGATAGATGTATTTTCTATAAAAAATGGTAGTACAAAAGTAGAATTTTTACCAACAGGAGATATACATCAAATATTAGTAGACAATATAATGATCAATCAATATCTAGGAAATTGCATTGATGGTTCAGTAAATAATATTTATATTAGAATTCATAAAAAGGAAAAAATTGAAATATTGCCGTTATTAGGAGTCAAATCAAATAGTAGGTTTTATATAAATGAGAAAGAAGCTGTATGGACTGGAGAAACAGAAGGGATTGTTTATAAAATAACATTTGTCTTACAAAAAGAGGGTATTTATTTTTACGAAATATCTTTAGAAGGTAATGGAGAAGAGATTGATTTTATATACGGTCAGGATATTAGTCTTGCAAGAAAGAATGATACACTCACTAATGAGTTGTATGTTAGCCAATATCTAGATCATACAATTTTGAAGGGAAAGCATGGTTATGTAGTAAGTTCTAGGCAAAACCAAGAGCAAGAATATGGATTTCCTTATATTCAACAAGGGAGTATTGATACAGAAATTGTTGCATATAGTACAGATGCTATGCAATTTTTTGGAAAAAGTTATAAAGAAACAAATAAGCCAGAAATTTTAGAAAAAGGTTTGCCAAATGCTAATTATCAGTTTGAGATGGCATATATAGGAATGCAGACACAAAAAATGAACATAGATGGAAGAAAAAATATAACTTTTTATAGTTTAATAAAATCAAACTATACACATAGAATTGAAAAAATTGATTATGAGGAAGAGTTGCTATCTGCTTATGAGTTATTTTCTAGTGATAGACAAAAGCAAAAAGAATCCAAAGAGTTAGAAAAAATACATATGAAAAAGACATTTGGAGATCCTTTTGCATCAGAACAGTTATTAAAGGAAGAACTTGATTCTTATTTCCCTAGCAAAAAGTTTGAAGAATATGGAGGGGATAAACTTCTATCTTTCTTTACGGAAAAACACAGTCATGTAGTCATGAGAGAAAAAGAATTAGCTGTGGAGCGTCCACATGGACATATTATTTTGACAACGGTAGATGATGAATATGTGAGTAGGGAGATAATAAGTTCTACAAACTATATGTATGGAATTTTTAATTCTCATGTAGTGGTTGGAAATACAAATATGCATAAACTTATTTCAACCGCAAGAGGACACTTAAATTTGTTCAAGAATTCTGGACAAAGAATATATGTGAAAATAGAGGGAATATATCATTTACTAACACTTCCGGCAGTATATGAAATGGGGATGAATTATAGTAGATGGTTTTATAAAATAGGAAATGATATACTAACTATTACTTCATATTCTATTGCAAAGAAAGCGGATATTGTATTAGAAGTAACTTCGAAAAATGGATACGAATATGAATTTATTATTACTCAACAACTTGTTATGGGTAATCAGGAATATGACGAAAAAATTCAAGTAATTCAAAAGGATAGAGATCTAATATTTATCCCTGATGAAGATAATTTGATAAAAGAAGTTTATCCAAATTTGTATTATAAAATGAGAATAGAAGGTACTGAATTTGAAATGAGTGATGACAGAGTTTTTTTTGAAAACAACAATTCGTACAATCATACTTTCTTAACTATTAGCACAAAGTCTGTTAATACATTCAGAATTATTATTTCTGGAAGAATTGAAGACAATAGTGAAGAAATAGTAGAAGATATCGGGTTAGGAAGTTTTAAAGAAAATGAAAAGCAATACTTGGATATTTATAAGAAACTTATGGGTGGATTTAATCTATCGTTGTCTGGATCAGAGCAAAAAAATATTGAGAAAATTAATGAAATACTTTGGTGGTATACCCATAATGCTATGATTCATTATATAGCACCGCATGGATTAGAGCAGCCCGGAGGTGCAGCCTGGGGAACAAGAGATGTTTGTCAAGGACCTTTGGAGTACTTCTTGTCAACTGGTCATAGCAGTCTTGTAAGGGAAATAATTCAAATTATTTTTGAAAATCAATTTTATGAAAGCGGAGAATGGCCACAATGGTTTATGTATGATAAATATAATTTCCGTCAATATGATTGTCATGGTGATGTGGTTTTTTGGCCATTAAAAGTTGTAGGAGATTATATAAGAGTAACAGGTGATAATTCTATTCTAAAATGTGAAGTGGGATATCGTCATTTTAAAGATGGAGTGGCTACAAAAAATAAAGAAAGTATTCTTGACCATATAAAACGAAGTATTTGTAGTATAAAAGATAGATATTTATATGATACAAATTTAATTTCTTATGGTGGAGGTGATTGGGATGACACCTTGCAACCAGCAAATGAAGAACTAAAACAGTCTTTAGTCAGTGCTTGGACAGTTACTCTTGCTTATCAAGTAATAAAGTTATTAGCAGAAGAAATTGGCAAAGTTGATGTTTCTTATGGGAAAGAATTGGTTCAAATGTATATGGATATTAAAGAATCGTTTGAAAAATATTTAATTAAAGATGGTGTCATTCCTGGTTTTGTATATCTTGAAGATAAAGAGCATATGGAATATATGCTACATCCTACAGACAAGAAAATAGGTATTCAGTATCGTCTTTTGCCAATGACAAGGAGTATTATTAGTGAATTAGTTGATAAAAACCAGGCAGAAAAAAATATAGCTATTATTGATAGGGAACTTATGCATCCTGATGGAGTTCGATTGATGAACTGTCCGGCTTTTTATAAGGGTGGAGTTAGTGAAACTTTTAAACGTGCCGAACAAGCATCTAATGTAGGCAGGGAAATTGGTTTACAATATGTGCATGCTCACATTAGATATATAGAGGCGATGGCAAAAGTTGGTGATGCAAATAGAGCATGGGATGGAGTTATGAGGATAAACCCAATTAACATTAGTGAAAAAGTATCAAATGCTGAGTTAAGACAAAGTAATTGTTACTTTAGCAGTTCAGATGGTGAATTTGCTACAAGATATGATTTTCAAGAGAATTTTGAAAAACTACGAACTGGTGATGTTAATGTAAAAGGTGGATGGAGGATATATTCAAGTGGCCCTGGTATATATGTAAATCAAATAATTACAAATTTATTAGGTATCCGTATGAATAATAATTTGTTGATTCTTGATCCAGTAATACCTAAAGAGTTGGATAATTTAAAGTTTGATTTTCATGTAAATCATATTCCAGTAACGTTTGTTTATCATATAAACAAACAAGGGGAGAGTATTACCAAAGTATTATTGAATGGTAAAAAGATGGAATTGTCTTATATAGAAAATGCTTATAGAAGTGGTGGGTGCAGAGTTCAATACGAATTATTAAAGGATAATTTTAGTTCTAAAAATACAATTGATATATATATTGGTTAAAATGTACGTAAGATGTATAAATATAACTTATAGTTGAAAAATATTATATGTGAAGTTTTTACAGTGAGTATATATTGTGTTTAAGGCAATTTAGGGTTTTACTTTTATATAATTAAAGTAAAACTCTGCTGATATTGAAAATTCTAATTATATTTTATAGAAATTTAAAAAGTAGCAAGTAAAACTTATAAAATATATGCTTACCAAGCTAGATTATGCAAGGAGTTATATAATAATGATAAAATTTTTAAAGATAAGTTATGAAACAATAATTAATGATTTAAGAAGTAATAAAAAAGTTGATTAACTATAAGTTTGAAAGTTCATAGAATCAATATAATAGATTATTTGATTAGGTAGATAGAGTAATTAAATAAATTTAGTAAATAGAGTATAGTGAAAGGATTTATATAAATCTAAAGCTATACTTTATCTTTTTTTATATAAAAATATCATTTCAGAGGAACAAGATTTAGCTTGTAGGTATTTTGATTAAAAATAATGAAATATCACGAATTCTTAAGAGATGTATGTAACCATTATGATAATTAAAGCATTATTAACAAATATTATCTTGTATTCTTTTTAAAAAATAGTGATAATAAACTGATTGGTATAAAAACAATTTTTTAGTCTTATTATGTACGCGATAAATGAAAGGGGACATATTTTTGTTAAAAAAATTAGATTTTAATAGTATTAGAACTAAATTAATTATTAGTTTGATTTCAATTTGTATAATTCCATTAATTATATTAGGTTTTTTTTCTTATAATCAATCAAAATCAATATTAAATAGTAAACTTGTTACTACAAGCACACAAACACTTTCGGAAGTGAATAGTGGATTAAATGATTATTTTACAGGATTCACGGATAGAGTTACAATGATGGCAAATAATTATAATGTGGTGAATGTTGATTTTGAAGATGATTTCAATTATGTGCCAGATTTATTGAAAAATTTAAAGGAAAGCAATAAAGACATTCTTGACACATATTATGGAAGTGAATCTGGTAAATTTGCAATATATCCCAATTCAAAAATGCCGGATGGGTATGATGCAAGAAAAAGATCTTGGTATGAAGAGGGAATGAAAGCTAAAGGAAAGGTTGTTATAACTAAACCATATGTAGATTCAGTAACTGGAAATACCGTTATTGGGATAGTACAAGCTGTATTAAAGAATGGTAAAATTGTAGGAGTTATTGGAATGGATTGTACTTTATCAACTCTTACAGAGCGTATATCAACTAAGAAAATAGGAAATTCAGGATATGTATTTATCACTGATCCAGATGGAATGACATTAGCTCATCCTGATAAGAGTTTAATTAATACCGATACAGTTACAAAATTGTCTTATTGGCAGGAGGTCAAGTCAGGAGAAAGTGGATTTATTACTTACGATTATTTTGGAGTACAAAAGTTTGGCGTATACAAAACAAATGAATTAACAGGCTGGAAATTAATAGCTTCATTGGAACAAGGTGAATTATCAAATGATACAAGATCTATAATAATAACAACATCTATAATAATATTAATAATGTTCTTTATTTCTATTTTTATGTCGTTATTATTAAGCAAGGGAATAGCTTTAAATATTAAAAAATTAAAAGAGGTATTTGCAAAAGCCTCCCATGGAGATTTATCTACAGTTATAGATGTTAAATCAAAAGATGAATTGGGACAACTTGGGCAAGATTATAATGATATGATAAAAAACATAGGGAAATTACTGGAAAGTGCCCAAAGGACATCCAGTACAGTACTTGATACGACTTCTAATCTTTCAAGTATGGCTGAAGAAACAACGGCTTCAATGTCACAAGTGTCATTAGCTGTTTCAGAAATATCTGAAGGGGCTATTCATTTAGCTGAGAATTCTCAGGAGACAGTAACAGGGATTGAAGATTTGTCAAAAAAATTAGATAGTATTTCAGATGTAACAAAAGATATGAGCAATGTATCACAGAATACAAAAGATTTAAGTAAGGATGGTATTGAAATTGTTAGTGTTTTAATTAATAAAAATAACGAAACAATGGAAGCAACGGCAAAGGTTTCGGATATAGTTTCTAATATGAATGAGAGTGTAAAAAAGATTAGTACAATTTCAAATGCTATAAATGAAATAACAGAGCAAACAAATTTACTTTCTTTAAATGCATCAATTGAGGCTGCTCGTGCAGGAGAAGCAGGAAAAGGATTTGCTGTAGTTGCTGATGAAATTAGAAAGCTTGCCGAACAATCAAGAAAATCAACAGAACAAATTAAAATAATAATAGAAGAAATTCAAGCAAAAGCTGATGTTGCAGTAAAAGCCATGAATGGAACTAAGAACATTAATTTAGAGCAAAATCAAGCAGTAACAAAAACAGAAAAAATATTTAATGATATATTATTTTCTATAACAACTTTAACAGAGAGAGTTATAGAGGTGGAGACTTCAATAGACGATATGCAAGTTCAAAAGCAGCTCTTTGTTGTGCAAATAGAAAATAGTTCGGCTATTTCAGAAGAAACAGCTTCATCAACAGAGGAAGTAACTGCTTCAGCAGAAGAAGTTACAGCTACCATGGATAGATTTGGTCATGATACTGATGAATTGAAACAGTTATCTGAAAAGTTAATGGAGGAAATATCTAAATTTAAAATTTAAAATAATGAAGGGGTTAATAAATTAAAATAAAAGGTATCTGCTTAGCTAGATACTTTTTATTTTACACCATTTCACTTTTTTCATTAAGTTTACTATACATTCTTTCTTGTTGCTTTGTGGTAAATTGAAAGTATATTTCAGTATTAGATATAGCTTTATGTCCTAACCACCACTGAAGTTCTTTTATATCCATATCTGATTCAGCTAAATGAACTGCAGTAGTATGTTTCAATGCATGAAAATGATGCTTGGTTTTGTCAGAAATATTAGCTAAAGAACAATATTTTTTCATCAAATAGTCAAGGGTTTGCCTTGAGATAGGCTTACTTTTTTGGCTTTTGAATAGAAAATTAGATTCATCAGTTATATTTGTTTCAAAAATATAGCTATCTAAAATTTGCTTGGTTTTTTGGTCTAATCTTATAGTGTTATTGCTACTTCCTTTTAGTCTTTTACAATAAAGTTCACCTTTAGAATTATTATAATTTTCGAATTTTAATAATGAAATTTCAGAAGCTCTTAAACCACATCTATAAGCAATTCTAAAAATAGCTAGATTTCTTGTTTTATGTGTATCGAAAGAGTTCTCTATTGAGTCGAAGAGTCTCGTTGCTTCGGATTGTGTTAAATATTTTATTCTTTCACTAGAATTATTTTTCAAAATTAACCTCCTTATGATAAAATTAGTCAATATATATTTTTTGAACTGTTTTATTGTAACATATAATTATTTTAAAACCAATTATTTTTGAAGAAAGTACATAATAATCATCTTAGAATAGGATATAGAAGGATAGTTATTTGATAAATAGTTTAGTCCCAATTAACACATAAAACTTTTTCAATAAAGGTTCTTGTAATATATGTATCAAATTGGCTGCCTGCATTTAGTTTTAGTTCATTTACGGCATCTTCAATATCTAAAGCATTTCTATATATGGTGTCAGTTGTCATCGAATGATAAGCCTCGGCAACATGTATAATTCTCGAAAAGAAAGGTATCTTATTGCCCTTTAATCCTTGTGGATAGCCAAGACCATCGACTCTTTCATGATGATATAATACATAGTTAGCTATATTTCTATATTCATTTAAATAGTTAAGTATTTTATATCCGATTTCAGAATGACGTTTTATTTCATTTAATTCAGACATAGTAAGTTGATTAGGTTTGGATAATATATCGCAATTAATTGCTATTTTACCGACATCATGAAATAAGCCTGCTAATTCAAGTTTTCTTATTTGATTTGTACTTAAACCTAATGCAATGCCTAATTTCTTACAAAGTAAACTCACTTCTCTTCCATGAAAATGTTGGACTAAACTGCTATCATTTAAATTTGAAGTTAAATAGTTTAATAATTTAGATTCAAAAATATCTCTATTAAGAAGTTTTTGACTATACATAGAATTATCAGCTTTATTGCATATTTTATTTAATGTTTTATAAGAATTATATTTTGTTGCTGTGCCAAATGAAGCAGATAAAACACTTTTCTCAATGGGATTATTTTGTATGTAGTCGTTTATATTGTCTATGAGCTGTTTCGATTGTAGAGAATTTGTATTTGGAAGTACTATGTGAAACTCATCTCCTCCGATGCGAGCAATAACAGCTTCTTCTTTACAAAATATTTGCAGAATTTCACCAAATGTTTTTATAAGTTCATCCCCAGCTACATGACCAAATACATCATTTGTAAATTTCAACCCATTCACATCTGACACAATAATGGAAATTGGATAATTATTTTTGATATCCATGTGCTTTAAATTTTCTTCATAGAAGCGTCTGTTATAAAGTCCGGTTAATTCATCATGATAGCTTAAAAATAAACTTCTGTTTTCATTTTCTTTTAGTGTAGTGATATTAAGTGCAAAAGATGTTAATCCAACAATTGAATTCTTTTTTGATATTAATGGTGAGTAGTAACTTTGCCAATATGAATTTGAATATTTATTGATAGTAGTGAAACTCTCGCCATTAAAGATTTTATCAAAATCACTTTTAATACCTTCTTTATTAGTACCATTTTTAATAATATCAAATATATTCATACCAATTTTTATTTCCTCTTTGTATAAAAGAAAAATAAATTCTTTATAAATATTATTAAAAGCAATATAACGATAATTTTTGTCCAAAGAGAAAAACATGAGTTCCTGTGAACTTTCTAAAGCTGATTCGAGTAAGATATTTGAAGATTGTAACTCATTTTTTGATTTTAATAATTCTAGAATTCTTTTATTAATAAAAAAGTAACTTATTAATAAAGCTATGAATATAAATAGTGAATTGGTAATCATATTTACAGCTAAAGTTAGTGACTTATTGGAAAAGAAAAAGACCGTTATCATATAATAATATATAGGGAATATAATTAATGATAAAAAATATATATAAGTTATACTAAGGGCCAAACTGTTGATATCTATTTTATTTCTAAAACGAAGTTTTTTTAGAGACGTCGAATAATATTCTAATATTTTGGTTACATCGAAGTTGAAAATTTTCATTAGATATGATTTATCCTCCTTTATGAAACTGACATTATTATATGATTTTACAAAAAGAATGACGTATTTTATGAAAATGATACAAAATAGTTATTTTGTACTATTAATGTATATATAAATATATAATTTTTAAATAAATGTAAAATTGTAACTGTCTATTATTGGATAAAAATTAAAAATGATAAGATTCTGAGCAAATAATTAGCTAATAGTATTCTTAAATTAATAATATTTGGATTTTATACAATTTTATGCTATACTGAAACAATACAAAATAACTATTTTGTACTATTAATACATATTGAACGTTTTAATAGTGACGTATAAGCCTTTTGAATTAATATTTAATAAATATATAAGAGGTGTGTAATATGCATAATTTATACAACATAAAGAATGAAGAAATATTGAGTCGCGCTATTGAGGGAGGAGATTTTGGAGTTTTAGAATGGTGTATAAACAAGGGTGAAATGATAATTTATGAAAAAGTGCAAGAAATAGTTGGGTGTAAATTTGAAAATATTAGTAATATGTTTGAATTCATAGAAAGTATTGCATATGAAGAAGATAAAATATTAGCAATAGAAGAATTTAATAATTATATTAAAGGTTTGTCAACCTTATATAGAAGTATATTTCGAATTAAAACTCAAAATGGAGAAGTGAGATGGATTTTTATTAAGGGTAAAATAATTAAGGGTAAAGCTGAAACGTACGATTTATTTTCGGGAATAATAGTTAATGTCACGGAAGACAATGTATTTGAAGGATGCGATAGCTTAACTAAAATACCAAATAGGATCTTTTTTTTGAAAAAATTAAAATATTCAATAGAGAAAAATAAACATAATAATAAAAAAGGTGCATTAATACATATTAATATTGATAACTTTAAAACATTGAATTATAATCTGGGCAATGTCTTTGGAGATTGCGTTTTAAAGGTTTTTTCTCAAGCAATTAATGAGTTGGTTTCTGAAATTGGTGAATTAGGCAGATTAGGTGGAGATGACTTTGGTTTGATAATTCATCAATTTAATTACATAAAAGAAATAGAAGAAGTATGTAACAAAATTCATGAACGACTTAATAAACCATTTGAAATCAATGGAGATTCGATTTTTCTTACAGTGAGTTTAGGTATAGCGGTTTTTCCACATGATAGTTCAGAAATAGATGAATTATTAAAATTTTGTGATTTTGCGAGATATAAATCGAAACAAATTGGAAAAAATAAATGCTTCTTTTTTGATAAAAAAATATCAGAAGAGTATTTTAGAAGAGCCTTAATTGAAGTTGAACTAAAAAAATCAATAATAGATAAAGAATTATCTATTTGTTATCAACCACAAATAGATTCTTTAAATAATAGAATTATTGGAATTGAAGCACTTTTGCGATGGAAGAATAATAAACTTGGAAATGTTTCGCCAGATGAATTTATTCCAATTGCTGAAAGTAGTGGGTTTATAGTTCAGATAGGAAAATGGGTTTTTGATGAGGTGTTAAAGGATGTAAATGTTTGGCAAAACAGAGGGTACAAATTTAATACAATATCAATAAATGTATCTCCAATACAGATAAAAGAAAGTGATTTTATAGAAAAGGTATTGTCTGGATGCTTGAAAAATAACATTAAACCGTCAATTATTGAATTAGAAATAACAGAAGGAACTTTAATGCAAATTAGTAAAGAGAAGATAGAAGAATTAAAGGAACTTATGAATAATGGAATAAGTATTGCTTTAGATGATTTTGGAATTGGATATTCCTCGCTAAATTATTTAACTAAATTGCCAATTAGTACACTGAAAATAGACAAATCATTCGTTGATGATATTAAAAATGAGAGTAATCAGGCGGTGATTAGATGTATAATTGAATTATCTAAAACCCTAAAATATAAGATAATTACTGAAGGTGTGGAGACAAAGGAACAACTTAATTTACTAAAGGAATTAGGCTGTAATATTATTCAAGGTTACTATTTTAGTAAGCCTTTGCCACAAGATGAAATTGAGGATTTACTTAAATTATATGTTGTCTAAACAACATAGTTTTTACTTGATTAATAATATTAAAGAATTATTTTAAATATTGATATATGGGGCTAATATATATAAAATTAATGAGCAGTTCCTAACTTGAATTGATAATTGTAGAACAAATAAAATAATAGTATAATACAATATAATGATACTCAATTAAAGTAAGTATTTATACTAAGGCTAATATGAGAAAATGTTGATGAATTAATAATAAAAATTGTTGGTGGTGGGGAAGCAATTATGGTAAGGTTACTGTTGACCTTGATACTAGTTATATCAATAGTAAGTGGCGTTGTATTGATACTGTATTCATACAAGAGAAAATCAATTTCTGGGGCTAAATATTTTATTATTGTATTATCTATGATGACTTATGATGCGACATACATCGGAGAGTTAAATTCAAATGAAATTTCAACAGCTTTAATGGTTTGATTTAGAACATATTCCTATTTTAACAGAGCCATATTTTGGGGTTCTAATGTGTTTGGATTATACTAGAATGTCGCGAAAATATGTAAAAGTATTCAAAGTTGTTATGATACCATGTCTTGTATTCTTCTACGTAACATTTTTTACGAATAAATTCCATCATATATATATTTCAAAATTTGAATTTGTGAGCAATGGACATTTTAATGTACTTGTATATGAAAAAGAAATCGCATTTTATATGGTGATTACTTATATTACAATATGTGAATTGATAAGTACATTCTTATATATCAAAGGATATATAAAATCAACTAAATTACATGAGTATGGATATAATAGATATTTTAGAATTGATTATTCTGCTTATTCCATGTGAAGAAGAAATTTATTATAAACTTTTTGTTATACTTGACGGTTTTGGAAGAGTTTCAGAAATAGTAAGAAAAATTAAATGACTTAAAAATAAATTATTAACAGAGTATGATATAAACTTATCTGATAGATTAAAAGAAGTGTGCTCAAAATATATTACTTTAAATATTGAAGATAATTAGCAGAGTTGAAAGAGTATATGATCTATAATATTTTAAAAATTTTTATGGATTATATGTTTTTTTGGGTTAGTGGATACTTTATATTAGAATTTGGCTAGAATCAAATGATAAAATTATAGTAAAAGTAATGGTGCTATAAATAAAGTGATAAAATTATATAGAGTAATTATTAGAGAGAGGAATGGGGTTAGGTGGATATATTTGTGGCGAGACAGCCTATATTTGATAGGAATAAAGAAGTTATTGCATATGAACTATTATATAGAAATGGATGTGAAAATTTCTATAATGGTGTTAATGGAGATGAAGCAACACTAAGTGTTATAACGAACTCGTTCTATAATTTTGGTATTAAAAATATAGCAGATAATAAAAAAGCTTTTATAAATTTTACAGAAGAATTGCTCATAAAGGAAATACCAACACTACTTCCATGTGAACATGCAGTAGTAGAAATTTTAGAAGATATAGAACCAACTGATGAGGTATTGTTTGCCTGCAAAAAACTCAAAGATAAGGGATATACATTAGCACTAGATGATTTTATTTATGATGAACAATATATTAAATTTATAGAATTTGTGGATATAATAAAAGTAGATTTTAGAATTACAAAAGGATATGAAAGGAAAAAGATATTTGAATTATTAAAAATAAACAATAATATAAAGTTCTTAGCTGAAAAAGTTGAAAATAAAAACGAATATAGTGAAGCCTTAGAACTTGGATATACATATTTTCAAGGTTATTTCTTTAGTGAGCCAATAATATTATCAAGAAAAAGTATTCCAGCAATTGAAAGTACAGCCTTAAAAATTTTGAAATTAATAAATAAAGAAGAGTTTAATTTTAGTGACTTAGAAAAATTAATAATGAGAGATTTGGGAATATCATATAAGATAATGAAGTTAATTAACTCTTCAATTTATTATATAAGAAGTAAAGTAAGCTCAATACGACAAGCAATTACTTTTTTAGGAGAAAAAGAAATAATAAAATGGCTTTATGTTATTTTATTAAATGACCTAAAAGGAAATTGTGCAAGTGAATTATTGAAAGTTTCATTACAAAGAGCAAAAGTATGTGAGTTCATATGTAATATGAGCAAATATAAAGAAAGAATTTTTTCAGCATATATGACAGGATTATTTTCAGTAGCAGATGTTATTTTAAATTGTCCTATCAATATTATAGTTAATGACTTGTGTATAGTTGATGAAATTAAGAATGGTTTAATTAAAGAAGATGATCCTTTAAATAAAATGTTAAAATTAGCTATTAGCTATGAAAAAGGCCAATGGGAAAATGTTATGCATTATGCAAAGGAAATTGACATAGATGCCAGCAAAATGTCAGAAATATATATTGAAGCTGTAAAATGGGCAGATAATATATATTGAGATAAGTAGCCATTAATAAAAAATATACATATGTTAACAGTGAAAATGAATTTATTGTACGTATTAATTATATCGGAATATGTTGGCTAGAATTTATATAAAAGCAGAAAAATGAATTTATTAAAAAAAATAATTTCATAATTAATAAAATAAAACGACTCGTTGTTAAAATAAAATAATGTAAAAATTAATATAAAAGATAAATATTATGTATCATATGCGCTGAAATGTGATATAATCTATATATTGATTTTTTGAAGTATAATTTTTATAATTACAATATTTTAGTTATAAAAATTGCAATAATATTATACTTGAATATTTTTTTAATAGAAATATTTTATTAGATATTTTAGTTAATAGTTCTATAATTAGCGTTTTCTATAATAATATACGTTTTTAAAGCAATTAAATTATAGAATTATAAATATATAACAAAGGAGTTGTATTTTAATTGGGGAAAAAATTTAAAAGAGTGTTAGTTGCTAATAGAGGCGAAATAGCAATAAGAATTTTCAGAGCATGTCATGAACTTGGCATAAGAACAGTGGCTATATATACTGAAGAAGATAAGTTCGCATTATTTAGAACTAAGGCTCATGAGGCATACCAAATAGGGAAAAACAAGGGGCCAGTTGAAGCTTATTTAAACATTGATGAGATTATAAGCCTTGCACTTAAAAAGCATGTAGATGCAATACATCCAGGGTATGGTTTCTTATCAGAAAATCCTGATTTTGCAAAAAGGTGTGAAGAAGCTGGGATAGAATTCATAGGGCCGAAATCAGAGATGATGGATAAATTAGGGGATAAAATCAAATCAAAAATAGTAGCTAAAGAAGTTGGGGTTCCAGTAATACCAGGGGTAGAAAAGCCTATAGATTCTGAAGCTGAAGCTTTTGAAGTTGCTAAAATGTGTGGTTTCCCAGTAATGATTAAGGCTGCTGCAGGTGGCGGTGGTAGAGGTATGAGAATAGTAAGAAGTGATGAAGAACTTCTTGCTGCTTTTAGAAATGCAAAAAATGAAGCTAAAAAGGCTTTTGGTAATGACGATATGTTCATTGAAAAATATATTGAAGGACCAAAGCATATTGAAATACAAGTATTAGGAGATAAAATCGGTAATATTGTTCATCTTTATGAAAGAGATTGTTCTATTCAAAGAAGACATCAAAAAGTTATTGAAATTGCTCCAGCATTATCTTTAACTCAAGAAAAACGAGAAGAAATCTGTGCTGATGCACTTAAAATAGCTAAATCTGTAGGATATAGAAGTGCAGGAACTTTAGAATTCTTAGTTGACATGCATGGAAATCATTATTTCATTGAAATGAATCCAAGAATTCAAGTTGAACATACAATTACTGAAATGACTACAGGTATAGATATAGTTCAAAGTCAGATATTAATAGCAGAAGGATATGAGTTAGGTTCTAAGGAAGTAGGAATTTATTCTCAAGACGATATAAAACCAAGAGGATATGCAATTCAATGTAGAATAACTACAGAAGATCCTGCAAATAACTTCTCTCCAGATACAGGTAAAATAGATGTTTATAGAACTGGATCAGGATTTGGTATCAGACTTGATGGAGGAAATGGATATAGTGGTGCGATAATTAGTCCATATTATGATAGCTTACTTGTAAAGAGTACTGCATATGCAAGAACTTTTGATGATGCTGTAAGAAAATCTATTCGTGCAATCAAGGAATTAACAATTTCAGGAGTTAAGACTAATGTAGATTTCTTAATTAATGTACTAAATAATGAAAAGTTCAAAAAAGGTGAATGTGATACTAACTTCATAGCTGATAATCCTCAATTATTTGATATTACAGCAAGAAGTGATGAAGAATATAGAATTTTAAAATTTATCGGAGAAAAAGTTGTAAATGAAACTAAAGGAAAGAAAAGGGAATATGATGTACCGGATATTCCAATTATAACTTCTTTAGATGGATTAAGTGGGACTAAGCAAATATTAGACGCACAAGGGCCTGATGGTGTAGTTAAATGGATAAAGGATCAAAAGAAACTGCTTCTTACAGATACAACAATGAGAGATGCCCAACAATCCTTAATGGCGACTCGTGTTAGAACTCAAGATATGAAAAATATTGCAAAGGCAACAGCTGTTTATGGAAATGACTTATTTTCACTTGAAATGTGGGGAGGAGCTACTTTTGACACTGCTTATAGATTCTTAAAGGAATCTCCATGGAAGAGACTTGAATCTTTAAGAAAGAGAATTCCAAATGTTATGTTCCAAATGCTTATTCGAGGAGCAAATGCAGTGGGATATAAAAACTATCCAGATAATGTTATAAGAGAATTTATAAAAGAATCAGCAGAAAATGGAATAGATGTATTTAGAATTTTTGATTCACTTAACTGGTTAAAGGGGATAGAAGTATCTTTAGATGAAGTTTTAAAATGTAATAAGGTGGCAGAAGTTGCATTATGTTATACTGGTGATATTTTAGATGAGACTAGAGATAAATATAGCTTAAAATATTATGTAGATAAAGCTAAAGAAATCGAAAAAATGGGAGCACATATCCTTGCTATAAAAGATATGTCAGCGTTACTTAAACCTTATGCAGCTAAAAAGCTTATAACTGCATTAAAGGATGAGATTTCAATTCCTATTCATCTTCATACTCATGATACCACTGGTAATGGTGTTGCCACAGTATTAATGGCAGCAGATGCTGGTGTTGATATTGTTGATACAACTTTTAATAGTATGTCAGGACTTACAAGTCAGCCTGCATTAAACTCAATTGTTGCAGCTCTTGGAAATACAGATAGAGATACAGGTATTGATTTAAGTGGTATTCAAAAATTATCTGATTACTGGGATACAGTAAGACCTGTATATAGTCAATTTGAATCAGATTTAAAATCAGGAAGTGCTGAAATTTATAAATTTGAGATTCCTGGTGGTCAATACTCAAACTTAAAACCACAAGTTGAAAGCTTTGGACTTGGACATAGATTTAATGATGTAAAACACATGTACAAAAAGGTAAATGATATGCTTGGAGATATAATCAAGGTTACTCCATCATCAAAAATGGTTGGGGATATGGCAATTTTCATGGTTAAAAATGATTTAACTCCTGAAAATATTCTTGAAAAAGCTAAAAATATGGCATTCCCAGATTCTATAGTATCATACTTCAAAGGTATGATGGGTCAGCCAGAAGGAGGATTCCCTAAGGAATTACAGGCACTTGTATTGAAGGGAGAAGAACCTATAACTGTTAGACCTGGAGAATTATTACCATCAGAAGATTTTGATAAGATTGGAACATATTTAAAGGATAAATATAAATTTACTCCATGTATGAAGGACATAATAAGTTATGCATTATATCCAGATGTATTTGAAACATATATTAAGTCTATATTAGAATATGGTGACGTAAGTCGTATGGGTAGTGACGTATTCTTCCATGGACTTGCTGAAGGAGAAACTAGTGAAATTGAAATTGCTGAAGGTAAAACAATGATTATTCAATTAGTTGAAATAGGCAAGTTAGATGAAGAAGGAAATAGAGCTTTGGATTTTGAAATTAATGGAAATAGAAGAGAAATCAAGATAAAAGATAAAACTGAAAGAATTATAAACCATACAGGTGTAGACAATTCATCTAAAATGGCTGATCCTGATAATAAATTAGAGATTGGAGCAAGTATTCCTGGAACTATAATAAAAGTTCTTGTAAAAGAAGGAGATAGTGTAAAGGAAGGTGACAGTTTACTTGTAATAGAAGCAATGAAGATGGAAACAAATATTGTTGCATCTGGTACAGGAACAATTGAAGCGATATTTGCAGAAGAAGGAAAACAAGTTAAGACAGGTGAACTGCTAGTTAAAATTAAATAATTTAAGTAGTTAAGGTTAAGGCTGGCTAAAAGTTAGGTGATTGAAATATTGAATTTTGATTAGATGATAATACTTTTGGGCAGCCTTTAATTTAAGGTTAATTTTATTTACATGGAAAAGTAAAACTGATAGTATAAAGATAGGTGTATTTTTAGAATTTATTGGAGAATTATAGAGATTAATAAGATTTAATATAAGTTATAAGGAGTAGTAATAATGCCAAGTATGATGCAGATTGTGAGAAGCAGGGGATTTAAAAGGTTTATATCTATACTATTAATATTCTTATTTTTATATGCAATGAAAAGTATGATTAGTTTGATACTCTTAACATTTGTATTCTCATTCCTAATTAATAGTGTTTCTAAGTATTTCATACGTAAACTTGAGGATAAAATAAGAATAAATTATAAATTGATGATAATGACAGTATCTTTGGTGGTAACAGCTATGTTGTTTATAGTGATTATAGACTTTTTACCATTAGTTGTTCATGAATTTAGGCAAGTGGTTAAGCAAGTAACTCAGATATATAATGCTCCACAGAGTAATCCGATTTTTGAACTTGTAAGACAGAGATTGGATAAAGTTTATGGAACGATTTTTTCTACAGAAGGTATAAGCTATATTGCAGTTTATATAACTAATATAGGAAGAGTAGGATTTAACATTATAATTGCATTAATTTTAAGTATTTTTTTACTTTTAGAGAAGCAAGTTGTTAGTGAATTTACATCAAAATTTAAACAAAGTAAAATAGGTTGGTTTTTTGATGAAGTAGAGTTCTTTGGAAGAAAATTTGTTTCATCTTTCGGAAAAGTTATTGAGGTTCAGATTGTAATAGCCACAATTAATGGAATTCTTTCAGCTATAGGTCTATCAATAATCGGATTCCCACATTTGCTTGGATTTGGAGTTATGGTAATGTTACTTGGACTTATTCCTGTAGCAGGAGTTATTATATCATTAGTACCTCTAAGCATAGTTGCTTTTAATAATGGAGGATTAATACAAGTAGTATATGTGCTTGTTATGATTGCATTGCTTCATGCTTTTGAGGCTTATATATTAAATCCAAAGTTAATGTCTTCAAAGACAAAGCTTCCAATATTCTATACTTTAAGTATTCTTTTGGTTTCAGAACATTTAGGCGGAGTTTTAGGGTTAGTTATAGGGATTCCAGTTTTTATGTTTATCTTGGATATTATCGAAGTGCCTTATGGAAACAAAAATAAAGAAAGTGAAGACATAAATACATAGAGAGTACTATTTATACTAAAAAAACGATAAATTTTTTAAATTTGTTGAGTATTGTTAATGTTTAAAATATAATAATATTAAGGGGTTAATTCACAAAAAGTATACTTATTGGTTTTTGTCGAAGTGTTTTGGAATTCAAGGTACATAAATATATAAATAATATATTAAGATGAAGTGAATTAATTATAAATATAAGAGTAAAAGGGCAGGTGTAATTTATGAAAAAAGTGAATATTATGATAGTTGATGACTCACCTTTTCAAATTGCTTTATTGAGGGATTTGTTGACTGAAAGCGGATTTAATGTTGTTGGTGAGGCAAGTTCTTTAGAAGAAGTTATTGAAGTGGCAAAGGAAACAAAACCAGATTTAGTTACTATGGATATGACTATTCCTGGAACTGATGGATTTGAATGTACAAGAGAAATACATAAGATAAATCCTAATACTAAGGTTATAATTGTTAGTTCTATGATGGATGATGAAATAGTAAAGAAAGCTAAAAAGACACATGTATCTGGATATGCTCAAAAGCCAGTTGATGCAGAAGAATTAACACTATTAATCAATAGAGTTATGGGAGATGAAGAGTTATTTTCAGAAGTTGAAAAATTATATTCTCCTATGTTTAAACAAGCTGTATTGGATATATTCAATAGACTTACTAAAACAATACCAGAAATAGTTAATGAAAGTAATGAAAATGTAGAAAAAACTAGTGAAGGTATTTCTATAGTTATGGGAGTTATAGGTAAATACTCAGGTAGAACTATTTTTGATATGTCATTTGATACTGCACAGAATATAGCAAAGGTATTGCTTAAGAGAGAACCTAAAAATCATGAAGAAATGCTTAATGTTATGTCTGAAATAGTTAATATGATTGCAGGAAATGCATGTTCAATGATGAATAAAAAGAATAAAGTTTTTGGATTAAGAGTTGCTCCTCCAACAACATTTCATGGAGAATCAATTAATATATCAAAAGCAGAATTAGATATTACATATTCAGCTGATGTAAAAACTCAATTTGGAGATTTATCAATAAGTGTAGGATTTGGAAGAGGTGAAGGGGAATGGATGTCAATTATTTAAATCCAATAATAAGTTCTTTTATTAATGTAATGCCACAATTGGGATTACCAGCAGTAGAGAAAAAAGGAGTAAGTCTTAAGGGGAGATTTATAGAAAGTCCAGGAGTTGTTATTATAGTTGGTATCATTGGTGATATTAAAGGTAATGTAATCTATGGATTGTCATTAGAGGATGCAAAGAAAATTGCATCAGCAATGATGATGGGGATGCCTGTAAATGATTTTGATGAATTAGCTCAAAGTGCTATTTCAGAACTTACAAATATGTTAACGGCAAATGTTGCAACTAATTTTTCACAAGATAATATTATAATAAATATTTCTACGCCAACTCTTGTTCATGGAAAATTCACTGCAAATGCAAGCTCTGATAAAGTTGTTTGTGTTACTATGGGAGTTGGAGATATGACTGTTGAAGTTAATATTTCTATGGAGAAAAATACAATATAATATATTGGCAAGTTACATAGAACCATTTATAATTTTATAATTATAAGTGGTTTTATTTCAGAATTTTATTAAAGGGGTGATTTAATATTAATAAGGTCTTTCTAGAAGTTATAAGAAGAATATCGAAATTATTTATTCATATATTTTATGCAATTTCAATTATTTCTATTGCTGTTTTATTAGTTTTAAATATAACAAGTATATATAACTATGCAATATATAAATATGACCTAATCAAATATACTGGTTTATCAGCAGAAATTTTAATGGAAAATTACAAAAGAACAATAGATTATGTTCAGAATCCATTTATAAAAGAACTAACATATAATAGTGTGCCTATGAGCAGTTTTGGAAAAATTCATTTTTATGAAGTAAAAAGAATATTTATAGCCTTATATGTTTTTAGTATAGTTTTTATAATTGCAATGATTATACATATAATAAGAAATAGAAATAATAAATTAGCCGAAAAGCTTATAAAAAGTTTAAATAGTAGCGTAAATATAATGGCAGTGATCTTTGTATCTGTTTTTGCAGGGGCTGTAACGGATTTTTCTAAAGCTTTCTATTTATTTCATAAGTTATTTTTCAGAAATGACTATTGGATTTTTGATCCTAAAATTGATCCAATAATAAATGCATTACCTGAAGAATTATTTGAGATGGAATTTATGTTAATAATAGGAGTATTAATTATTTTTACGATAATCATTAAAATATTGAATTACAAATTAAAGAAGAGAAAAAGCGGGTTTATTTTTAAAAGATAAATGGAGGTGACGATTTGCAAAAAATTATATTTGTTGGAATAGGTGGCGGGATTGGCGCTGTAATTAGATATTTAGTTACGATTCAATCAACTAAGATGATAAACTCTGATTTTCCATTAGGTACATTGATAGTGAATGTAGTTGGGGGATTTCTCATTGGGATGATAGTGGAATTAAGTGTATCTACAGATTTAATATCTCCAGAATTAAAGTTATTTTTAACTACAGGAGTTATGGGTGGACTTACTACCTTTTCAACATTTAGTCTTGAAACGATTAACCTAATAAGCAGTGGAAGATATTTTTTTGGAATTGCTAATATTTTTCTTAATCTATCTTTAAGTTTAGGTGGGGTTGTGTTAGCGAAATCATTATGTAAACTTTTTGGTTAATAATCCTTGTCATAAATATATGAGAGTGATAAAATTGCCAAGAATTTAAGAATTTACACCTATGAAAAGAGTAGCTATGCCACAATACGGAACTTTTCTGCAACCAAGAATTTGTGCATAGAATGTGGTATAATAAGCACGGTGTTAATTTTTATGGGTGATTGTTTTTGTGGTTCTTAATATTTTAATGATAAAAGATGATATGGGGAGTAATGATTTAATGAAATGTACAATATGTGGTATGGACATAAATGAAAAAAACTATAATTTTAATGAGGGCGCTTTTGCTAATAAAAATTCTATAGACAATATTATGTACTGTCCATTTTGTGGCGTGAACAAGGAGTATCTAAGTGAAAATAGTGAAATCATAGAAGTGAAAGCTAATTTGCTTGATGAAAAAACCTTACAGATTTTAGACCATGCTGTTAAACTTGAACTTTTCAATGGTGACTTTTATAGAACAGCAGCAAGTAAAGCAAAGGATAATGAAATTAAAAAAATGTTTGAAGCGTTGTCAGTAATAGAGACGTTTCATTCTAAAGTGCATCAAAGGCTGGGGGGATTTACTAAAGTTCCTGAGTTAAATAAAGTTAGTTATGATAAATATAACAGTGATAGTGCTCTTTTAAAGTTAGCAAAGCAAAAGGAAGAACATGCTATAAGTTATTATGAAAAATATAAAAATGAAGTTAATGATAATAATTTAGTGGCTATTTTTGAAGCTTTATCAATTGTTGAAAGGGAGCATATTATTCTTGTTGAAGAATAATGTAGATTATTTGAAATTTTAAAAATAAGATATAAACTTAAATAAGCCTTAAAGAATTATTTCAACTTAATTTAAGAAAATAAATATATCAAATAAAAATTATGTAAGCTTTGGTAAGGAATTAATAAATTTTATCTATATAATATCCTTGAATTTAAGAATTTTATATGTTATCATTAACAAGTATCAAAAATATTATATATTTAGTTTGTATTAAGAGAATGAGAATGTTTAGTACAAATGGTAGGTGTAATGTTTTGATCAAGGTAATGATTAATATGGTTTGGCGTCCAAAGGGGACGAAAGTTTTCTTAAAGTTAAGAAGATTTTGAGGTTCAAGCCCTCGGCATTCCACCATTGCCATGCTAGATGGGGAGTTAGCGGTGCCCTGTAACCTGCAATCCGCTATAGCGGGATTGAATTCCTCGCTTAGGTATTAGCAATCTGTAGTCTGACTTTTGTAAGTGGTGTTGAGGACTGGGTCCCACGCAATGGAAGCCCGCGAACCTCGTCAGGTCTGGAAGGAAGCAGCGATAAGTGGTCCCTTTCATGTGCCGTGGATCAATCTGGTCTGAGCTAACTGCATTAGTAACGTATGGAGAACTAATAACAAAGCGAGGTGCATGGTTTATTTACATATTTAACTTGGAATTTTAATTAGGTTATTCTTCAATAGGATTAACATAGGACACAATAGGATAAGAAAGTGAGGGCGTTTCAGTTATATGAAACACCCTCATTTTCTTTTCTAATATATAACAGCAGTAATAGAAAATATCCCAATATGATATAAATATTATTTACATCATATTGGGATATTGTTTATTTTACAATATTTTTTATATGTCCAATTCCTTCAATTTCACATTCAACTATGTCACCAGCTTTTAAGAAACGTGGAGGTTGAAAGCCCATGCCAACTCCAGCGGGTGTTCCCATTGCAATAATAGTACCTGCCTTTAAAGTCATACCTTGAGATAATTCGTGGATGGCAGCTTCAATAGAAGTAATCATAAGGTCCGTTGAACTATTTTGTCTTAATTCGCCATTAACCTTTGAACATATTTTTAGTACTGGTGGTGTTGCAAATTCATCTTTAGTGACAATACAAGGTCCCATTGGAGTAAACCCATCAAGACTCTTTCCAAAGTACCACTGCTTATGTCTTGTTTGCAAATTCCTAGCACTTACATCGTTCATTATTGTATAACCAAAAACATAGTCAAAAGCCTCTTTTTTAGATATATTTTTGGCATCTTTACCTATTATTACTGCTAATTCAACTTCATAATCTAAGCTATCTACAAGTTCAGGATAGCTAGGAATATAAGAGCCATCCCCAATAGCTTCAGTTACTCTTTTGGAAAAATAAACTGCATAGTCTCTATTTTTATCAAAAGCTTCTTTTTTATACCTTGCAGATTCTTCTGCATGCGCCATATAATTTATACCTAAGCAGATAATATCTTGTTTTGGATTAGGTATAGGAGCGAGCTTAGAAACATCATTAATAGAAAGAATATCAGGAGTATTTCGCTCTATTTTGGTTTTTAATTCAGCTATTTCTTCATTTGTTATATTTTCAATTAAAGAATTCATAGAGGTATAGTTTACACCAAGAGCATTTATTGGATAAATATTTTGGTTATCCTTGGATAATATACCGACTTGTTCTTTATTGTTATGTTTAAAAGTTATAAATTTCATATAGATCCCCCGTTTATTCAGTTAAGAGTTAAGAGTTTTTGGCTTATTTTTATTGCTAAATTCTTTTATAGTCTATAAATGTATAATGCAATCCATTCTTTTCATCTGTAAATTTTTCTGATTTATATTCTACCTTGAATTCATCATAATTAACTTCAGGGAAGAAAGTATCCCCTTTGAAATCTTCATCTATTGTAGTTAAGTATATTTTATCAACATATGGAAGGAAGTGCTCGTAAATTTCTGCCCCTCCTATTACAAAGATTTCATCATCACATTTTGAATATTCCTTAATTAGCGAATCTAAATCATGTACTATTGTAACTTTATCAGAATCAACTTTATAATTTTTATTTCTAGTTACAATTATATGTTCCCTATTTGGTAGAATACCTGGTAATGATTCGAAAGCTTTTCTTCCCATTATCATTTTTTTCTCAGAGGTAATTTTCTTGAATCTTTTTAAGTCTTCTGAAATGTGCCAAGGCAGTTTGTTATCTATTCCAATGACATTATTATTTGCGACAGCAACGCTTATTGATAGCATTTAATATTCCTCCTTTAAATATAAAGATTAATTGTACACAGTCTAAAATATAGATAATCAACTTAAAATTAAGAACCGTGTTTGATAATTATTAAACTGATACCTGCATTTTTATTGTTTCATGATGCTTGTAATCCTCGAGTTTTATATCATCTGGTGCAAAATCATAGAAATCTTTAATTTCAGGATTAATCCAAAGTTTCGGAGCGTCATAAGCTTCATTTTTTCGAGTTATTTGAAGTTTTAAGCCTTCAACTTGGTTTTCATATATATGAGCATTATTTATTACATGAGTGAATAAACCTGGTTTAAGACCCGTAACTTGGGCTAACAAATGAACCAAAACAGCATATTGAGAAGTATTAAATGGAACACCAAGTCCCCAGTCTCCACTTCTTTGAACAAGCATACAGTTAAGTCTTCCGTCTGTTACATCCCACATTGTAAGGAAGCAGCATGGATATAAAGCTCCACCATCTAAGTAAGGAATTTGCCATAAATTAAGCATCATCCTTCTGTCTTGGGGATTATTTTTTAAAGCATCTATTAATTTATCTATTTGGTTAAACTTTTTAACTACCCAGCCATAAGATGTTCCAATTGTTCCATCCTCCATCATCCACTCATCCCAGATTTTAACGTTTTGAGCTTGAAGCGCCTTTACATCGTTTGATTGATCTTTAAATATCCATAAAAGCTCTTTAACAGCAGTTTTGAAAGCTACAAATTTTGTTGTTAATATAGGAAATTCTTTTTCTAAATTAAATTGCATTATTTGGTGTGGTAATTTATAAGTTTGTACACCAGTCCTATTGTTATCAAAATATCCATTTTCTAATATATCATTAGCAATGGATAAATATTTGTCATCATATAAACTCATTTTATGTATTCCTCCTAAATTATCCAGATATTTTTCTTATTAATATTAACTATTTTAGTATATAATAATACTTTAGCAAAGTCTAAAGAATATTATAATTTTAAAAGGCCTATTATACAAATTATTTGTTTAGTAGTGTATAATGGTTTTATATTTAAGAAATAATGAGGTGATAGCCTGTGGGTTATACAGCACTATATAGAGAATGTAGACCGAAAAAATTTGAAGACGTTATTGGTCAAGAACATATAACGACCACACTAAAAAACGAAATTTTGAATGATAGAATTGCTCATGCATATCTTTTCTGTGGAACAAGGGGAACAGGTAAAACATCAACTGCAAAAGTTATGGCAAAAGCATTAAATTGTTTGGATTTACATGATGGAGAACCATGTAATGAATGTGAAATGTGCAAAAAGATAAATGATGGCTTAGCAATTGATGTAATAGAGCTTGATGCAGCATCTAATAATGGTATTGATAAAATAAGAGATATTATTGATGATACAAAGTATCCGCCACAAGAAGCTAGATATAAGATATATATATTAGATGAGGTTCATATGCTATCAGTTGGAGCTGTTAATGCATTTTTAAAGACGTTAGAGGAACCACCTAAGAATGTAATATTTATATTAGCAACGACGGATCCACAAAAACTTCCTATAACAATTTTGTCGAGATGCCAAAGATTTGATTTCAAAAGAATTAATCAAAAGGAAATTTCTAATTTACTTAAGAAAATCACTGAAGCACAAAATGTAGCTTATGAACAAAAAAGTTTGGATTTGATTTCAAGAGTTTGTGATGGAGCAATGAGAGATGCATTGAGTATACTAGATCAAGCAATTGCAATGGGAGAAAAACAAATTAATTATGAAGATTTAATAAGTATATTAGGGTTAGTTACTAATGAATACTTATTTGATATTACTTATGCAATTATTGATAGAAGTATTGAAAAATCCATGGTAATAGTTGATAAACTTGTTTATTCGGGTAAGGATATGCAATTGTTTATTAAAGACTTAATAGCACACTTTAGAAATTTGCTTATGGTAAAAGTCACAAATAATCCAGAAGAAGTTTTAGATATGTCTCTTGAGAATATTTATTTGGTTAAAGAACAAGGCAAGAAAATTAGAGTTGAAGAGATAATGAGGGACATTAGAATACTTCAGGATGCAGAAATAAATTCAAAAGCAAGTAAACAAAGCAGGTTATATTTAGAACTTGCAATAATAAAGATGTGTAAAATAGAATATGATACTTCAAATGAAATTATTTTGTCACGAATAAATCAACTTGAAGAATCAATAAAGGGCGGAAAAATACAAATAGTTCAAAGTCAAAAAATTAATGAAGATTCAAATTATGCAAATACTAATATTGGTGCTATAAATAATCAGAATACAGTTAAAACTAATACTGTTGCTGAAAAAAAGCCAGAAGTAAATCCGAATTCAAAAATAACAGTTGATGATGTTGGTAGAGCATGGACAGAGATATTAGAAAAATTTAAAGCAAAGCGTGCAATGATTGTTTATGCATCTATTGTTACGGCTAGACCATATAATGTTAAAGGCGGGGTTGTGACATTAGAATATGATGCAACATATGCATTTAATAAGGAACGATTGCAAAAGTTAGAGTATAGAGAAATTGTAAATTCAGTTTTCTCGGAAACATTTAAAGAAAAAGTAATAGTAGATTATGTAGTAAAAGCAGACAAAGATTATGTAGACAATGAGCAGATACTAAAGGAAAAAATAGATGGAATACCTTTTGAAGTATATGAAGAATGATGAATTGTATCATTGTACATTTCAAAAAGATGTTTTATAATTAATAAATGTAATTCAAGTAAAGAGGAGGATTTTTTTATGGCAAAAGGTGGATTTCCAGGAGGCTTTGGTGGAGGTAATATGAATAACCTTATGAAGCAAGCACAAAAGCTTCAAAAGCAAATGGAAGATATGCAAAAAGAGATCGAGTTAAAAGAATTTGAAGCATCAGTTGGTGGTGGTGCTGTGGTAGTAAAAATAAATGGTAAAAAAGAAATAACAGCAATTAATATAAAACCAGAGGTTGTAGACCCAGATGATGTGGAAATGCTTGAAGACTTAGTATTGAGTGCTGTTAATGAAGCAATAAAGAAAGCAGAAGATGAAACTGCAAACAAAATGGGTAAGCTAACAGGCGGAATGCCAGGATTATTTTAAGAAATTACTTAGCATACAGATTGCTGGATTATTCTTCAAGCTGTATGCTTTTTTTATATATAATTAAATTAAGAAAAATTAATTAAATAAAAGAAGATTTAGTTTATAATAATTGATATACATGTTGTAATGAGAATTATTCAAAAATTAAAGATTTCCAAGGAAATAAACATTTATTGATAATTGAGCATTGAACATTGATAATTAAGTATACATATATTTAAGGATAAGGAGAAAATTAAATTATGATGGAATTTTATCCAGTAGCCATAGAAAAATTAATTGAAGAGTTTGCGAAATTGCCAAGTATAGGTCAAAAGACTGCCCAAAGACTTACTTTACATATTTTAAATCTTCCAGATGATGAAGTAAAGGAATTTGCAAACGCCTTAGTTCAAGCAAGAGGAACGATTAAATATTGTTCAATATGTGGAAATTTTACAGACAAAGATCCTTGCCCATTATGTGGGAACCCAAGTAGAGATAAGGGAACAATATGTGTTGTTGAGCAGCCGAAGGATATAATGACAATGGAAAAAGTTAAAGAATATAATGGTGTATATCATGTATTGCATGGTAATATATCACCAATGCAGGGAAGAGGTCCTCAAGATATAAGGATTAGAGAACTTGTTGCTAGAATGAATGAAAATGTAAAGGAAGTAATACTTGCAACAAATCCTAATATAGAGGGTGAAGCAACTGCTATGTATATTTCGAAGGTACTTAAGCCACTTGATATTAAAGTAACTAGAATTGCAGCAGGAATACCTGTAGGTGGAGATTTAGATTATGCAGATGAAGTTACATTATCCAAAGCATTAGAGGGTAGAAAAGAAATATAAAAAATGGAACCTTAAAATAATTAGGTTCCTAGAAAAAAGTGCTAGTTATATGGGAGTTAGAAGTTTTTTTAAAGCATGAGTGAAAAGCTTCTTATATAAAGAATATATAAAGGTGTTGCAGACTTACAAAAAAATATCAGATTACAATATGTATATTTTTGCCTCTTAATGGATAAAATGGTAGTAAGAAGTTTTTGGAGGGGTTTACATGAATAAAAATAATATTGTAGAATACCTGATTAGCAAGACTGATAACACTGATATGTATGCAAGATTGTTAGAAGATATGGAAGTTGCAAAGTTGGAGATAAATGCTGCTCGCAGTATGTTTAATAATGTTAACGATGACAAATTAATAGAGGTAGCAATATATTCGGAGAATGTTGCAAGGAAAAGATATGATTACTTATTATCAATAGCAAGAGAAAATGGCATAAGTGTAGATGGTAGTTATATAGCAGAGAAAAATGTACGGATTGCAGAATAACTGAAATAGGGAGAGCTAAAAATGGAATTACAATATTTGGTTTATGGATTGGTCGGAATAGCAGTACTGTATTTAGTACTAAAATTATTAAAATGGCCAATAAAAATAATTATAAATGGGATAATAGGAGTTATAACATTATACGTAGCAAATTTTATCATAGCGCATCTTGGCTTGATTGGAATTAATACTAATTTCTCATTAGCAATAAATCCAATTACAGCTCTTATTGCAGGATTTTTTGGGATTCCTGGTGTTATTGTTTTAATTATAATAGGATTGTTTTTGTAGTTATTAAGATTTTTTGTTTCGAGGAATTTGAAGTGTTACAAAATTTAATAGTAGTAAATCAACACGCCAATCTAGTTAGTTATGAAATGATAAATTTTATAATTAATGGACGGGCGTTTGATTTTTTATGTTGAATTTTCATTGTTAATTATTAAGTTTTAAGTTAATATTTAAAATAAGAAGAGTAATTTGCTTGGAGTTAATGAGATAAAAAATATTGATAAAGGGGACACGATAGGTGAAAAGGGAATTTCTTAAGAAGATAGTTGTTAGCGTAATGGCAACGTTAATATTTACGAATATGTATAGTATATCGGCTTCAGCTAAATGGAGTGAAGATTCAAATGGTGGTTGGAATTGGATTGAAGATGGAGAAAAAGCATTTGGATGGAAGAAAATTGATAGTAAATGGTACTATTTTAATGAAGATGGCTTAATGAAAACAGGTTGGGTAAAGGATAAGGGGATTTGGTACAACCTATCTGATAGTGGAGAAATTACTACTGGTTGGAAATCTATCAATGGGAAATGGTATCATTTTAATGAAGACGGGCAAATGGAGATTGGATGGATTAATGATAATGGTGTTCAATATTTTACAAATTTAAATGGTGAAATGCAGACTGGAACTATTAAAATAGATGAGAAGACTTATACTTTTTCAGATGATGGAGCACTGTTAAGCAGCACTTCAAATAATCAAGAAAGGACTACTTCTGGAAGTACAGCTAATGCAAAAGATCTTGAAACTTCAAAAACAGGTTATGTATCAACTAATAGTGACGTTTTAAATGTTAGAGCTGATGCGACATTATCGTCAGACATAATAGGGACTGTTGCAAAAGGAGCTGAAGTTAAGATAGTTGATGATGAGAAAAATGGATTCTATCCTATAATTTTAAGTGGGAAGACAGGATGGGTAAGCTCAAAATGGATTAATGTAAAGAAATCAGAAAATGTTATAGCAACACCACTAATTACAAATCAACAAGCAAGTGATGTAGAAAATACAACAAATACAGATTCATCATTAATAGATGAAAAGACTAAAAAACCTAAAAAGGATTTGGAACCAGTTAAGTTGGGAGATATAAGAAATACAAAGCCAAGCTTAGATAATAAATATTATTATTCAGACGAAAATTTATTTTATAAGGTGAAATTGTCTCCTCCATTCTCTAGTGGAGGTAAGGTAATTAAAGGGAATTGTACTTGGTATGCATGGGGACGTGCTTGGGAGATTACTGGGAATAAGCCAGATGATGCAGGTTTTATAGGAAATGCTTATGAATGGTGGGCAGCAAACAAAAAGAGTGGAAAGTATCAATATGGTTCAGAACCTAAAGTAGGGGCTATTGCAGTATGGAAATCAAGCTTGCCGGGATCAGATGGAAGTGGACATGTAGCTGTTATTGAAAAAATAGAAAATGGAAAAATTTACATATCTGAGTCGACTTGGCATGGAGTGGCATTTAATTATAGAGAAATTTATGATACAAGTTATTTATATGGATATATTTATTTGGACGAGCCAAATTATTAATTATACATAATGTTTATATTAAAAATCCATGCTAGAAGAGAGGTTTAAAGATGAAAAAAATTAGAAGGCTAAGTGCTATATTGAGTTTGGCATTCTTCATGTTAATGATGTCACCAGAATCATATACTGTGGTTAGAGCAGAGGATATAAGTTCTAAAAATCAAGCTTCGGATAATAAAGGGGTAAGACTGCAAGATGATTTTTATGATGCTATAAATAATGATTGGCTAAGTACAGTAAAAATTGAAGAAGGAAAATCAACTACATCAACTTTTGATGATGTAGAGAAAACAGTGAAGGGGCAAGTAAAAAGCATAATTGAAAGCTTAGTATCAGAAAAAGAAAAATATGAAGCTAATACTGATGAAAGAAAAATAATAAATTTATATAATAATGTTCTTAATGTACAAGAAAGAAATAATCAAGGATTAAAACCTGTTAAAGAAAATTTGGATAAAATTAAGTCTGCTCAGACAATAGATGATATTACAAAATTGTGGAGTGATAGATCAATAATTAATTCAACAATACAATTTGCTGTGGAAAAAGATGTGAAAAATGTTACGACTAATATTCTATATATTAATCACACAGGACTTAGTTTGGGAGATTCTGATCAATATACTCACCCAACAGAAAGTACAGCAAAAAATAAAAAGCTAACTGTGAATTATTATAATAAGCTTTTAATGTTAAGTGGATATACAAAAGATGAAGCGGAGCTAAAAACTGATAATATGTTTAAGTTTGAAGGAATGATAGCACCTTATATTATGGGAAAGCGTGAAAAAGCATTAACTCCAAATTTAATTGATTCTCTTTATAATGTATATACTTTAGATGAACTAAAGGATTTAGCACCCAATTTGAATTTGCCAATTATTATGAAGGGACTTGGAATAGATAATGCAAATAAGATAGTGTTACAAGATCCAAAGTGGTTAAAGGCATTGAATAAAATCTATACGCAGGAAAATTTACCTCTTATAAAAAATTATTTAGAAATAGTTAACTTAATTTATGCATCAAATTATTTAAGTAAAGATTTTGAAGATGCTAATACAGAATTTTCTAATAACCTCTTAGGAATAAAAGGGGCGGGGTCAAAGGAAGATGATGCTGTGGATACAGTGAATTCCTTAATGGGTATGGCAATTGGAAAGATTTATTCAGAAAGATATGTTTCAAAGAATGTAAAAGAAGATGTTGAGAATATAACTAAAAAAATTATAGAGGTTTACAAAAAGAGAATAAATAATCTTACTTGGATGAGTAATTCAACGAAGAAGAATGCAATTGATAAACTGGATAAATTAAATATAAAAATAGGTTATCCGGATACTTGGGTTGACTATTCAAAGTTAAATATAAAATCTTATGAAGAAGGAAGTAATCTTTTTGACAATGTAATAGCATTAAGAAGATTTGCACAAGATGAAATGTTTAGCAAATTAAATAAACCAGTAGATAAGAAAAAAGATGGAGTTGAACCTCAAACAGTTAATGCCTTTTATAGTCCAACAGATAATTCGATTATAATTCCAGGAGGAATTATTCAGGGACATTTCTATGACCCAAATGGAGGCAAGGAGACAAATTTAGGTGGAATAGGTGTGATTCTTGGTCATGAAATAAGTCATGCATTTGACAATACTGGTGCTCAATATGATGCTGATGGAAATCTTAATAATTGGTGGAGTGATGATGATTATAAGGAATTTCAGCAAAAAACTCAGAAAGTAAAAGATTTTTACAGTCAAATTGAAGTTGCACCGGGTCAAATGTTGGATGGAAATCTTACAGCAGGTGAGAATATTGCTGACATAGGAGGGGTATCTTGTCTGTTAGATATATTAAAGACGATGGACAACCCTAATTATAAAACATTTTTTCAAAGTTATGCTGTTACTTGGAGACAATTAACTACTAAAGAATATTCAGATTATGCTATGTTGATAGATTCTCATTCTCCTAATAAGGTAAGGGTAAATGCTGTACTACCTCAATTTCAGCAATTTTATGATACTTATGGAATTACAGAAAAAGATGGAATGTATATTAGACCAGAGGATAGAGTAGCAATTTGGTAGAGGATATATAAATGAAGGATTAAGGAGATGTGATTTTATTATGCCAGCAGGAAATGGAGTAAATTGTGGAGATTGCGTGGAATTAAAAAGTGGGAAATGTGATGGGAAAGACTTGAATTGCTTATGTTACAAATGCCCAAGAAAATTGGCGCAATGCATGTGTGTTAAATATTGCAGGGAAACTGAATCAGTACTATATTTTTATGAAGACAATTAAATTCACATGTATAACATACTAAAACAGTATAAATAACAAAAGTAAAGAAGAAATTTTGTGAGAATTACTATATGTTAATTTTGTATTAACAAATTGAAATAAAATCTTGACATATATAAATAAAAATATTATTATATTGATATTGTATTAGTAATAAATTAAATTTTATTGCAAAAAAATTAAATTTTAGTAAATTTACGATAACAACGGAGTTATCAGACAGATATTCTTGTTTGATGACTCCATTAATATATTAGGGTTTTTATGGATATGAAAGCGCTACCTGGATAGTTAATGAATAAAAGTAAAATTTTGTTAAAAATAAATTTGTAATTTATTATATAAATATAAACAACAGTGAAAAAGAAGGAGAGGACTACATGTTAAAATATATTGGAAAAAGATTTTTGATAAGTCTGTTAACAATATGGGTTGTAATAACAGTAACATTTTTTCTAATGAAACTTATGCCAGGAGGTCCGTTTGACGGGGATAAATTAACACCTCAAATTAAAGCAAATATAGAGGCAAAATATGGATTGGACAAGCCTTTATCAACACAATATTTTATGTATATGGGAAATTTGGTTCATGGAGATTTTGGTGAATCGATGACGTTTAAAGGTAGACAAGTATCAGATACTATAGGAAAATCATTCCCAGCATCTGCAGAAGTTGGTGCAATAGCAGTAGTTATTGCTATAGTAGGAGGAATACTTTTAGGAACACTTGCAGCACTTAAAAGTGGAAAATGGCCAGATAAGGTAGTAGTATTTTTTGCAACACTTTGCATTACAATACCTAGTTTCGTAATAGGAACAGTTTTGATTTATGTGTTAGGCGTTCAATTTGCATTATTACCACCAACAGGGTTTGGTGAGTGGAAAAATGATATAATGCCATGTATAGCATTATCAGCAGCATCATTATCATTTATTACAAGACTTACAAGAAGTAAATTAATAGATGTTTTAAAGTCAGATTATATAAGAACTGCAAAAGCTAAAGGCTTAAGTAAAACTACTGTTATTTTTAAACATGCATTAAGAAATTCATTGATTCCAATAGTTACATATGTAGGACCATTAGTAGCTGGTATATTAACAGGTGGATTTGTAACAGAAAAGATTTTTGCAATTCCTGGACTTGGAAATGAATTTGTACAATCAGTTACAAACAGAGACTATAGTATGTTACTTGGAGTAACAGTATTCTATTGTACAATGTTAATATTCTTTACTTTTTTTGTAGATATATTATACGTTATAATTGATCCAAGAATAAAATTACAAGACACGGAAGCTTAGGGGAGGAAAAGGAAATGGAAAATCAAATAAAAATAGATAAGGAATTATTTGCTCCTCTAAGTGCGGAAGAAAAAAAAGTTAGTGTAGCAGTAAGACCGAGTATTGGATATTGGAAAGACGCTTGGAATAGATTAAAGAAAGATAAAATGGCACTTGTTTCATTGATAGCTATAGTATTGGTAGTAATAGGAGCTATATTTGTGCCTATGTTTTCAAAATACGATTATGCAACAAATGACTTAGCTAATACTTATTTAAAACCTTCAGCAGAACATTGGTTTGGAACAGATAATCTAGGAAGGGATTTATTCGTTAGAAATTTCTTCGGAGCAAGATATTCACTACTTATAGCAGTATTAGCTGCAGTTATTAATTTATGTATTGGTGTAGTATATGGCGGAATTGCCGGTTACTTTGGAGGTGTAGTAGACAATATACTAATGAGAATAGTTGATGTTATATCTTCGATTCCTATGACTATATATGTTGTAATCTTCATGGCTGTTTTAAATAAGCCAGGAGCTAATGGAAGTGGACTTTTTACAATAGTACTTGGACTTTCAATTACATCTTGGATTGGTATGGCAAGAATTGTAAGAGGAGATGTACTTCAATTAAAGCAACAAGAGTTTGTTCTTGCAGCTAAATCACTAGGTGCATCAAATTCAAGAATATTAGTAAGACACTTAATTCCAAACTGTATAGGATCAATAATGGTTACATTAACATTATTTATTCCAGATGCTGTATTTACAGAAGCATTTTTGAGCTTCATTGGTCTTGGAATCGCAGCACCTAGAGCATCACTTGGAACATTAGCTAATGATGCGCAACAAGCTATATATACATATCCTCTACAATTGTTGTTCCCATCAGCTATGATTTGTATAATAATATTATGCTTTAATCTTTTTGGTGATGGATTAAGCCAAGCATTAGATCCAAAGAACAAGAGATAGGAGAATATAGAGAAATGGAAAAGTTGTTAGAAGTAAAGAACTTAGAAACCTCCTTCAAAACTAGTGCTGGGGAAGTACATGCAGTAAGAGGTGTATCATTTGACCTAGAAAAGGGAGAAGCATTAGGTATAGTTGGAGAATCAGGTTGTGGTAAAAGTGTTACAATGATGTCAATTATGAGATTATTAGCTGATAATGGAAGACTTGCAGGAGGAGAAATCTTCTTTAATGGTAAAGATATCTCGAATGTTAAAGAGTCAGAAATGGAAACTATAAGAGGTAATGATATAGGAATGATATTCCAAGATCCTATGACATCATTAAATCCAGTATATACAATAGGAGACCAGTTAATGGAACCCCTATTAAAGCATAGAAAAATAAGTAAAGCTGAAGCAAGAAAAGAAGCTATTAATATGCTTGGTCTAGTTGGAATACCAAGTCCAGAAAAGAGAATGAAACAATATCCTCATGAATTTTCAGGTGGTATGAGACAAAGAGCAATGATAGCTATGAGTTTAATTTGTGCTCCAAAGCTTATTATAGCAGATGAACCAACAACGGCTTTAGACGTTACAATACAGGCACAAATACTAGATTTAATGAAAGATTTAAAGCAAAAACTTGACACTGCAATTATACTAATAACTCATGATTTAGGAGTTGTTGCAGATGTATGTACAAAAATAAATGTAATGTATGGTGGAATTATTGTAGAAACAGGAACTACAGAAGATATTTTCTACAGAGGAAAGCATCCCTATACTTGGGGACTTTTAAGAAGTGTTCCTAACCCTAAGGAAGATGTTAAAGAAAAGCTTATTCCAATAGAAGGACAACCACCAGATTTATTAAATCCACCAGTTGGGTGTCCATTCGCAGCTAGATGTGATTATGCAATGAAGGTATGTCTTCAAAAGCAACCTCCACTATTTGAAGTAGGAGAAAAACATCATACAGCATGTTGGTTGTGTCATGAAGATGCACCAAAAGTTGAATCACCTATAAGGAGGATGAAGTAGTGGAAGCTAATAACGATATAATTTTAGAAGTTAAGGATTTATGCAAGTACTTCCCTGCGAATAAAGGATTATTTAAAGGTAAAAGTTATGTTAAAGCAGTTGATAGGGTTTCTTTTACATTAAAAAGAGGAGAAACTTTAGGACTTGTAGGAGAATCTGGATGTGGTAAGACAACAACAGGAAGAACTATATTGAAACTTTATGAACCAACTTCAGGTCAAATTATTTTTAATGGGAAAGATATAACAAAATATTCAAAAGATCAAATGATTCCTTTAAGAAAAGAAATGCAAATGATTTTCCAAGATCCATATGCGTCACTAGATCCTAGAATGACTGTTGGAGATATAATTGGAGAAGCAATTGATGTTCATAAATTGTTATCTGGCGAAGCAAGAACAGAAAGAATAAGAAGTCTTTTATCAAAAGTTGGTCTTGCAAGTGACCATATAAACAGATATCCTCATGAATTCTCAGGAGGTCAAAGACAGAGAATAGGTATAGCAAGAGCTTTAGCTGTTGAACCTGCATTTATAGTTTGTGATGAACCGATATCAGCTCTTGATGTTTCAATTCAAGCACAAGTTATAAATATGCTTGAAGAGCTTCAAGAAGAATTAGGATTGACATATTTATTTATAGCTCATGACCTTTCGATGGTTAAGCATATATCAACTCATATAGGAGTTATGTACCTTGGAAGAATGGTTGAAAAAGGGGAAAGTAATAAAGTGTATTCAGAAGGATTACATCCTTATACACAAGCATTGCTTTCAGCAGTACCAATACCAGATCCAGAGGTGGCTAAAAATAATCAAAGAATTATTTTAGAAGGAGATATTCCTTCACCTATAGATCCACCACCAGGATGTAGATTTAAAGGTAGATGTAAGCATGCAAAACCAATATGTTCAGAAATTGATCCAGAATTAAAAGAGGTTAAACCAGGACATTTTGTAGCATGTCATTTATATGATTAATTTAGCAAAAAGCAAGAAATAAGTTGAATAAAATTTAATGAATTTAATTAAAATAGTTAATAGTATACTGTTAAGCAATTTTAGCAATAATTACTTAGACAGGTATTATAATAAATAATAATTAATTAAGGGGGAAATATTAAATGAAAAAAAGCAGAGTAAAGCAATTATGTGCAGTAGCTTTAGCAGCAACACTTGGACTTTCAGTTTTAGCTGGTTGTGGTTCTAAAACTTCTGACAACAAATCAGCAGCAACTGGTACTGACAAACAAGAATTAATGTTTAATTTAGGATCTGATCCTAAGACTTTAGATCCAGGTTTAAACCAATCAGTGGATGGATCTATAGTAATAGTTAATGCGTTCGAAGGTCTATATAAGTTAGATGACAAGAACAAAGCAGTTCCAGGTCAAGCTGAGAAGTGTGATGTTTCTGCAGATGGATTAACATATACTTTCCATTTAAAGAAAGATCTTAAGTGGTCAAATGGAGATCCAGTTAAAGCAAGTGATTTCGAATATGCATGGAAGAGAGTTATAAATCCAGAAACTGCATCTGAGTATTCATTCCAAATGATGTATATTAAAGGAGCACAAGAATATAACACAGGAAAAGGTACAGCTGACCAAGTTGGTATTAAAGCAACTGATGACAGCACATTAGTAGTTACTTTAGCAGCACCATGTGCATATTTCTTAGACTTAACAGCTACTCCAACATATATGCCATTAGATCAAAAAATTGTTGAAGCTAATAAGGATTGGGCAACAGATGCTAAAACTTTAGTTTCTAATGGACCTTTCAAATTCACAGATTATAAGATTAAAGACCAAATCGTATTAGAAAAGAATGACAATTATGAAGCTAAAGACGATGTTAAGTTAAGCAAAGTAACAATGAAATTAGTTACTGAACCTACATCAGCATGGGCAAGTTATAAATCAGGTCAATTTGACATGGTATATGATGTACCAACATCTGAAAAAGCAGCTGCTATAGCAGATAAGAGTGCTACAGTATTCCCAGAATTAGGAAATGCTTATATAGACTTTAATGTTTCAGATAAGCAAGTAGATCCTGAAGCAGCTAAAGCATTAAAGAATCCAAAGTTTAGGCAAGCATTAAGTATGGCTATAGACAGACAATCAATCATTGACAACGTACTTAAAGCTAAGCAAGTTGCAGCTCATAGTTTTGTTCCAGAAGGAATCATTGGGCCAGATGGAAAAGATTTTGAAAATAAGAAATACTTTGATCCTAAGGGTAATGTAGATGAAGCTAAGAAATTATTAGCTGAAGCTGGATATCCAGATGGAAAAGGCTTACCACAAATTACATTACTTTTCAACCCAGAAGGTGGAAATGCAGACGTAATGCAACCAATCCAAGATATGTGGAAGAAAATTGGCGTAAATGTTGAACTTCAAACTCAAGAATGGAAAGTATTCCAAGATACAAGAACTGCAAAGAACTATCAAATAGCAAGAGATGCTTGGGGAGCTGACTATGCAGATCCAATGACATTCTTAGACTTATTTGTTTCAACATCACCACAAAATAATGCAGGATATAATAATCCAGTATACGATACATTAATCAGCAGTGCTAAGAAAGAAGCAGATGCAACTAAGAGATATGAAATGTTACATCAAGCTGAAGATATGTTAATGGCTGATATGCCAATTATATCTTTATGGTACTCAAATAGAACACATGGAGTAAAAGATTATGTTAAAGGTATAAGAAAAGATATGCTTGGAAATATTTTCTTCACTAATGCTTATATTCAAGGTAAAAAATAATATTCATATAAATTAATAAGAAAGCTGCTTTAAATATAAATTTCATATTTAAAGTGGCTTTTCTTTTTTTATAAAAATGTATAAGTTTATATCTAGATAAGCTTCGTTACTAAGAATATAATGGATATAGATATAAGAACTTATTTGATAGCATAAGTTAAATAGGAGGGACACTTTATGAGAGAAGAAATAATTGAAAAGTTAAACGAAGTAAAAGCGCATATTACAAAAATTGAAGAATTAAATAAGTTATCTGCTCTTGCTTATTGGGATATGAAAATTTCTATGCCAAAGAAAGCCTTAGAGCAAAGATCTAATACTCTTGGATATTTAGCAGGTGAAATATTTAAACTATCGACAGGAAAGGAAGTTAAAGGCTTTCTAGATTACTTTATGCCTAAGTTGGATCAACTGTCACAAACAAATAGAGCAATGATAAAAAAATTAAAGAAGGAATATGATGAAACAAAAAAGATTCCTGAAAAAACTTATAAGGAATATACAATAGCTAAATCTTTGTCTGAAGCAGCTTGGGAAGAAGCTAAGGAAAAGAATGATTTCAAAATATTTGAACCCCATTTAGAAAAGATGATTAATTTTAATGTAGAATTTGCAAAGTATTATGGATATGAGGAAAATGTATATGATGCTTTACTTAATAGATATGAAGAAGGAATGACTGTTAAAAAGTTAGATGAGATATTTGGTGAATTAAAAGAGGGAATACTAGATTTATTAAAATATATTGAAGCCAGTAATAAAAATATAAACAGAGATTTTCTTCATGATAAATTTAAAATTAAAAAGCAAAAAAAATTGAGTAAATATTTGTTGGAGTTAATAAAATTTGATGGAGAAGCGGGAATATTGGGAGAGACAACGCATCCATTTACACTAGACTTAGGAAATAAGGATGTTAGAATAACAACCCACTATCACGAAGATGATTTGCTATCAAATATATTTAGCATTATACATGAAGGTGGTCATGGATTATATGAACAGCATATTTCTGATGAATTAATAGGAACTGGTCTTGAACATGGAGCATCTATGGGAATTCATGAATCACAATCTAGATTTTATGAGAATATAATAGGAAGAAGTGAAGAATTCTTAAAAATAATATTACCATACATTAAAAAAGAATTTTCAGGCTTTAAGAAAGTTAAATTAAAAGAATTTTATGAAGCAGTAAACTATGTTAAACCATCCTTAATTAGAACAGAAGCAGATGAATTAACGTATAGTTTACATATAATTATAAGATATGAAATTGAAAAGAAATTAATAAATAAGGAAATAGAAGTTAAAGATTTACCAAGGATTTGGAATGAGAAGTATATGGAGTATTTAGGTGTTAAGGCAAAGTCAGACAGTGAAGGCATATTACAAGATATGCATTGGTCTGCTGGAGATTTTGGATATTTTCCAAGTTATGCATTAGGAAATATATATGCAGGCCAATTTCTAAATCAAATTTTAAAAGATAATGAATTAGCTATTACGGAATTAGAAAATGGAGATTTATCATATATAGATAATTGGCTAAAAGATAAGATCCATAAGTATGGAGCTAGATATACTCCAGAAGAATTAATTAAAAATGTAACTGGAGAAGATATTTCAACAAAATACTTCTTAAGATATTTGGACGATAAATATAAAAAAATATACACACCTTTATAAAGAGCAGCTATGCTGCAACAAAGGAACTTCTGCACCTTTATAAAGAGCAGCTATGCTGCAATACGGAACTTATATTAGCGATTTTTGACCTGTTATTTATTTTCATGTGCCTTAAGTGAAACTAGAGTTATCTTAATATATAATAAGGTAACTCTTTTTAATAATTAGGCATATTTATGGGGGTTAAAATATAAAAACATAATTAAAATCATAATTTAACTGATAAACTATTGAATTTGGGATCAATAAGTAGTAGAATATAAAAAAATAAGTTTTAAGAATATACAGAAAATATTATAAATTTGGGGCTTAAAAATTTATAATATATAAAGGCTTTATTACAATTGCAGAAATTTAAAAGTTATTAAGAAATATAGTGAAATTTAGATTTATGCTATTTTTTTTAGGCCTGTAATTCAGATAAGTTTTATAGGATATCTAATTCTATAATAGTTTATTTTTGTGTGTCTTGAAATCTTATGCAAATAAAAAGCAATAAGTAATAGAAATCAAGGGGGATTTTTAAAATGATTAAAGTATTAACCAACGATGGATTAGAAAGTACAGCGATTGAGGATTTAAAGGCACTTGGGGCAGAAGTTGTCAATGAACATTTTAATCAAGATGTACTAGGTGAAAAGTTAAAGGAATTTGATGCGGTAGTTATAAGATCAGCTACTAAGCTTACTGCCGATGTATTTAAGGCAGAAGAAGGTGGAAATTTAAAACTAGCTATTAGAGCTGGAGTTGGAATAGATAATATTGATATTCCAGCAGCAGAGAATAAGGGAGTAACAGTAAGAAACACTCCATCTGCAAGTTCAGATTCTGTTGCAGAACTTGCAATTGGTCATATGTTTGCATTAGCAAGATATATTGCTATAGCTAATTACACTATGAGAAATGGTGAGTGGAATAAAAAGAAATACGAAGGAACTGAAATTGCTGGCAAGACACTTGGTATAGTTGGAATGGGAAGAATAGGTCAATCTTTAGCTAAAAAAGCTACTGCTTTAGGAATGAAGGTTGTATATTATACAATTGAAGGTAAGCATGAAGATTTAGATTATGATTTTATAACATTTGAAGAGTTATTACAAACTTCAGATTTTATTTCACTTCATGTTCCATATGATAAGGCAGCAGGTTCATTAATTGGAAAGAAGGAATTACAATTAATGAAAAAGACAGTGTATCTAATCAACTGTGCAAGAGGGAAGGTTGTTGATGAAGCTGCATTACTTGAAGCTCTAAATAATGGGGAAATTGCCGGAGCTGGTATAGACGTATTTGAAGAAGAACCAACTAAAAACGAAAAATTAATAAACCATGAAAAAGTTAGTGTTACGCCACATATTGGAGCTGCAACCGAAGAAGCTCAAACAAGAATTGGTGAAGAAGTAGTTTCAGTAGTTAAGGAATTCTTTAATCTATAATGCTTAGGAGGAATTTTGGATGGCAGTAATTAAGGCATTTAAAGGAATAAGACCTGTTCAAGATTTAGCATCAAAAATAGCGGCTTTACCTTATGATGTAATGAATAGTGATGAAGCAAGAGAGATGGTAATAGGAAATCCACACTCGTTTCTTCATGTCGATAGACCAGAAATAGATTTAGACCCATCAATAGATATACATGATCCAAAGGTATATGAAAAAGCAAGAGAAAATCTTGATAGAATGATTACGACAGGAGAATTCACCCAAGATGAAAAACCTTGTTTATATATATACAGGCAGATAATGAATGGAAGATCACAAACAGGGATAGTATTCTGTGCGTCAATTGACGATTATATGAATAATATTATAAAGAAGCATGAATTTACTAGAGCAGATAAAGAAGAAGACAGAATTAATCATGTTGACTATTGTGATGCCAATACAGGGCCTATTTTCTTGACCTATAAAGAAGATCAAATTGCATCAGAGATAATTGAGGCATGGATTGAAAATGAAAGTAAAAGAAAACCTGTATATAATTTTGTTGCAGAGGATGGAATCACTCATATAGTTTGGGTTATAGATAATGATATTATTATAAGTGAATTAACTGATTTATTTAAGGAAATAGATTATTTATATATCGCAGATGGTCATCATAGATCAGCTTCGGCTGTAAAAGTTGGATTAAAGAGAAGAGCAGAAAATCCTAATTATACAGGAGAAGAAGAATTTAATTACTTCTTAGCAGTTGCATTTCCAGATAATGATTTAATGGTTATGGATTACAATAGAGTAGTTAAAGATTTAAATGGTTTGACTAAAGATGAGTTGATAGATAAACTTCAAGAAAAGTTTATTGTTACCGAATCAACTAGTGAGGAGCCACTTAAGCCAGCTAAAAAGCATACATTTGGGATGTATGTGGAGGATAAGTGGTACTTGTTAGAAGCAAAAGATGGAATATATGATCCAGAAGACCCAATAGATAGTCTTGATGTGGCAATACTTCAAAACAATGTGTTAACACCTATTTTGGGTATTGAAGATGTAAGAACATCAGACAGAATAGACTTCATTGGTGGAATTAGGGGACTTAAGGAACTTGAAAAAAGAGTTCATAAAGATATGAAAATAGCATTTTCAATGTATGCAACAGAGGTGCATGATATTATGGATGTTGCTGATATTGGAGAAGTAATGCCACCAAAATCAACTTGGTTTGAACCAAAGTTAAGAAGTGGATTATTTATTCATCAATTGAAATAGCTGTCCACGTCAAAAAATATTAAATACGTAATGGAATAACAAAATGCATAAAGAAAAAATATAGAGCATAAAATCAAGAAAACACATTCTAGTATTCTTGATTTCATGCTCATTTTTTTATTCAAATGTGATGAGATGTTTATAAATTGGAATATAGTTCTTACGTGATAAGTGTCTACAAATTTATCTCGCAAATTTCCTTGATTTTTTTGTTCATTAAATCAAATCCAGCCTTTGTATCATAAAGGGAATTCTTTAAAAGAGGTACTAATATACCATGAAATTTTTCACGTTGAATTAAAGTTGTAGTTCCATCGTTATTAGATATTAATTCAAATATATGTTCACCATCAAATAACCCTGGTATGAAAAGACGACCTAACCATCGGAGTTCCTTGTTAGGTGTAAACTTTAGAATAGTAGGCTTAAAGATCATACCATTAGAGTTAGGAGGAACAATTTTTACCTCTATTTTATTACCTTCTTTTGGAGTTCCTTTTAGATATTTAATAAATGGATTCCAATTAGGATAAGAATCAAAATCAGTTAATATTGTCCATACTTTATCTACAGTTGAATTTATTATTTTAGAAAAATTTTTGTCAATATTTTAATTAAGAAAAAGCAAATACTGTTTAATATATTTTATTACTTGACAGAAAAATACTGAATGATATACTGTATAATGTACTGTATGACATTCAGTTTTTGTTATGAGTTTTAAATGTTAAGAAAGAGGTGAGATAAATAGGAGATAATGATGCTAAAGAGAGATTGATAAATGTAACCATCAAAATGATATGTGAAGGTAAAAAGCCGAGTGAAATTACTGTTAAAGACATCACTGAAGGAGCAGAACTTGGAAATGGAATGGTGAATTATCACTTTCAAAGTAAAGATAATTTAATTCGTGTGGCAATTAAAAAAGTTATGGGATGTGCAACAAGAAAGTTGGGAGAGAAAATAAGAGCTAAAGAAATTGTTTCTCCAGCAGAAAGGCTTTCTTTTATTTTAAAACAAGTGATAAATTTTATTGCAGATAATCCAGAGATATCTAAAATAGCAATTTTAGATGATTTAGAAAATAATCAAGGAACTGCGCATCTATTAAGTTCTGAAGAATCCTATAATAAATGCCTTAAAGAAGTTTTTAATAATGATATGCATAAGGTATGGACTAAAAATTATTTAATTGCTGGATATATAAATTACATATTTTTAAAAGCTGAAAATATAAAAAAAGAAATGGGCTTTGATTTTTATAATAAAGAGCAAAGAGAAAATGCAATTGAAAATTTAGTTAAAGAACTTATAAATTGTAATAAATAAGTATAAAGGAGTAATTTTAATATGATGATTGTTGATAATGAAAAATGTGTTGGGTGTGGACTTTGTGTTAAAGATTGTTTTGTTAGAGATATAGAAGTAGTTGATAATAAGGCTAAAATTAGAAATGTTGCATGCTTTAAATGTGGACACTGCATTGCTGTTTGCCCTAAGGGAGCAGTATCTACAGATGAGTACAATATGGAAGATGTAAAAGAATATAATGAAAATGAATTTAAAATAGATTCAGATAGATTATTAAATTTCATAAAATTTAGAAGAACTACAAGACAATTTAAAGATAAAGATGTTGAAGCAGAAAAGCTTAATAAGATTATTGAAGCTGGAAGGTTTACTCAAACAGGTACTAATAGCCAAAATGTTTCTTATATAGTAGTTAAAGAAAACATAGAACAACTTAAAGAAATGGTATTAGAAAGTCTTAAGGCTAGAGGAGAAAGTATATTAAATAACTTAAATGAGAAAACTAGACCATATAAGAGATATGCTCAAATGTGGATAAAAATGTATAATGATTATAAAGAAAATCCTGCAACTGGAGATAAATTATTCTTTAATGCACCAGCATTAATACTTGTAGTATCAGATAATACGGTGAATGCTAGCTTAGCTTCTTCAAATATGGAACTTATGACTAATGCTTTAGGGCTTGGAACATTTTTCAGTGGATTCTTTACATTAGCAGCAGAAGGAAATGAAAGCATAAGAGAATTACTTCAAATAGATGAAAATAAACAAATAGTTACTTGTATGATAATTGGATATCCAAATGTAAAATATGCTAGAACTGTACCAAGAAAAGATGCTGATATATCTTGGAAATAAACATATTAGAGATATTACTTTAAATTAGAAGACTGCTAAAAATGATTAAGTACATTTTTAGCAGCCTTTTGATTAGAGTAACTTTTTTTAGTCTCAATCTTGTGTTGAATTTTATGTCATAAAGGTTTGAGAAAAAAATAAATTTATGACTTAGTCCATGATATTTAGAGAAAGAAATAGAGAAAACGTTTTTTGAAGAAAATTATTGGATCATATAAAAGTGAAATTTATTGATTAATGTAGTAAAATAATAGTATTTGAGCATATGTAGTTTATTTATATTATATGCTAAATTTAGTTTGAAAATTTGAATTATTTGAAGGTGATTAATACGTGAAGAAAAAAAGTAAGTTATTCAGAAAAATTGTAGCAGGAATTATTCCATTTATTGTTGTACCAGTATTATTGATAGGAGGAATTTCAGCCTATAAATCAAAGACTTCATTAGAAGATAACTTGAAAAGAACAAGTATACAAACAATTAATGAAGTTGATAAAGGATTTTCACAGTATCTGCAAGTATTAGGTACTCAGATAGATATAATAGCTAAGAATATGGATATACAAGATTTATCAAATCCACAGGCAGAGCATCCAACTATAGTTAAATATGTTCAAGGAATATTTAAAGATACTAAATCTTCAGTAAGTGGTGTTATTAATGCAGGTTTTGCAGGGGAAAATGGAGAGCTAGTATTAGATAGTGGTGTATTAACTTTAAAGGATTTAAATTATAAGGAAAGAGAATGGTATAAAAAAGCCAAGGAAGCAAATGGTAAGATAATATATATTAAGCCTTATAAGGATGCTGTATCAGGAAAGAAAGTAATGACGGTTGCACAGGCAGTTAAGAGTGATGCAGGACAATTTATAGGTGTTATAGTAATTGATATGTCACTTGATGCAGTACAAGAGTATGTTAGCAATATTGATTTATTAAAAACAGGATATGTTTTATTAGCAGATAGTGATGGAGATATTATAGTAAATAATGATAAAAATAAAGAGATAGCAGATAGCATAAGTAATTTAGAATTCTGGAATTCAGCTAAGAAAGAGGATAAAGGTGTGTACACTTTTACAAGTAACGGAAATGTATTTTATGCATGTCAACAAACTAATGAAAAAACAGGCTGGAAGCTTATAGGTATAATTGATAGCAAAGAAATAAAGGACAATGTAACATCTATATATGTAACTATGGCTACTGTTTCAATTGTGTTAATTATTGTTGGAATTGCTGTTGGGGTGATTGCAGCACTATATCTTATGAAGGAAATAAATAAATTAAAAGAAATTATTAACAAAGCTTCAAATGGAGATTTAAAAGAACGAATTAAAATTACAGCTAAGGATGAATTTAAAGAGCTTGGTGAGGATTTTAATAAAATGTTAGATAATTTATCAGGTTTATTGGAAAGTGTTCAGGAGACTACTTCACATTTATTTGAAGCATCTGTTAATATAGCAAGCATGTCGGAAGAAACTATGTCTTCAGTTTCAGAAGTATCAAATGCAATACAAGAAGTAGCTAATGGAGCTACAAGTCAAGCACAATTTGCTACTGATATATCTACTAATGCTGAAGAATTATCAAATAGAATAGATGAAGTTGATAATCATACACATGAAATTAATAAGCTATCAAACAAGACAAAAGATCTAAGTAACCAAGGAATAGTCATACTTAGGGATTTAATAGACAAAGCTACAAATGCTAGGGAGAATTCTATCAAATCAGCAGAGATGGTTAATGGAATGATAGAAAGTATAAATAAAATTAATTATATTTCTGATGCAATAGGAAGTATTACAGAGCAAACTAATCTTTTAGCATTAAATGCAAGCATAGAAGCTGCAAGGGCAGGAGAAGCTGGAAAAGGCTTTGCAGTTGTTGCTGATGAAATTAGAAAGTTAGCGGAGGAGTCTAAAAATTCTACTGATGAGATAAAAGCTATTGTTTCTGAAATAAGTGTTAATGGAAATAATACAAAAGCTTCTATGGAGCAAAGCAAAGAGATATCTCAAGTTCAAGGTGAAGCAATAAAAGAAACAGAAGGCATTTTTAATAAGATAGTAGAATCCATACAACCTTTAGCTGCTTCGATTGATGATATAAAAATATTAAATGAGAAAATGCATAAAAATAAGGAAAAGGTAAAAGCCCAAATTGAAAATATAGCTGCAGTTTCAGAAGAATCAGCATCAATATCAGAAGAAGTTACAGCTTCGGCTCAGCAAGTGAGTGCCACTATGGATGAACTTACACAATATGCAAGCAGCCTTGAAGGCATTTCAGATGAATTGAAAGGGAAAATAAGTAAATTCAAGTTGAAGTAATAATATAAAGACAAGTATCTCTAATAGCTATATATTAGGGAGACTTGTTTTTTTGATTAAATTAAAGTATGTTACTTCATAAGATATAAATTTCTAAAAGTACTTGATAATAGAATTATTGTGGTGAAGAAGTACATAATAGATGATACTTTCATATTATTTTAAGATTGTTTATAAAATTTTTAAAATTGCTTTAAAGGATTTTTAAAGTTAGATTTTATAATGAATTCATAACAACAAGGAAAACATTAAAAAGCTTAAACAGAGATAACAGACTATTAAATTTAAAAGAGTTTTTTAAGATAGGTTTCCTTGATGAATTTAGGAGGAGTTATAAATGAATAAAATTAAAGTATTACATGATGTATTTAAAACAATGAAGGAAAAGGAAGTTTTTAAAGGAAAATTTAAATTGGAAGCAACTAAAGGAGATGTTAAGGTATTTTCATTTTCTAATGAATTTGAAACCAATACTAAAAGTGGAGAAACAAAAGCTAATGTAAATGTTGATGTAGATGCAGAAGGTAAAAAAGTAAAACATGAAAGTATTTCTGAATTTAATATAAAGGATTGTCCGCATCATGGATTCCATAGAGGAATGCATATGCATAAGCATGGAATGCATGGTCATGGTGGAATAAAAAGTAAGCTTTCAAAAGTTACTTTTATATTAAATTTACTAAATAATGTACAAGTTGAAGAATTAGATGAAAAATCTATTATATCTTTAGAGTTAAAAGAAGTATTTAAAGAAATTAAAGATATGCATAAGGACTGTCATAAAGGAATGGATGAAGAAAAGATAATGGAGCATATAAAACAAATGAAGGAATGCAATGAAAGAGGTTTTCATAAGCATCATGAATTTATAAAAAAATTATTATGTTCTGAAAACAGTGATCCAGTATTAAAGATATATGCTAATAAAAATAATGAAGTTGAGAAAATTGAAATTTCATCTAAGGGTGAAGATGCTGTAAATGGATTATTAGAATTGGTTTGGTAATATAGATATCCAAAGCAAGAATTAGACTTATGCAACAACCACCAAAATCAGATACATTTATCTTCCACAGGACTAGTGAAATTTTTGCTGGAAGGTTCTAAATGGCGGCTTGTCTCCATTTCAGCGTGTTCCAGATGTAAAATCTGGACAAGCTGTAAATGAAACAAGCCCCCATTAATAACCATCATCAGCTCAATTTCACATGCCTGCTTCCAGAAAAATGTATCTGATTTCTAGTGTAGTGTTACTATTATAATTTCTCAATGATGCATTTATAAGTTTGATTATTAATTTGGATATATATAGTAAAAACTATATATTTATAAAGAAGTAAAATAGAAAGGGGCATGCTTTTATACCAGTAGGTATGAAATTCTATAAAGGCATACTCCTTATTTTTATAATAGCGATAATAATATGATAAATAAATCGATTTAAAATTGTTTTGTAATGTTATAATTATTGTAATAATTAAAATTAATTTTGAGGTGGTGGACAAGATTAGAAGATTTAGAAGAAGAATGTATTCCAAGTTTCAGAATAAATTTCACCAAGAGCATGAGGAATATTTTGAGAAACTCAATGAATTAAATAAAATACGTAATGAATTATTCTACGAGCATAGAAAATTGTATCATGAATCACATCATAAGCAATTTAATGAATTTAAAAAAATACACAGATATTTAAGATGGATGAGGCCTATAGGACTATTAATAAGTATTGTATTAATTTTTTGCATATTTAAGTTCGTTAATGTGGAAGCAATCACTATATTTTTTGGAGCAGTTTTTATCATTCATCAAATTTTTCAGACATATATTACCATGAGAATGGAAAAGAGAATTATGAGACCGATAGAAAAATTAAAAGATGGAGTGGAACAGATAGCTAAAGGTAATTATGATGTAAAGATTGATAATGAAATACATAATGAAATTGGACTTTTAATATATGATTTTAATAAAATGGCTGAAAGCTTAAAGAATTCTGAAAAGCTGAAATTGGAATATGAAGAAAATAGAAAAGCACTTATAGCAAATATCTCTCATGATTTAAAAACACCTATCACTTCAATTAACGGATATATTGAGGCTTTAGTTGATGGGGTGGTTACTTCACCAGATAAAGTAAATAATTATCTAAATATAATTCATAATAATACTGTTTATATAAATAATCTTATTGATGATTTGTTCTTATTTTCAAAATTAGATATGCAGAAATTAGATTTTAATTTTGAAATAGTTAAAATAAGGCCATTCATGAGAGATCTTATGGAAGAATTTGATTTTATTCTTAAAGAGAAAAATATTGAATTCAAATTTGAAGATAAGTTAACTGAAGAATTAGAGGTTAACATAGATGGAAAAAGAATGTATCAAGTTATTAGAAATGTTATAGGTAATGCTGTAAAGTATGGGGATCAAGAAAATGCTGTAATAGAAGTAAGATTAAACAATGAAGCTGAATGGATTAAAGTAGAAATAAAGGATAATGGCCCTGGAATTCCAGAGGATAAACTTTCAAATATATTTAATAGATTCTATCGCATAGATACTGAACGTACAAAAGATTTTATGAGTACAGGTCTAGGGCTTGCAATTGCAAAGGAAATGGTAGAAGCTCATGAAGGAAAAATTTATGCAACTAGCATTATGGGGCAAGGAAGTATTTTCACAATAGAACTTCCAATAAGCAACAAAAAGGAGTAGGTCTATGAAACAAATATTAATTATTGAAGATGATATAAACATTGCAGAATTAGAAAAAGAATATCTTCAATTAAATGGGTATAAAGTAGAAATAGTTCAAGATGGAAATCAAGGTTTAAAAAGAGCCCTTATGGGTATATTTGATCTCGTTATTGTTGATTTAATGCTTCCTGGTAAAGATGGATATTCAATAGTAGAAGAAATTAGAAAAAAATATGAAATACCAGTAATAATTGTTTCAGCAAGAAGTGAGGATATTGATAAGATAAAAGGATTGGGATTTGGAGCGGATGATTATTTAACCAAACCTTTTAGTCCAGCAGAATTAGTAGCTAGAATAAAATCTCATATAATTAGATATGAAAGATTATCAGGAAATAAAACTCAAGCCAGTGTTATTACTCACAAAGCTTTAGAGATAATGACAGATTCTCATAAGGTTTTCGTAAATGGAAAAGAAGTTATCTTAACCACAAAAGAATATGAACTTTTAGTTTTTTTAGCTTCTAATCCTAATATAGTTTTTACTAAAGATCAACTATTTGACAGGATATGGGGAGAAGGGTATTTTGGAGATACAGCAACTGTAGCTGTTCATATACAAAAGTTAAGGAAAAAGATTGAGAAAGATCCTGGAAGCCCAGATTATATTGAAACTCTTTGGGGAACAGGGTATAGGTTTAATTCATAACTTTACCTTCAGAAAAAAAGGATGGAATATTTTTTAGAGCATTTATGTTAATTTATAAATGCTTTTTTATATTCAAAATTAATTGTCTTACATACGGAATTTAACTTTTCATTTTATCGTCTCCTATAAATTTTATAGGATGATTTGACAAAAGAACATACGTTTGATAATCTGTGCATATGGAATTATTTTGTATAAAAGGATGGTAATATATATGGAGGTTGAAGAGAGGTACAAAAAAATTATAGAAATTGTGGAACAAAAATTAACTTGTTCAGCACATAATTTAGACCATGTATTTAGGGTGTACAATCTTTGCTTATTGCTTGCAAAATATGAGAAAGATGTTGATTTAGAAATACTTATTCCATCAGCTTTATTACATGATATTGCGAGAGTGGAAGAGAGTCAAGATAAAACTGGAAAAATAGATCATGCAGTTTTAGGCAGCATTATGGCTGAAGATATATTAAGAAAGTTAGAATACGAAGAGGAAAAGATAGAAAAAATTAAACACTGTATTGTGGCGCATAGGTTTAGAACAGGAAATGAGCCAAATTCAATAGAAGCAAAAATACTTTTTGATGCAGATAAACTTGATGTTATAGGAGCAAGCGGAATTGCGCGTACTTTTATGCTGGCAGGACAATTTGGGCAAAGATTGATAGATAATTACTCTATTAATGAATATATGAATTCTAATACAGTTGAAAATGGAAGATTGAAGGATGTATCAAAACATACTCCTTTCATTGAATATGAGGTGAAATTTAAAAAAATCCCAAATAAATTGTATACAGAAAAAGCAAAGGAAATAGGTAAAGAAAGACTAAAATTTATGGATGAATATTTTAATAGGTTAAAGTCAGAAATAAATGGAATTAAGTAATCCTAACTTATTCTTTAATTCAAAAAATTTTACATAGAAAAGTATTAGGGTATATAAATATTATTTAGAGGAGAAAAAAATGATTTATTTAAATAAATTTACATTTCCTGATGAATATATGGAAATTAAATTCTTTATGAGTATACAGAGAACTTGCTATGATTCGTTTTATCCATTTAAGATATTATCTGCACATGGCCTTGAACAAATTGATTTTGAGCAAATTACTATTTTATATGGAGGAAATGGTTCAGGAAAATCAACAGCATTAAATGTTATTGCAGAAACGACGGGAATAAGTCGGGATTCTATATTTAATAAATCTAGTTTTTATTCTGATTATGTTAATATGTGTAAAATTGATATTGAAAATGATATTCCTAAAAATAGTAGAATTATTACTAGTGATGATGTATTTGACTATATGCTAAATATACGTAATTTAAATGAAGGAATTGATCAAAAAAGGGAAAAACTCTTTGAAGAATATTTAGATACGAAATATTCACGTTTTCAGATGAACTCTATATCAGATTATGAGCAATTAAAAAAGGTAAATCTCACTAGAAGTAAAACTCAATCACGTTTTGTAAGGGATAAATTAATGAGTAATGTAAGAGAGTATTCAAATGGAGAGAGTGCATATAGATATTTTATTGAAAAAATCGATGAGAATGGATTATATATATTGGATGAGCCTGAAAATAGTCTTTCTCCACAACGTCAGATGAAATTAATGAGTTTTATTGAGGAAGCTGCTCGCTTTTTAAACTGTCAGTTTATTATATCAACGCACTCACCTTTCTTACTTGCTATGCGAGGAGCAAAAATATATGATCTTGATGAAGATCCTGTTGATGTGAAAAGATGGACAGAATTAGAGAATGTACGAACATATTATGATTTTTTTAAATCACATGAAAAGGAGTTTTGATCATATTATGTATTTTAAAGAAATTAAAGATTTTTTGAAGTTATAATGTTGAATGATAGGAGTAATGATAGATGGATTGCAGTATTAAATCATTATATTTCTGTGTTGAAGATATGGATAGAGCAATTAATTTTTATGAGAATTTATTAGAACAAGAGGTAGCTATTCGTGATGACATTTATAGTGTATTTGATGTTAATGGATTTCGTTTAGGATTATTTGCGTATCAAAAGATGAATGAACAACATACTTTTGGGAGCAACTGTCTACCAAGTTTAGAGGTAAATAGCCTAAATATTCTAAAAAGTAAATTATCAAAATTAGAAATAGTATTTCCATTAACTCAAATTGGTTCGAATTGGGTAGCTGAATTTAAAGATAGTGAAGGTAATCATATTGAGATTACAACACCTGTTAAAGATCATAAATAACTATAAAGTTCTAAGCTCTTTTTTCTATTAAGATTTTGTTATAAAATTATAGATGAACCAGGGAGTTGGAAATTGAAGGATTATTAAAGGGGTAATAATATGGTTGGGATAAGAGTAGAATTTAATGAATTAAATTCCAAAGAAATAGAAGAAGGATTAAGGAGTGTATCTATAATAAAGGATGGTAAGAAAGAAGAGTATGAGGTTATCGATACACGAGAAAAATTATTAGAGTATCTAGAAGGATGTACAGACATAGGAGAGAGGAAGAAAAGAATATTAGTAACCTTTGAATGTATTAATATTTGTGGTATTTTTGATAATGCTATTTTTTTAAAGAGATTTAAGATCGATAGCTATTCTAAACCTAAATTAGATGATTCATTATATTTAAGTTTTACTAATTGTGAGTTTTTTTCAGATATAGAATTATTGGGTGGCGATTATAAGAGAATAAAAATTAATGAATCAACTATACAAAAAAATATATTTATAAGATTTATAAATTGTGAAAAATCAAGAATTAATAATGTAATTTTCAAAGAAGATGTTATATTTGAAAATTCAGAAATTGGAACCTTAAATATTAATACTTCACAAATAATGGATAATTTACTTTTTCAAAAGGTTACTATATTTAATGATTTTATTATGGATAAGGTTATGTCAAATAAGGATTTGGATTTTGTTGATTGTATGTTTGAAGGATTAAGCAAATTACAGTTGTCAGTTAATGGTGAATTGAATTTTCTCCAATGTTCATTTTATAAAAAATCAGAAATAGATTTTGATGAATTAAATGGAAAGATAAGCTTATACAAAACAAATTTTTCTGATAAATGTTATTTAGAATACGAGTTACTAACAAATAAAGAGTACAAGCCATTGATTTTTGAAGATAATTATAAAAAGACTAAATGGAATTTTTTGATTGTATCTGATATATATAAGTCTAGTGGAAGGACAGAACAATTTTTAACAACTTTTTTCTATTTCAAAAAATATGAACGTTTGGAAAAGAAAAATAAAGGAACTTATAGATTTACTTTATTAGATTATTTAATTGGAATAACAACTAAGTACTATACAAGTTGGGAAAGAACTTTATTAACTATGGGGGTAATAATAGTTGCATTTTTTATGCTTTATTGCTGTTTTCCTAATTTATTAATGTGTAAAGATGCACCAATGAGTTCGAAAAATTTATTTGAGACAGTATTTGAGATGTTTATAAATTCAAATTTTGATATACATTTTTTAATAAGTAAGTTTGGGAATACTCTGTATTTTACAATAATAACATTTACGACAGTTGGGTATGGAGATATAACTCCTCTTAATTGGATGAAGTTGATTGTGAGTCTAGAATCATTTCTTGGGGTATTCTATACATCAAGTTTAGTAGTAGCTTTATCAAGAAGGTTTTTATAATAAGATAGTATATAAGCATAAGATATTGAATTTGGAAATTTATAGATTCAATATTTTATGTTTTTTTATTAGGCATGTATGGAAGTTATTTATGTTAAATATATAATGAAAGAGGATGAAATTGCTGGAAAACTGTAGAAATTAATATAAAAATAAAAAAATAAGCTAAAAAATGATAAAGATTCCAAGAAAAATGTCGATATATAAATCAAGAATATATTATTAGATACTGAATAAGTTAAGCTAATTACAGAAGTTCATATTAAGAAGGGTAAGTTGACAGCACTCTATCTAATAAAGTTATTATACAAAATACGTGTGTACAAATATACGGTTAATCAAGGGTTATAGGTTACCTTTATCAACCTAAATATAGTATATAAGGGGAATGGTAATGAGAAGGATATTAAGTTACATTTTTTTAGGGGTTTTTATCGTAGCGATTATATTTAGTAGTGTTGGTTGTAATGGTCTTAATAAAACAAATTCGAAAGTTGATGATGACTCTAAAGAAGTGAATCTAAAGTTTATTTGGTGGGGAAATGATCAAAGGAAAAATATAACTCAACAAGCAATTGAATTGTTTCAAAAAAAGCATCCAAATGTAAAATTTGAGGTGAAGAGTTATGCAAGTACATCGGATGTAAAGGTTAACTTAGCTATGAATACTGCAGATGAAGATATGCCTGATATTATTCAAGCTAATTATGACTTTGTACATAATTATGCAAATCGTAACTTATTTGAACCATTTGAACCCTATGTTGAGAAGAATATCGTGAATTTATCTGATGTTGATAAATCAAGCTTAGAAGCTGGAACTGATAATGGACAGTTATATGGGCTTCCATGGGGAATTAATGCGTACTGTATGGCAGTAAATCCGTCAGTATTTGAAAAGGCTGGAGTAGATATGCTTAAGTCTGGATATACATATGATGAATTATATGAAACTCTTAAAAAGCTTAAATCTCAAATAAATGATCCGAACTTTTATCCATTAGCTAACTTTGTTGATTACAATAATTTCGTTAGAGCTTATGGCAGCACATATTTTAATTCAGAAGGAACAGCATTAGGTTATAAAGATGATCAGATTTTTATAGATTATTTTAATTTTTACAAGAAATGTTTAGATGAAGGTTTAATTGCACCAGTTACAATTACGGACAAAAATGCCTTGATTTCATCTGGAAAATCTGCACTTTGGTGGGGAGTATCTAATCAAGTTTCTGGTCTTAATAAAACTTCTAATACAAGTATGCAAATAATATCAGTGCCATCAAAAACAAAAGGGAAAATTACAAGCTGTATTAGACCATCAATGTATCTTTGTGTTTCATCGTATTCTAAACATAAAAAAGAAGCAATGGAATTTATTGATTTTTTAACAAATGATTTGGAGGTTAATGATATATTAAAGGCTGAAAGAGGAGTATCAACTTCGGCAAAGGTAAGTGATAATTTAGAAAAGAAAGCAAGTGAAGGTGATAAACAGCAGTATTTATTTTTGAAATATATTAAAGAAAATCCAAGTCCTCAAGATCCACCAACACCAAATACAGCAGGTAATGTTAATGCACTTCTTCAAAGATTAACTGATGAAATTTTAGCCGGCACACTTATGCCAGAAGATGCAGCAAAGCAATTTAGAACAAGTGCAAACAAAATTCTGAGCGGTGTGAAAGGGGGAGAGTAATATGAGAATTACTATTCGTCAAAAATTATATGGTGGATTTGCAGCAGTACTTTTATTTTTAGTTATTGTGGCTATAGCTAACTATGTATTGACAAGTAAAGTAAATGCTAAATACACAAACTTGGTGAATAATGGTACTACAATAGTAAGCTATATTAAAGACTTAAATAATGCAATTAGTGATGAACAGGCTAGTGTTAATTATTATCTTATAACAGGAGATACAAATTATTTTAAGTCTTATCAAAAGGCTTTTGATTCATATAATGAAAAAAGCAAGAAAATAGGAGAGTTAATCAAAGGACAGGATAGTTGGCAAATTCTGCAAGGATTAGATTTAATTCAAGAACAATATGTTATTTCAGCAGACCAGATGATAGACTATAAGAAGAAAAATAATATAGATAAATATACCCAAACTGCAAAAGCACAAAATCAATTAATACAAAAGTTTAGTGATACTTCTGATAAGTTTATTGAAAATCAAGAAGCTCTATTAAATAAAGAAATTAATGAAACTGAAAGCATGATAAGTTCATCAAAAATCCTAATAATTGTATTTACTTTTATTATTTTATTTATTGGATTTGGAGTGGCTTACTGGATTAGCAATTTGATTTCTAAGCCTATAGTAGCAATATCAAAAACAGCAATTAAAATTGCTAATGGGGATTTGACTGGTGAGGAGATACAAATTAAGAGTAATGATGAGATAAGTGATTTGATAAATGCTTTTAATATTATGACTAAAAATTTACGAAAAATACTTACAGAAGTTGAAGAAGCAGCAGCGAAGGTGGCAATATCATCTGATGAATTAACAACTGGAGCACATCAAACAGCAGAAGCAACAAAGTATGTAGCTAATATTTCTCAAGATGTTGCAACTGGAACAGAACGTCAAGTTGATAGTGTTGAGAAGAGTGTTCAGGCAGCAAGAGAAATGAGTAATGAAGCGGATGAAATAAATTCAAAAGCTTATAATGCAAATAATCAGGCATTAAAAACTTCTGATGTTGTAATGGAAGGAAATACATCAGTTCAGAAGGCTGTAGAACAAATGAATGCTGTTAAGTATACAGTAACAGATATCGCAAATATAGTTAATGAATTAGGAAATGAATCTAAGAAGATTAATGATATTATTGCTATAATTACCAATATAGCATCTCAAACTAATTTACTTGCTTTGAATGCATCAATAGAAGCTGCAAGAGCTGGTGATGCTGGAAAAGGATTTGCAGTAGTGGCTGCTGAAGTAAGTAAGCTTGCAGAACAAACATCAATTTCTGGGAAACAAGTATCAGAGGTAATTGGAGCGATATTGTTAAAAACTGAAAAAACAATAAGCGTTGTTACAGAAAGTGAACAACAAGTTAAGGAAGGAATTGAAGCTGTTCATGCTGCAGGTGTCTCTTTTAATACCATAGAGAGTTCAATTAATGATTTTAGAAAAACAATAGAAGAAGTATCAATGGCGTCAAAGCAAATGAGTGAAAGTACAGATAAATTAGTAAATAACTTTGAAACTATTGAAGAAATTTCTAAGTCTGCAGCAGAATCAACACAAAGTGTATCTGCCTTTACTGAAGAGCAATTGGCAACAATGGAAGGTGTGACTAATTCAGCAAATTCTTTAAATAATATGTCAGAGCATTTGATTAATTTAATAAATACATTTAAATTGAAATAGAAATTTCAAAGACATGTAAATGGTAAAAAATAAAGATCGTACTTTATAGGGACACGTAGAGTGCTAGATTAAGTATGATCTTTATTTAATCATGAAATGAAATTACATCAGTTCAAGCATTTGTTTTAATATCTTAGTTGAATTTTTAACTGCAATAGGAACAAATTTTTGATAATCCATATGTGCTCCATTATTTGCATTATCTGAAATTGATCTAATAACTACAAAAGGAATTGAATTTAAGTAACAAACTTGAGCAATGCTAGCTCCTTCCATTTCGCAAGATATAGCACCAAATTCTTTTTCAAGCCATTGGATTTTTTCAATATTTGCTACAAATTGATCACCTGAAGCAATTCTGCCTGTAAAGCTATTTAATTCTGAGATTTGTTCGCAAGCTTTTTTAGCTATTGCAACCATTTCTTTATCGCATTTAAAATCAAAAGTATCAAGTCTTGGAATTTGTCCCATCTTATCTCCAAATGCTGTAGTATCCATGTCATGTTGTACTAAGTTTTCTGCAACAACTATATCGCCAGGATAAATTTCTTTACCGATTCCTCCTGCAACTCCAACATTAATAACTTTATCTACATTATATTCTGAAGCTAATATTTGAGTACAGATTGCAGAATTAACTTTACCAATTCCACAAACTACAGCTACAACATCTTTTCCATATAAAGTACCTTTATGAAAAGTCATGTTAGCTTTTTCTCTTTTTTCAATAAGTTTTAAGTCGTTTAATAAAATCTCTAATTCTTCTGCCATTGCAGCAATAATTCCTATAGTCATATGAATTATCCTCCTAAATAAAATTAATTATATTATGTATTAATAAACATTAAACTAATTTATATTATAATATTTAATTGAGAAATTTGATAGATAAAAGAATAAATATAACTGGGAAACAATGTATTGTAGTAATGACACGAAATTATGATATAATATCAAATATTAAAGCAAAATATATATTGGCATTGTACGTAATATTTGATATTTTGAATATAATAATAGCGGAATAGAAATTACTATGATTCTATATAAAATATAATAATAAGGAGAGCAAGAATATGTCAGTACAACATTCTTTATCAAGAACTGAACTTTTAATAGGTGAAGGTGGATTAGATAAATTAAGACAAAGTAAAGTAGTCGTTTTTGGAGTTGGAGGAGTAGGAAGTTATACCATTGAGGCACTTGCGAGAGCAGGAGTTGGAGAATTAATAATTATTGATGATGATACAGTATGTTTAACAAATTTAAATAGACAGGTGCATGCTACCTATAAAACTATAAGTCAACCTAAAGTGCAAGTAATGAAAGAAAGAATTGAATCTATAAATAGAAATTGTACAGTTATAACACATCAAGTATTTGTAACTCAAGAAAATATATCTGAAATAATTCCTGAGGATGCTGATTATGTGGTAGATGCAATTGACACTGTTACTGCAAAATTAGGACTTGCAGAATATTGTTATAAAAAGAATATTAAGATAATGAGTTCTATGGGAACAGGAAATAAATTAGATCCAACACAATTTAAAGTTACAGATGTATTTAAAACAAAGATTTGTCCATTAGCTAAGGTGATGAGACATGAACTAAAGAAAAGAGGGGTAGAGAAATTAAAAGTTGTGTATTCGGAAGAAGTCCCAATTAAGCCAAATTATGAAGATGTAGTTACATGTAAGACTGGCTGTGTTTGTACTGGGGGAACTAAAAAGTGTGCAGAAAAAAGGCAGATACCAGGGAGTATTTCATTTGTTCCACCAGTAGCTGGTATGATAATTGCTGGTGAAGTTATAAAAGATATATTAGAAATTAACAAGCAGCAATAAATAAAAGCAATTAATTTTGGGGGAATAGTTATGAAGCGTATTGAAAGAATTTATAGTTATATTGAAACTAATTCTAAGAATTTTACAAAGAATAAGCTTCTGGAGATTAAAGGGTTTAGTGCTCAAGAAATTGGAGAAAAACTTGATATATTAAGGAGTAATGTGTCAAGAGAACTTAATACTTTATGTAGAGATGGGAAAATAATCAAAATAAAGAATAGACCTGTTCTCTATTTTGATAGAAGCAGTTTTGAAGAAATATTATCAATTAAGTTGCCAAAAGAGTTAGAAGAAATATCTGACCTTGATGATTTTGTAAAGGTTGATAAATCTATTGGTGGTGAAGAAGAGTCTCCATTTAATTATTTGATTGGAGCACATACTAGTCTTAAAAATCAAATTGAACAGGCTAAAGCTGCATTATTATATCCCCCAAATGGACTTCATACATTGATAATAGGTAGTACAGGAGTAGGAAAAAGTTTATTTGTTAATATAATGTACCAATATTCTAAATACATAAAAAAATTGCAAGAAGATGCTCCATTTGTAGTATTTAATTGTGCCGATTATAGTAATAATCCTCAACTTCTTTTATCCTACATATTTGGTCATGTCAAAGGTGCATTCACAGGTGCGGATAAAGAAAAAGAAGGAATTGTTGAAAAAGCTGATGGAGGGATATTGTTTTTGGATGAAATTCATAGACTTCCTCCTGAAGGGCAAGAGATGATTTTTTACTTTATGGATACAGGAACATACAATAAACTTGGAGAAACAGATAGACATCGTAAGGCAAACGTGCTATTAATAGGTGCTACAACAGAAGATCCAAGCTCAACATTGCTAAACACTTTTATTAGAAGAATACCTATAACTATACTAATTCCTAATTTTGAAGAAAGGTCAATGGAAGATAAACTTGAACTAATACATTATTTACTTTCAAAAGAGGCTCAAAGGGTAAATAAGACTATTAGAATTTCTGCTGAATCTATAAAAGCATTGATTGGAAGTACGTCTTATGGGAATGTTGGACAATTGAAATCTAATATACAGTTAATTTGTGCGACAGGATTTCTTAATTGCATGAATACAGATAAAGATATAGATATAAATTTGAATTCTCTACCAACTAACATAAGAGATGGACTGCTTAATTTTGAAAACAAATCAAAAGATGATGGACAAGTATGGAATAGGGTTCCTAAGCTACTTACTATAAAGCCAGATGGCAACAGAACTTTTATAGAAACAGATGGTTATGAACCACCTTTTAATATTTATAATATTATAGAAGACAAGGCATTTGTTCTTAAAGAAGAGGGAATGAGTGATCAAGATATAAAAAAATATATAACTACTGATATAAATGTTCATTTAAAACAATTTTATGCAAAATTTAAAGGTGATACTTATCGCAAAGATGGTTTATTAAAAATTGTAGACAAGGATATTGTTGATTTTGCGCAAGAAATAAAAGCTTTAGCTGAGGAGAGGTTAGATAAAAGTTTAAATGATAGATTTATTTATGCCATAAGTCTTCACTTTAGTGCGCTGTTTAATAGAATCAAAAAGAATACTGTTTCTTTTTCTAATAATATTAAATTAACTTTATCAACAATTAATACTAAAGAGTATGAAGTTGCTAAAGAAATTCATAAACTTATAGAAGATAGATATGATATAGCAATTCCAGAAATAGAAATAGAATATCTAGCGTTGCTTCTAAATTCAATTCAGGAATTATCACATCAAGAGAGAGTTGGAATTGTAGTGGCAGCTCATGGTACAAGTACAGCTACTAGCATGGTTGCTGTAGCTAAGAAACTTTTTGAAGCTGACAATATTTTAGCTGTTGATATGCCACTTGAAAGAACACCATCCGATATTTTGGAGAGTGTTATTGAAAAAGTTAAGCAAATTGATGAGGGAAAAGGAGTATTGCTTCTGGTTGATATGGGCTCTTTAAATACCTTTGGTGAAACAATTACCGAAAGAACCAACATTAATGTAAAAAGCATAGATATGGTATCAACAGCATTGGTGCTAGAAGCAGTTAGAAAATGTTCTTTAACTGACACAGATTTAGATTCTGTATATTCATATTTACTTACTGATTTTAGAGGGTATACAAATAATATTCATGCAGAAAATGATTTAGGTGATGATAATGTTATAGTTACTATTTGTTCAACTGGCAAAGGAGCAGCTGTTAAACTTAAAGAATTAGTCGAAGCTGTGACTAAAAATATATATATTAGTAGTAATGTTAAAGTTATTCCTACAGGAATAATTAATTTAAATGAATCGATAAAACATATTTCTGAAAAGCATAAAATTTTAGCCCTTGTTGGTATAACCAATCCTAACTTGGGAATTCCATTTATATCTATTGAAGAATTAATTAACGGGGCTGGAGAAAATGTATTAAGAAATATAATTGAAGGTAAATTAACTGTGTCAAGTGCCAGAGGAGAAGATCAAATTGTATTAAAGAATCTATGTAAGCAGACTTTAATGGAAATAGTAACTTTTATAAATCCAGAAAAAATATATCCTTTGTTAGATAGATTTGTAAAAGCCATTGAAGCATATTTAGAAGTACAGTATGATAATCCAACAAAACTTAGAATAATTTTTCATGTTGCGTGTGCATTAGAGAGAATGCTTTTAAATAATGGATTGGTTTATGATTCATCTGAATCAGAATTAAATCCCAAATATGTACAAGCATTAAGAGAGGCAAATTTAATATTTAAAGAAGCGTTATCCATATCTTTAACCGATGATGAAATATATTATATAGTTGATGCAATTAATGTGTGTTAAAAATTCTAGATTTAAAAAATAAAAGTGTCAAAAATAATAAAAAAAGTGTGTCAAAAAAAGCTTTACAGTGTCAAGATGAGTTTTTTATGTTGAATATAACTAAAAACTTATTGTTGTTACTCTAATGCTTGATGACACACTTTTTTTGGCATGATAATTGCTTAGTATATTAGTACAAAATAAAAATGTAGCGGGAAGGGATGATTAAGTAATGATATCAGTCATAGTAGGTACTCATGGGATTTTCTCAGAAGAGATCTTAAAGTCAGCAGAGATGATTTTTGGTTCTCAAGAAAATGTTGGTAGTGTCACTTTCAATCCGGGTGAAGGTATAGATAGTTTAGTAGAAAAATATAACAACCTAATTAATAGATTAGATTCTAAAGAGGGTGTTTTATTTATGGTAGATCTTTTTGGTGGAAGTCCATTTAATGCAGCTAGTATTATTGCAATGAAAAATGAAAATATGGAAATTGTTACAGGTGTAAATCTTCCAATGATTCTAGAGGTGTTAGGAAGCAGAGAATTTTTAAATTTACAAGAATTAGTTCAAATTGCATTGAATTCAGGGAAAGATGCTATAAAAATATTGACTAAAAATGTTGAAATTGATGAAGAAGAATTATAAAGTTAGCAAGTTATATGATTATTGAATTATTCAATATAACTTTATATAAAAAACAATAAAAAGGAGAATAAGATTATGGAAATTAGTTTTGTAAGAATTGATGACAGATTAATACATGGACAAGTGGCAACTGTTTGGACAAAAGATAGTGGTTGCAATAGAATAATGGCAGTTAGCGATGAGGTTGCTGCAGATGATTTGAGAAAGCAATTGGTAATTCAAGTAGCACCTCCAGGAATTAAGGCTTATGTAATTCCAGTTGAAAAGGCAATTGAAGCGTATAAAAATCCTAAATATGATAGTTTTAAAACTTTATTTTTATTCACTAATCCTACAGATGTTCTTAGAATGGTTGAAGGCGGAGTTGATATTAAATCTGTAAACGTTGGCGGAATGTGCTATAAGGATGGCACAAAACAAATAACAAGTGCACTTTGTATGAGCGATGCTGATATTGAGTCCTTTAAGAAACTTAATGAAAAAGGCATTGAATTAGAAGTAAGAAAATTAGCAAAAGATACTAAAGTAAATTTAATGGATAGGTTAAGAGAATTAAAACTTATTTAGTTATAAATTTAAATTTATATATATTTTAAATTATTAAGAAATAGGGGGATTTTTTCATGAGTACTTTACAATTAATTTTATTGGTAATAGTTGCAGCGATTGCTGGTATGGCTAGTGTTCTTGATGAAGCACAATTTCATAGACCATTAATTGCATGTACATTAGTTGGACTTGTATTAGGAGATATTCAAACAGGAATTATTTTAGGCGGAACACTAGAAATGTTAGCACTTGGATGGATGAATGTTGGTGCGGCAATGGCACCAGATGCAGCGCTTGCAAGTGTAATTTCAGCAATACTTGTTATAGTTGGAAAACAATCAATTGGAGCTGGTATAGCGGTTGCGGTACCAATTGCAGCAGCAGGTCAAGTACTTACTATCTTTGTAAGAACAATAACCGTATTTTTCCAACACTTAGCTGATAAATATGCAGAACAGGGTAACACTAGAGGAATAGAGATGTGCCACATTTTGGGATTATCACTTCAAGCAATACGTGTAGCTGTGCCAGCAGCAATAGTAGGAATACTTGCAGGTACAGATGCGGTTAATGCAGCTCTTGCGGCTATACCACCAGTAATTACAAGAGGACTCCAAGTATCAGGTGGATTTATAGTAGTAGTAGGATATGCAATGGTAATAAACATGATGAATAGTAAATCATTAATGCCATTCTTCTTTATAGGATTTTTACTTGCAGCATTTACAAACTTTAACTTGATTGGTTTTGGTGCAATAGGTGTTATCTGTGCTATATTCCATATAAAATCTATAGCTAATGAAGGAAAAGTAGTAGTTGCAGGCAATGTTGGAATTGATGATATAGATGATTCGGAATTAATGTAAATTGTAGAAGGAGGATATAACAATGAGTGATAAGAAATTAAATAAAAGTGATATAGTAAGCATGTTTATTCGTTCAAATTTTCTATTAGGGTCATTTAACTTTGAAAGAATGCAATCAATAGGATTTTGCGTAACTTTAATACCAGCTTTAAAAAAGTTATATAAAGGCGATGAATTAAGTGCAGCATTGAAAAGGCATTTGGAGTTCTTTAATACACAACCATTTATGGCTACTCCAATCATGGGGATAACAGCTGCGATGGAAGAACAAAAAGCAAATGGAGCAGATATTAGTGAGGCATCAATAAGTGGTGTGAAAATTGGACTTATGGGACCTCTTGCTGGAGTAGGAGATCCAATATTCTGGGGAACATTAAGACCAGTACTTGCAGCTTTAGGAGCAGGATTTGCACTTACAGGAAGTATTATTGGACCGTTAATATTTTTCTTAGGGTTCAATGCAATTAGACTTGCAACAAATTGGTATGGAATGTTTTATGGGTATGAAAAAGGAACTCAATTAGTTTCAGATATGAGCGGAAATAAACTTAGATATCTTACTGAAGGATCTTCAGTGCTTGGATTACTTGTTATAGGAGGACTTGTTTCAAAATGGACAAGTATAAATATACCTTTTGTTCTTTCAAAATATACACAATCTGATGGTAAAGAAGTAATTACAACAGTGCAAAGTGTTCTTGATAGTTTAATGCCAGGATTGGTTCCTTTATTATTAACATTCGCGTGTATGTATTTATTAAAGAAAAGAGTTAATCCACTACTAATTATATTTGGATTATTTGCAATTGGTATTTTAGGCGTTGCTAGCGGAATTCTACAATAAATAAATAATTAAAATAATTTTTAATAAACCCACATTAATTTTGAAGATGATATGAAAATTATCACCAAAAATAATGTGGGTTTTGTGTATAAACATTGATTATCATATATTTTGTGTGGATAAAATTTAATAGGCGCTTTTATTAAAATGTAAATTATATATTAATTTATACATTCAGTCATATAAAATCAGCAAAAGGAAATTTAAAATAAATGTTGAATGAATATTATTGAATAAGAATATGTATATGAAAATGCAAGGGAGAAATATATGGGATCACATGGTAATGTAAAAATAGAAGCAGACAAATTAAATAAAACAGAATATTTAGTAAAGGATAAAAATGATATTATTGTTGGGAGATTTATCAGCTCAGAATTAAGAACTGCAAGTAAAACATGTAATATAGAGCTTAGTTTCTATAGAGAAGGAGCCTATGAAATATTGAGTGATACACTAGCATTTATATTGAAGGCTACATTTAATGACCAAAATATTTTTAAGGTTAATATTAAAGTTAATGAAAATATAGATATTAATTCATTTTTGGATTTAGGCTTTACATTAGAAGGAGTATTTAGTCAGAACCAATATTTTAAAGGTGAATATTATGATGAATTATCTTTTGGTATTACTAAAATAGAATATAATAATCTTAATAAATATTCGCTTGTGGAATTAAAAGGAGAAGGTATTACTTTAAGAAATTTAACACCAGGTGATGCACAAGAAGTTCTAGAATATTATCAAAAAAATAAAAATTATTTAGCTCCTTTTGAGCCAGGAAAGGATGCTGATTTTTACACATTAGAAATGCAAAAAAAGCTTTTAATTAAGAGTTATAAAGAACTTTTGAATGGTATAAGTGTTGAACTCGGAATTTTTAAAGGAGAAAAGTTAATTGGCAAGATGAAGCTTTCAAGAATTGTTCATGGATCAATAAAAAGCGGAGTATTGGGTTATTCAATCGATGAAGATGAACAAGGGAATGGATATATGAAGGAAAGTGTTAAAATATTTCTTAAATATGCATTTACTGAATGTAACCTTCATAGAATAGAGGCATCAGCGTTAATAAATAATAAAAGATCAAGAATGGTACTGACAAAGTGTGGATTTAAACTTGTAGGAATAAATGAAAAATATCTTTTAATTAATGGTAAATGGGAAGATCACGCAACTTATTATATTGTAAAAGAAGACTTTGATAATGAAAAAATAAAGTAACTATACCAAGCGTATCATTAGTAGAATTATTCAGAAAAACTAAGTAAAGAGAAGAATTATAGATTTAAATGTCATAAATGATATAATACTAGATAAATATAATAAACATATATGTTAAGATAAAACACGTCGCTGAGAGCGGTAAACAACTTAAGCAAATGAATAAATAGCTCATAAATAAAGAGCTAAAAAAGATTTTGGAAAAGTTGTTGACAAGCTTGAGACTAAGTGATAAGATAAACAAGTCGCTTACGAGTGACAAAAACAAACAAAAGATTACAGCGAAAGTTGTAAGAAAGAAAATGGTCTTTGAAAATTGAACAGAATAAGATAAATACATTTAAGTAAACCAGCAATTTTTATTTGAGTAAGCTAAGATTAAACTTTTTATTGAGAGTTTGATCCTGGCTCAGGACGAACGCTGGCGGCGTGCTTAACACATGCAAGTCGAGCGATGAAATTCTTTCGGGAATGGATTAGCGGCGGACGGGTGAGTAACACGTGGGTAACCTGCCTCATAGAGGGGAATAGCCTTTCGAAAGGAAGATTAATACCGCATAAGATTGTAGTACCGCATGGTACAGCAATTAAAGGAGTAATCCGCTATGAGATGGACCCGCGTCGCATTAGCTAGTTGGTGAGGTAACGGCTCACCAAGGCGACGATGCGTAGCCGACCTGAGAGGGTGATCGGCCACATTGGGACTGAGACACGGCCCAGACTCCTACGGGAGGCAGCAGTGGGGAATATTGCACAATGGGGGAAACCCTGATGCAGCAACGCCGCGTGAGTGATGACGGTCTTCGGATTGTAAAGCTCTGTCTTCAGGGACGATAATGACGGTACCTGAGGAGGAAGCCACGGCTAACTACGTGCCAGCAGCCGCGGTAATACGTAGGTGGCAAGCGTTGTCCGGATTTACTGGGCGTAAAGGGAGCGTAGGTGGATATTTAAGTGGGATGTGAAATACTCGGGCTTAACCTGGGTGCTGCATTCCAAACTGGATATCTAGAGTGCAGGAGAGGAAAGTAGAATTCCTAGTGTAGCGGTGAAATGCGTAGAGATTAGGAAGAATACCAGTGGCGAAGGCGACTTTCTGGACTGTAACTGACACTGAGGCTCGAAAGCGTGGGGAGCAAACAGGATTAGATACCCTGGTAGTCCACGCCGTAAACGATGAATACTAGGTGTGGGGGTTGTCATGACCTCCGTGCCGCCGCTAACGCATTAAGTATTCCGCCTGGGGAGTACGGTCGCAAGATTAAAACTCAAAGGAATTGACGGGGGCCCGCACAAGCAGCGGAGCATGTGGTTTAATTCGAAGCAACGCGAAGAACCTTACCTAGACTTGACATCTCCTGAATTACTCTGTAATGGAGGAAGCCCTTCGGGGCAGGAAGACAGGTGGTGCATGGTTGTCGTCAGCTCGTGTCGTGAGATGTTGGGTTAAGTCCCGCAACGAGCGCAACCCTTATTGTTAGTTGCTACCATTTAGTTGAGCACTCTAGCGAGACTGCCCGGGTTAACCGGGAGGAAGGTGGGGATGACGTCAAATCATCATGCCCCTTATGTCTAGGGCTACACACGTGCTACAATGGCTGGTACAGAGAGATGCTAAACCGCGAGGTGGAGCCAAACTTTAAAACCAGTCTCAGTTCGGATTGTAGGCTGAAACTCGCCTACATGAAGCTGGAGTTGCTAGTAATCGCGAATCAGAATGTCGCGGTGAATACGTTCCCGGGCCTTGTACACACCGCCCGTCACACCATGAGAGTTGGCAATACCCAAAGTTCGTGAGCTAACGCGTAAGCGAGGCAGCGACCTAAGGTAGGGTCAGCGATTGGGGTGAAGTCGTAACAAGGTAGCCGTAGGAGAACCTGCGGCTGGATCACCTCCTTTCTATGGAGAAATCTAGACCAACATGATGTTTGGCTAGTACAGATACATTTATGTATCAAAATTAAAATACTTACTCGACAGGTTGCTTAAAGTATTTGTTCTGTTCAATTTTGAAAGACTAAGTCTTTCAAAAAAAATTTTGCTAAAAAACAGCAAAATTGTTGCGTAGCTTAGTAGCAACAAGTGCGAGGAAGCAAAAATTTTATGAAATGAAGCGTACTTCACGTATGTGAATGAATAAAATTTGCAGCTGACGAAGCAATTGGGGGTAATAAGCAAGCAAATTGTTCTTTGAAAATTGCACATAGATTTGATGTATAAAAAATACAACAAAGCCAAGAATATATATTCTTTGTGAAATGACTAATAAATAGGTCAAGCTACAAAGGGCGTATGGTGAATGCCTTGGCATCAGGAGCCGATGAAGGACGCGATAAGCTGCGATAAGCTTCGGGTAGACGCACATAGTCAGAGATCCGAAGATTTCCGAATGAGGAAACTCACATGGGAAACCCCATGTATCATAAAGTGAATACATAGCTTTATGAAGGTAAACCCAGGGAACTGAAACATCTAAGTACCTGGAGGAAGAGAAAGAAAAATCGATTTTCTTAGTAGCGGCGAGCGAAAAGGAAAGAGCCCAAACCAGAGATTTATCTCTGGGGTTGCGGACAGAACATAACGTGAAATTATTGTTAACCGAACACAACTGGAAAGTTGGACCATAGGGGGTAATAGTCCTGTAGGTGAAAATAATAATGAACAGTTCTGCACCAGAGTACCACGAGACACGTGAAACCTTGTGGGAAGCAGGGAGGACCACCTCCCAAGGCTAAATACTACCTGATGACCGATAGTGAAGCAGTACCGTGAGGGAAAGGTGAAAAGAACCCCGGGAGGGGAGTGAAATAGAACCTGAAACCATATGCCTACAACCGATCAGAGCACCTTACGTGTGTGATGATGTGCTTTTTGTAGAACGAGCCAACGAGTTACGGTATGTAGCGAGGTTAAGTACTTAAGGTACGGAGCCGAAGGGAAACCGAGTCTTAATAGGGCGATTAGTTGCATGCTGTAGACCCGAAACCGGGTGACCTATCCATGGCCAGGTTGAAGCGAGGGTAAAACCTCGTGGAGGACCGAACCACGTTGCTGTTGAAAAAGCATGGGATGAGCTGTGGATAGCGGAGAAATTCCAATCGAACTCGGATATAGCTGGTTCTCCTCGAAATAGCTTTAGGGCTAGCGTCGGAAAATGTGAGTAGTGGAGGTAGAGCACTGAATAGGCTAGGGGGCATAGCGCTTACCGAACCTTATCAAACTCCGAATGCCATATACTATCAGTCCGGCAGTCAGACTGTGAAAGATAAGTTCCATGGTCAAAAGGGAAACAGCCCAGATCGTCAGCTAAGGTCCCAAAGTGTAAGTTAAGTGGAAAAGGATGTGGGATTTCTAAGACAACTAGGATGTTGGCTTAGAAGCAGCCACTCATTAAAAGAGTGCGTAATAGCTCACTAGTCAAGAGATCCTGCGCCGAAAATGTCCGGGGCTCAAACTTACCACCGAAGCTACGGGTTCACGCTTATGCGTGAGCGGTAGAGGAGCGTCGTAATCGGGCTGAAGTCGTACCGAAAGGAGCGGTGGACTGATTACGAGTGAGAATGTTGGCATTAGTAGCGAGATGTAGGTGAGAATCCTACAGGCCGAATATCTAAGGTTTCCTGAGTAAAGTTTGTCTTCTCAGGGTTAGTCGGGACCTAAGGCGAGGCCGAAAGGCGTAGTCGATGGACAATTGGTTGATATTCCAATACCACTATCATCGTTAATATCGAGGGTGTGACGGAGAAGGATAGGATGTGCTAGCTATTGGATGCTAGTCTAAGCGTTTAGGGAGTTGGGATTGGCAAATCCGTTCCAACAATTCTGAGGCGTGATGGGGAAGGTTCTACGGAACCGAAGTATCTGATTCCATGCTTCCAAGAAAAGCATCTAGAGAGAGAAGTAGTGCCCGTACCGCAAACCGACACAGGTAGATGAGGAGAGAATCCTAAGGCCGACGGAAGAATTGCAGTTAAGGAACTAGGCAAATTGACCCCGTAACTTCGGGAGAAGGGGTGCCTGCGAAAGCAGGTCGCAGAGAATAGGCACAAGCAACTGTTTAACAAAAACACAGGTCTCTGCTAAAGCGAAAGCTGATGTATAGGGGCTGACGCCTGCCCGGTGCTGGAAGGTTAAGGGGAATACTTAGCAGTAATGCGAAGGTATGAACTTAAGCCCCAGTAAACGGCGGCCGTAACTATAACGGTCCTAAGGTAGCGAAATTCCTTGTCAGGTAAGTTCTGACCCGCACGAATGGCGTAATGACTTGTGCACTGTCTCAACTGCAAATCCGGCGAAGTTGTAGTGCGAGTGAAGATGCTCGCTACCCGCGATTGGACGGAAAGACCCCGTAGAGCTTTACTGTAGCTTAGCATTGAATTTCGGTATTGTCTGTACAGGATAGGTGGGAGACTGGGAAACTAGGGCGTCAGCTTTAGTGGAGTCGTTGTTGGGATACCACCCTGATAGTATTGAAGTTCTAACTGGATGCCATGAAACTGGTGACAGGACATTGTTAGGTGGGCAGTTTGACTGGGGCGGTCGCCTCCTAAAATGTAACGGAGGCGCCCAAAGGTTCCCTCAGAACGGTCGGAAATCGTTCGAAGAGTGCAAAGGCAGAAGGGAGCCTGACTGCGACACCTACAAGTGGAGCAGGGACGAAAGTCGGGCTTAGTGATCCGGTGGTACCTCGTGGGAGGGCCATCGCTCAACGGATAAAAGCTACCTCGGGGATAACAGGCTGATCTCCCCCAAGAGTTCACATCGACGGGGAGGTTTGGCACCTCGATGTCGGCTCGTCGCATCCTGGGGCTGAAGTAGGTCCCAAGGGTTGGGCTGTTCGCCCATTAAAGCGGCACGCGAGCTGGGTTCAGAACGTCGTGAGACAGTTCGGTCCCTATCCGTCGCGGGCGTAGGAAATTTGAGAGGAGCTGTCCTTAGTACGAGAGGACCGGGATGGACTGACCTATGGTGTACCAGTTGTTTCGCCAGAAGCATAGCTGGGTAGCTAAGTCGGGAAGGGATAAACGCTGAAAGCATCTAAGTGTGAAGCCCCCCTCAAGATGAGATTTCCCATAGCATAAGCTAGTAAGACCCCTTGAAGACTACAAGGTTGATAGGTCAGAGGTGTAAGTGTGGTAACATATTTAGCTGACTGATACTAATAGGTCGAGGGCTTGACCAATAAGTTAAGTTGTAAAAATACATTAAAAAACTATGTGCAATTTTGAAAGAACAAATCTTTCAAGTAAAGTAATTACAAAATTACTGAAAAATTGTATAAGCGATGAATTAGAGTTCTTTTTTAAAGGAAACTCGACTCACATTCGTTCGCTGAGTACAGTTCATTAGACCAAATCATAGATTTGGAATGAACTAGCATCTCGTGATGATGGCATAGAGGTAACACTCCTTCCCATTCCGAACAGGAAAGTTAAGGTCTATAGCGCCGATGGTACTGCATGGGAGACTGTGTGGCAGAGTAGGACGTTGCGAGGTAAGATAAAACGATAGTTATTATAACTATCGTTTTTTTGTGTTTGAAGTATTTAATTTAGAACTCAACTACAAATATATTAACATTAGTATAACATAACTTTAATTGTAAACGGTTTGTAGAAAAGGAGTGTTAATATGAAGGGATTTTTATGATAAGAAAGGTGAAATTAGATGTACATATTAGATTAGTAAAAATCTACATTCTGAATATTCTTAAAATAAATTAAATTAAAAATTTTATAAAAAATTCTAAAAAATAAGTGAAATTACGCACAAAATTTGGTAAAATGGATATATATTAAATCAAAATTAAATTAAAAAATGAGAGGGAATAAATATGGATGGGGGTATTGGCAAATGAGAAAAGATTCTAAAAATAGTAAGAGTGAAAATGAAGTTATTGTTTCAAGTATTATAGATAAATCAGAAGAGAAAGTTATAAAAGGTCTTACTAAAAAAGACATTGCAGATGGTCAAAATGCTATAAAAACTAAGCAAAGTTCTCAAAAGAAAGTTTTATCAACTGAAGAAACTAAAATAGAACCGGGTATTAAAGAAAAGGAAATTAGCGTATTAGAAGATGACAAGGATTTAAAAGAGAAAACTAAGGTTACTGCTAAAAAAACAACTGCCAAAAGAAGTACTGCTGTTAAATCTTCTTCAAGATCGCAAAAAACTCAGGATAGTGCCTCGAAAACTCAAGGTGACAGAACAAATAAATTATCTGCAACAGATGAAAATACAGAAGAGAAGATAGTTGCAAGCAAAACTAAAAAAACAGCAACCAGTACTAAATCGACAACTACAAGAAAAGCAGTTGCTAAAAAAACAATTGCGGCAAAAGCAGAGGGAAAACAAATATCTAAAGAAGTAAAATCACAAATGAAGAAGCAACCAGCAAGAAATACAAATAAAAAGGTTGATGATAAATTGGATAAGTCAGAATTAACAAGCTTTAACACATATTTATTCCATCAAGGAAACAATTATGAGGCATATAATATTTTTGGAGCCCACGCTAAAACTGAAAATGGGAAAAAAGGTGTACAATTTGCAACTTGGGCACCTAATGCAAAAGGTGTTTATGTTGTTGGTGATTTTAATGAATTTGAAGTAAGTGAAGAATTTAAACTTGAAAAGATTACGGAAAATGGTATATGGAAGGGATTTTTTACAGAGCCTAAAGTTGGTGATAGATATAAATATTGTGTTATAGAAGAAAGTGGTGAAAGAGGAGAATATAAAGCTGATCCATATGCAATACAAACAGAGTTAAGGCCTAATAATGCATCAATCATATATACACCAAAGGAGTTTAAGTGGACAGATGAAAAATGGATTGTTAAAAGAAATAAAATAAATGTATTAGAGCAACCAATAAATATATATGAAATACATTTAGGATCATGGAAAACAAATAGTGAGGGTGGATTTTTAACATATGAGCAGATTACTAAAGAGTTACCTAAATATTTGAAAGAAATGAGTTATACACATGTTGAAATTATGCCTCTTGTAGAACATCCACTAGATGCGTCATGGGGATATCAAGGTACAGGATATTATTCACCAACAAGCAGATATGGAAACCTTGAAGGGCTAAAGAAGTTAATAAATAAATTACATGAAGAAAATATAGGAGTAATAATGGATTGGGTTCCAGGGCATTTTTGTAAAGATTCACATGGATTATATAAGTTTGATGGAACACCAACATATGAATATCAAGATGAATGGAGAGCTGAAAATAAAGGTTGGGGAACTTGTAATTTTGATTTAGGAAGAACGGAAGTAAAAAGTTATTTGATATCAAATGCATTATATTGGTTTAGAGAATTTCATATTGATGGTTTAAGAGTTGATGCTGTATCTAGCATCTTATATCTAGATTACAGTAGATCACATGGAGAATGGGTACCAAATAAATATGGCGGAAATGGAAATTTAGAAGCAATAGATTTTCTAAAACAACTAAATAAAGCAGTTTTCACAGAATATCCAACAGCTCTTATGATAGCTGAAGAGTCAACAGCTTGGCCTAATGTCACAAAACCTACAATCTATGATGGATTAGGGTTTAATTTTAAATGGAACATGGGTTGGATGAATGATACTTTAGAATATGTTCAAATAGATCCTGAGTATAGAAAACATAATCATAAAAATATAACTTTTGCAATGATGTACAATTATGCAGAGAATTATTTATTGCCACTATCACATGATGAGGTTGTTCATGGTAAAAAATCTTTAATAGATAAGATGTGGGGAGATGAGTGGAATAGGTTTGCTGGACTTAGAGCTTTTATTGGGTATATGATGGGTCATCCAGGTAAAAAGTTGTTATTTATGGGCTCTGAATTTGCACAAGAAGTCGAATGGAGAGAATATTCACAATTAGATTGGAATCTGTTAGATGATTTAGAAATTCATAAGAAAACACAATTGTTCTTTAAAGATTTGAATAAATTATATTTAAATAATAAGGCTTTTTGGGAATTAGATCATGATTATAAAGGATTTAACTGGATAGAAGCAGATAATAATGAACAAAGTATTTTAATTTTTGCAAGAAGAAGTAGAAGTGATGAGGACACCCTTTTGTTTGTAATTAACTTCACATCCACAGTTTATTATGATTACAGGATAGGAGTTCCATTCTTAGGTAGTTATGAAGAAATATTTAATACAGATGATACGAAATACGGTGGTTCAGGACAAATTATGGATGAAACATTAATTGCTGAAAAAGTACAATTCCACAAGCAACCATATTCATTACAAATAAAAGTACCACCAATGGCAGCCTTAGTGTTAAAGGTTAAGGAAATTAAGATGGAAATTGGAACAGATGAAGAAGTAATAGAGGAAATATAAATTAAAGCAAAAGATTTAAAAAGAGATTTTAATAAAACATATAAAGAATAACTTGTTGTTTAATAGGCTGAGGGGGAAAAGTAATGAGAGTTTTATTTGTAGCATCAGAAGCTGGTCCGTTTGTAAAAACTGGAGGGCTCGGAGACGTGGCAGGAGCATTACCTAAGGCACTTGCACAAAAAAATGCAGACGTAAGAGTAGTTATACCTAAATATAAAGAACTTAATTGGCAAGTTCGAGATAAATTGAGATTTGTTAAATGGTTTAATGTAAGAGTTGGTTGGAGAGAACAATTTTGTGGAGTATGGGAAGCATATATTAACGGTGTGACTTACTATGTATTAGATAATGAAAGATATTTTAATAGGGATGAAGCATATGGACATTATGATGATGCAGAAAGATTTGCATTCTTTGATAGAGCAGTTCTTGATATGCTAAGACAGATTGATTGGCAGCCAGATTTAATTCATTGTAATGATTGGCAGACAGGAATGATTCCAGTATTACTGAAGTTTCAATATAAAAGAAATGATATGTTTTATTGGAATATGAAGACCATATATTCTATTCATAATATAGCCTTTCAAGGTGTTTTTGATCCCAATATATTGCCAGAATTATTTGGATTTGATATGGAGCTATATACTAATACATGTTTGAAATTTGATGCAGGTGTAAGTTTCATGAAAGGTGGATTATATTATTCTGATATAATAACAACTGTTAGCAATACTTATGCATATGAGATACAAACACCTGAATATGGGCAAAGGTTAGATGGTGTTTTAAGGGATAGAGCATATGCGTTAAGAGGAATAACAAATGGAATAGATTATGATGAATTTAATCCTAAAACGGATAAAAATATTTATAAAAATTATGATGTCAATTCTTTAAAAAATAAAATTATGAATAAGACTGAATTACAAAAAGAGCTTGGTTTAACTGTTGATGAAAAAATTCCTATGATAGCTATGGTTACTAGATTAACACCGCAAAAGGGAATTGATTTATTAGTGAATATTTCGGATAGGTTACTGCAACAAAATATACAATTAGTTGTTTTGGGAACAGGAGATAAGCCTTATGAAGATCATTTTAAATGGTTAAATTATAGATATGGGAACAAGGTATCTGCAAATATTAAATTTGACAATAGTTTGGCAAATAAAATATATGCAGCAAGTGATATGTTTTTAATGCCTTCACTTTTTGAACCATGTGGACTAGGTCAGTTAATAGCACTTAGGTATGGATCAATTCCTATAGTTAGAGAAACTGGAGGACTTAAAGATACAGTTACTGCATATAACGAATATACTGGAGAAGGTAATGGATTTGGTTTTCAGAATTATAATGCAGATGAATTGTATAATATAATTCAATATGCTTTAAATATATATGAAAATAAGAAAAAGTGGAACAGTTTGGTTAAAAATGCAATGAAGTCAGATAATAGTTGGGATAGATCAGCACAAGTTTATTTAAATCTATATCGTGAATTAACTGGAATAGATTAGCTTTGATTTTATGAGAGGGGGGATTAAATGCTAAGTATGGATAAAAAGTCATTTAAAAAAGCTTATGTTAATAAGTTTTTAGAAATGCATGGGATTGAGTTAAAGGAAGGAACGAATCAACAAAAATATGATGCATTAGGTAGTTTAGTTAGAGATTATGTTACAAGAGAATGGCTAAAAACTAATAAGAAATATAATAAAACAGGTGAAAAGCAAGTGTATTACTTTTCTATGGAGTTCCTGTTAGGTAGATTGTTAGGAGATGCATTATTAAATATAGGAATTAGAGATGTATGCAAAGAAGCCTTGGCAGATTTAAGTATAAACTTAGAAGAATTAGAGAACTTTGAGCAAGATCAAGGATTAGGAAATGGTGGGCTTGGGAGGCTTGCAGCGTGTTTCTTAGATTCAATGGCCTCATTAAATATACCAGGAAATGGGTGCGGAATAAGATATAAATATGGATTTTTTGAACAAAAGATAATTGATGGGAAACAAGTTGAGGTGTCTGATGATTGGCTAAAGGAAGGTAATGTATGGGAAAAGAGAAAGGCCGAAAAATCAGAAATCGTTAAGTTTGGTGGAGAAATAAAAGTTTCAGAGATAAATGGACGTTTGAACTTCACACATGTGAATTTTGAACCAGTACTAGCTGTTCCATATGATACACCAATTGTAGGTTATGAAAATGAAATTGTAAATACATTGAGATTGTGGAGTGCTGAAGCTGTTTCTAAGGAATTTGATTTTTCATCATTTAGCAGAGGGGATTTTCTTCAAGCGTTAAAGTATAAGAATTCAGTAGAATCAATTTCTCAAGTTTTATATCCTGAAGACTCATTTTATGAAGGTAAAATACTCAGGTTGAAGCAACAATATTTCTTTGTTTCAGCTGGGGTGCAAAGCATTATACGACATTTTAAGAAGCATGGTAAGGATATAGAATTATTTGATGAAAAAGTTGCAATTCATATTAATGATACTCATCCTACCCTTGCAATACCAGAACTAATGAGGATATTGTTGGATGAGGAAGGATTAGAATGGGATGTTGCATGGAGGATAACTACCAATACAGTATCATATACTAATCATACAATTTTAGCAGAAGCTTTAGAAAAATGGCCAGTAGATATGTTTAAGGAATTACTTCCAAGAATATATATGATAATTGAAGAGATAAATGAAAGATTCTGTAAAGAATTATGGGCAAGGTATCCTGGAAATTGGGATAAAATTGCACGTATGGCCATAATAGCAGATGACAAAATAAAAATGGCTCACTTGGCAATAGCAGGAAGCCACAGTGTAAATGGTGTGGCAAAGCTTCATACGGATATATTGAAAAAGAAAGAAATGACTGATTTCTACTATTTATATCCAAATAAATTTAGTAATAAAACAAATGGAATTACTCATAGAAGATGGTTGTTAAAAAGTAATCCTGAACTTACAAAGTTAATAAAAGATACAATAGGAGATAGCTTTATAAGGCATCCAATTGACTTGAAAAACTTTGAGAGGCATTTGTATGACAATGTTATTCTTGAACAATTAGGAAAAATTAAAAAATATAATAAGGAAAGATTAGCTAATGTAATATTAAAAAATGAAAATTTAGTTATAGATCCTAATTCAATATTCGATGTTCAGGTTAAAAGGATTCATGCGTATAAAAGACAAATTCTGAATTGCTTAAGAATAATGGATTTGTATAATCAATTGATTGATAATCCAAATTTTGATATTGTACCAAGAACGTTCATATTTGGAGGAAAAGCAGCTCCAGGATATTATTTAGCAAAAAATACAATTGAATTAATAAATTGTGTAGCAAATAAAATAAATAATGATTCTAGGGTAAATCAAAAAATAAAAGTAGTTTTTATCCAAAATTACAGAGTTTCATTAGCAGAACAAATAATTCCTGGCACCGATGTTAGTGAACAAATTTCAACTACAACAAAAGAAGCATCAGGAACATCAAACATGAAATTTATGATGAATGGAGCTATTACTGTAGCAACTTTAGATGGTGCTAATATTGAAATAAGAGATGAAGTTACAGAGGAAAATATAATAATATTTGGATTAACTGAAGATGAGGTACTTAATTACTATCAAAATGGAGGCTATAGATCTAGCGATATTTATAATAATGATGTAAGAGTGAAAAGAGTGATTGATGATTTAGTAAATGGGAAATATCATAACGATAAAGATAAATTTAAAAGCATTTATGAAAATCTAATAACTTATAATGATGAATTTTTTGTATTAAAAGATTTTGATTCATATTTAAAAGCGCAAGATAAGGTTGATGCTCTTTATAGGGATAATAGTAAGTGGCAAAGAATGTGTGGAATTAACATTGCCCATTCAGGAATATTCTCATCTGACAGAACAATTGAAGAATATGCAACAGGAATTTGGGGATCTGAAGTAATTTATAAAAATCTATAGGAGGATTAATTTAATGGACGGGATACAGGTTATACATGACTCACAAAGCATAAAATTTAGGAGACCTTTCGGAGCTGTAGAGGTTGGTCAAAAGGTAAAAATAGCTATTAATGTTGATAAAGAAATAGTAGTTGCAATAGAATTGATACAGTTTGATGGCACTAGATTAAATATGGGCATGCAAAAGGAATATTTAAATAATGGTGAATTTAGATATTCTGTTGAAATTGATACATCTGATGCTTTGGGTCTATTAGAATATTATTTTATTCTAATAGATGGATATGATAGGTTATATTACGGAAATAATGATGAGCATTTAGGTGGAGTGGGTCAAATATATAATCATAATCCTGTACCATATCAAATAACTGTATATGAAAAGTCTCATATACCTGATTGGTATAAAGAAGGAGTAATATATCAGATTCTTTTAGATAGGTTTTATAATGGAAATGATGATAAGACTATAAATTCTCCAAAAGAAAATTCGTTTATATATGGAAGATGGGATGATAGTCCTATGTATATCAAGGATAATTTTGGGAGAATTGTAAGATGGGATTTTTATGGTGGTAATTTAAAAGGGGTTATAAAAAAATTGGATTATATAAAAACTCTTGGAGCAAACATAATTCAATTGAGTCCTGTTTTTAAATCTCCAAGTTGTCATAAATATGATACAGCCAATTATGAAATTGTTGATGAAATGTTTGGTACAAATGATGATTTTAAAGAATTATGTGAAGTTGCGAATAGTAAGGGGATTAAAATTATATTAGATATAGTTTTAGGCTATACAAGTTCTGATAGTAAGTATTTCAATAGATTAGGAAATTATGATGAGGTAGGAGCATATAACTCTCCAAATTCGAGATATTATGGCTGGTATAAGTTTACTAGATACCCATATCAATATGAATCATGGTGGGGGATAAATGAAAGACCTAGTATAGACTCAATGCAGGAAGGTTACATTGATTATATTGCAAGAAATAATGATTCAATTATAAAAAAATGGATAAATTTAGGTGCTAGTGGATGGAAATTAAATGTAATAGATGAACTTTCAGATAAATTTATTGAATTCATTAGAAATGAAATGGATGAATTTGGCAGGGATGCTGTACTTATAGGAGATATTTGGGAAGATGCATCGAATAAAGTTAGCTACTCCAAAAAGAGAAGTTATTTAAATGGTAAAGAAGTTCAAGCTGCAACCAATTATCCGATAAGAGAAAGTTTGATTAATTTTATTAAAGGGTATATAAAATCTGATAAGTTTAAAAAGAAGTTTATGTCGCTATATGAGAATTATCCAATTGAAAGCTTTTTCGGGAATGTAAATATTGTTAGTACAAATGATACTGAAAGAATATTAACGGTTTTAGATAATAGTATAGCATTATTAAGATTACTTGTGGTAATTCAATTTACATTACCTGGAGTGCCTTTAATATATTATGGTGATGAAACAGGGATAAAGGGTGGAAAAGAACCGGATAATAGAAAGAGCTATCCGTGGGGAAAAGAAGATAAGAATCTTATTGATTTTTATTCTAAGCTAATAGGAATAAGAAATAATGAAGAATCTCTAAAAAAGGGAGATATTACTTTTTTTAAAACAGATGAAGATGTGTTGGCATTTGAAAGAAATTATGAAAATGAGAAGATATTAGTTCTAGTTAATGTATCAAAAGAAATTAAATTGATTAAAAGTGTTGATTTTAATGGCGTTTATATTAATTTATTTGACGGTAGTGAGAAATATAAATTTTCGGGTGAAGATAGTATAGTTACAGTTTTTCAAAATAATTTTAAGATATTAAAGAAATGTAATTATAGGGATAAATAAAAAATGGGAAACATTTCAAATTTATATTGGAATTTTATGGAAAAGAATATATAATAGACTAGGTATAAAAATTATATTGTTAATTCTAGTGAATTAACGTTTTGAGATCAAACTATGATAATGTAATATGCTATAAATTACTCACATAGAAAAAATAAATTACGCATATTATTAAATATATACACATAAAATATATAATTTATCTGATGATAACTAAACATATGAGAGGAGACAATATTATGGGTAAAAATGAAATTGTAGCAATGATATTAGCGGGTGGACAAGGATCAAGGTTAGGTGTATTGACAAAGAAATTGGCAAAACCAGCAGTACCATTTGGAGGAAAATATAGAATCATAGATTTTCCGTTAAGCAATTGTTCTAATTCGGGAATATATACAGTGGGGGTATTGACTCAGTATAAACCGTTAGAACTAAATGCACATATTGGTATAGGTGAGGCATGGGATTTGGATAGGACTCATGGAGGAGTAAGCATATTGCCACCATACCAAGAGGAAAAAGGGGGAGAA
>NC_020291.1:6230000-6235000 GCF_000340885.1 Clostridium saccharoperbutylacetonicum N1-4(HMT) | reverse complement strand
TAGCGGAGAAATTCCAATCGAACTCGGATATAGCTGGTTCTCCTCGAAATAGCTTTAGGGCTAGCGTCGGAAAATGTGAGTAGTGGAGGTAGAGCACTGAATAGGCTAGGGGGCATAGCGCTTACCGAACCTTATCAAACTCCGAATGCCATATACTATCAGTCCGGCAGTCAGACTGTGAAAGATAAGTTCCATGGTCAAAAGGGAAACAGCCCAGATCGTCAGCTAAGGTCCCAAAGTGTAAGTTAAGTGGAAAAGGATGTGGGATTTCTAAGACAACTAGGATGTTGGCTTAGAAGCAGCCACTCATTAAAAGAGTGCGTAATAGCTCACTAGTCAAGAGATCCTGCGCCGAAAATGTCCGGGGCTCAAACTTACCACCGAAGCTACGGGTTCACGCTTATGCGTGAGCGGTAGAGGAGCGTCGTAATCGGGCTGAAGTCGTACCGAAAGGAGCGGTGGACTGATTACGAGTGAGAATGTTGGCATTAGTAGCGAGATGTAGGTGAGAATCCTACAGGCCGAATATCTAAGGTTTCCTGAGTAAAGTTTGTCTTCTCAGGGTTAGTCGGGACCTAAGGCGAGGCCGAAAGGCGTAGTCGATGGACAATTGGTTGATATTCCAATACCACTATCATCGTTAATATCGAGGGTGTGACGGAGAAGGATAGGATGTGCTAGCTATTGGATGCTAGTCTAAGCGTTTAGGGAGTTGGGATTGGCAAATCCGTTCCAACAATTCTGAGGCGTGATGGGGAAGGTTCTACGGAACCGAAGTATCTGATTCCATGCTTCCAAGAAAAGCATCTAGAGAGAGAAGTAGTGCCCGTACCGCAAACCGACACAGGTAGATGAGGAGAGAATCCTAAGGCCGACGGAAGAATTGCAGTTAAGGAACTAGGCAAATTGACCCCGTAACTTCGGGAGAAGGGGTGCCTGCGAAAGCAGGTCGCAGAGAATAGGCACAAGCAACTGTTTAACAAAAACACAGGTCTCTGCTAAAGCGAAAGCTGATGTATAGGGGCTGACGCCTGCCCGGTGCTGGAAGGTTAAGGGGAATACTTAGCAGTAATGCGAAGGTATGAACTTAAGCCCCAGTAAACGGCGGCCGTAACTATAACGGTCCTAAGGTAGCGAAATTCCTTGTCAGGTAAGTTCTGACCCGCACGAATGGCGTAATGACTTGTGCACTGTCTCAACTGCAAATCCGGCGAAGTTGTAGTGCGAGTGAAGATGCTCGCTACCCGCGATTGGACGGAAAGACCCCGTAGAGCTTTACTGTAGCTTAGCATTGAATTTCGGTATTGTCTGTACAGGATAGGTGGGAGACTGGGAAACTAGGGCGTCAGCTTTAGTGGAGTCGTTGTTGGGATACCACCCTGATAGTATTGAAGTTCTAACTGGATGCCATGAAACTGGTGACAGGACATTGTTAGGTGGGCAGTTTGACTGGGGCGGTCGCCTCCTAAAATGTAACGGAGGCGCCCAAAGGTTCCCTCAGAACGGTCGGAAATCGTTCGAAGAGTGCAAAGGCAGAAGGGAGCCTGACTGCGACACCTACAAGTGGAGCAGGGACGAAAGTCGGGCTTAGTGATCCGGTGGTACCTCGTGGGAGGGCCATCGCTCAACGGATAAAAGCTACCTCGGGGATAACAGGCTGATCTCCCCCAAGAGTTCACATCGACGGGGAGGTTTGGCACCTCGATGTCGGCTCGTCGCATCCTGGGGCTGAAGTAGGTCCCAAGGGTTGGGCTGTTCGCCCATTAAAGCGGCACGCGAGCTGGGTTCAGAACGTCGTGAGACAGTTCGGTCCCTATCCGTCGCGGGCGTAGGAAATTTGAGAGGAGCTGTCCTTAGTACGAGAGGACCGGGATGGACTGACCTATGGTGTACCAGTTGTTTCGCCAGAAGCATAGCTGGGTAGCTAAGTCGGGAAGGGATAAACGCTGAAAGCATCTAAGTGTGAAGCCCCCCTCAAGATGAGATTTCCCATAGCATAAGCTAGTAAGACCCCTTGAAGACTACAAGGTTGATAGGTCAGAGGTGTAAGTATGGTAACATATTTAGCTGACTGATACTAATAGGTCGAGGGCTTGACCAATAAGTTAAGTTGTAAAAAATACATTAAAAAAACTATGTGCAATTTTGAAAGAACAATCTCTTTCAGTTGAATAAAGGATAAGTGATGAACTGGATTCTTTTTATAAGGAATACAAATCGCTGAAGCGATTTGCATAAGTTCGTTCAGCCAAATCATAGATTTGGGAACTCACTTAATCTCGTGATGATGGCATAGAGGTAACACTCCTTCCCATTCCGAACAGGAAAGTTAAGGTCTATAGCGCCGATGGTACTGCATGGGAGACTGTGTGGCAGAGTAGGACGTTGCGAGGTAAGATTTTGCGTGATTAGCTCAGTTGGTAGAGCACCTGACTCTTAATCAGGGTGTCCAGGGTTCGAATCCCTGATGACGCACCAAAGCAAAGACTGCTAAATTATTTAGCAGTCTTTTTTTGTTTATATTGAAGATTATAAATATAATAAATTTAGAAGAATATTTTAGGTAACTTATATAAAAAGAATAATAAAAATATAAATTAATAAAATAATTAATATTTTTATTGATTTATTGTATAAAATTAAATGTTGCACTAGCTTTAACTTTAGTAGATAATACATAATGCAAACATAGTAAAACATAGAAATGTATAAAATCGTGAGAAAATAGCATAAACTACAGTAATTACTAGAAAATTATATATGAATTGAAATATTAGTTTAAAAAAGGAGACTTGGATATGGGTTTAAGAAAGAGCAAAATTGCAATCGTAGGAACTGGGTTAGTAGGTTCGAGTACAGCTTTTAGTCTGATAACACAAGGAGTTTGCGATGAAATATTAATGATAGACATAAATGAAGAAAGAGCGCTTGGTGAGGTTATGGATTTAAATCACTGTATAGAGTATTTGAATCGAAACACAAAGGTTGTTAAGGGAAATTATGAGCAATGTGGAGATGTTGATATCGTAGTAATAACAGCAGGAGCACCACCTAAACCAGGACAAACTAGGTTAGCAACATTGGAATTATCAGCTAGAATAGTAGAATCGATTGTAGAGCCAATAATGAAGAGTGGATTTAAAGGCCATTTTATTGTAATCTCAAATCCAGTAGACATGATTGCGTACCATGTTTATAAGATATCAGGTTTACCCAAAAGCCATATCATAGGAACAGGAACTTCAGTTGATTCAGCTAGATTAAAAAATTTTATAGGAGAACTATTGAATGTTGATCCTCGTAGCGTTCAAGGATACTCAATGGGAGAACATGGTGATTCTCAAATGGTGCCTTGGTCTCATGTTACTGTTGGTGGAAAATCATTCTATGAAATTTTAAAGGATAATAAAGATAGAGTTGGAAATGTGGATTTAGACAAATTAGTATTAGAAACAGCGAAAGCAGGTTGGGAAGTATATAATAGAAAAGGTACCACATATTATGGAATAGCTACTGCAACAGTTGGAATAATTAAAGCAATTATAAATGATGAAAATAAAATAATGCCAGTATCAACATTATTGAAAGGCGAGTATGGGGAAAATGATGTTTTTTGTGGAGTACCAGCTGTCTTGAATTCAGATGGAGTAAAAGAGGTTGTTGAAATTCATATGACAGAAGCTGAATTGCTAAAATTTAAAGAATCTGCTCAATTTATAAGAGAGTCTATTAAAAAGATAAACTAAAATGGAGATTATAAATCATTCTTGAGAATAGTTTCAAATAACTTTAGCAAAGCACTAGCCTTACTGGTGCTTTGCTATATAAATAGTGCATGAATATAGGATTTTAGGGACATATTCAAATATAATAAAGACACCAGTATAGATTAATAAGAATAAATAAAAAAAGTTTTAAAAAACATGTTGACAAGGAATAGTGTTTTCTGTATAATATAATCTTGTTGAGACAAGTTTTCGACACAATAGTACAACTGTTAACTGTAAATTGTTAACTGAATAAGATCTCGTGATGATGGCATAGAGGTAACACTCCTTCCCATTCCGAACAGGAAAGTTAAGGTCTATAGCGCCGATGGTACTGCATGGGAGACTGTGTGGCAGAGTAGGACGTTGCGAGGTAGAATGGTTTACTAGCTCAGTCGGTAGAGCACATGACTTTTAATCATGGTGTCCCGGGTTCGATTCCCGGGTAAGCCACCAATAAATAAAATTAAAATGTTTTTATTAGAAACTTGCTTAGTATTTTTATATAGAAAAGAGTTTTTACAATTATGTAAAAACTCTTTTTTTTATCTGTCTAGTTTTGCTTTAATAGAAATATAAAGTTATAGTAATATGATTCAAAGAGATTTGAATTTATTTGAGAAGTCATGTATTACAAATAATAAAAATTTTCTCAAAGATTGAATGTCATCTTTAAATGATGTAGATTCATTTGACGATAAAGATCCATTGTTAAACATTGTGAGAGCAAAGAATAATATACCCATATTAATATACAAGTCTTTTATATCTGCTATGAATAAATTACTTATTCCAATAAAATCTAAGCTTCCTCCATAAAATACTTTGTCAATAAGTGAACAAATAGCACCACAGATTACAAAAACAAAGCACATATCTGCCCAAAAATCTTTATTCCCTTTATGTAAATAGTATCTATATATTTCTAAGAAAATAACTATAGCAAACATATTTAATGTTATTAAAATAGGAAAACTAACAGATGTACCAAATCTGGCATTTAACCAAGAGCCTTCAGTATTAATTATCGGATTGAAAGATAACATGTTCTTAATTATTTGGAAATTGTTATTGAACCAAAAAAATTTTATAAGTATTTTTATTCCTTGATCTATCACAAGAAAAAGCAATAATAGAAATGATAACATATTAAATTTTAAACCATTCTCATACTTTGTTCCTATAGTATAAGTAAAGAAACCTACTAGTGCGAATAAAAGAATTAGCATTACG
>NC_020291.1:6067500-6225000 GCF_000340885.1 Clostridium saccharoperbutylacetonicum N1-4(HMT) | reverse complement strand
CCATGCTTCCAAGAAAAGCATCTAGAGAGAGAAGTAGTGCCCGTACCGCAAACCGACACAGGTAGATGAGGAGAGAATCCTAAGGCCGACGGAAGAATTGCAGTTAAGGAACTAGGCAAATTGACCCCGTAACTTCGGGAGAAGGGGTGCCTGCGAAAGCAGGTCGCAGAGAATAGGCACAAGCAACTGTTTAACAAAAACACAGGTCTCTGCTAAAGCGAAAGCTGATGTATAGGGGCTGACGCCTGCCCGGTGCTGGAAGGTTAAGGGGAATACTTAGCAGTAATGCGAAGGTATGAACTTAAGCCCCAGTAAACGGCGGCCGTAACTATAACGGTCCTAAGGTAGCGAAATTCCTTGTCAGGTAAGTTCTGACCCGCACGAATGGCGTAATGACTTGTGCACTGTCTCAACTGCAAATCCGGCGAAGTTGTAGTGCGAGTGAAGATGCTCGCTACCCGCGATTGGACGGAAAGACCCCGTAGAGCTTTACTGTAGCTTAGCATTGAATTTCGGTATTGTCTGTACAGGATAGGTGGGAGACTGGGAAACTAGGGCGTCAGCTTTAGTGGAGTCGTTGTTGGGATACCACCCTGATAGTATTGAAGTTCTAACTGGATGCCATGAAACTGGTGACAGGACATTGTTAGGTGGGCAGTTTGACTGGGGCGGTCGCCTCCTAAAATGTAACGGAGGCGCCCAAAGGTTCCCTCAGAACGGTCGGAAATCGTTCGAAGAGTGCAAAGGCAGAAGGGAGCCTGACTGCGACACCTACAAGTGGAGCAGGGACGAAAGTCGGGCTTAGTGATCCGGTGGTACCTCGTGGGAGGGCCATCGCTCAACGGATAAAAGCTACCTCGGGGATAACAGGCTGATCTCCCCCAAGAGTTCACATCGACGGGGAGGTTTGGCACCTCGATGTCGGCTCGTCGCATCCTGGGGCTGAAGTAGGTCCCAAGGGTTGGGCTGTTCGCCCATTAAAGCGGCACGCGAGCTGGGTTCAGAACGTCGTGAGACAGTTCGGTCCCTATCCGTCGCGGGCGTAGGAAATTTGAGAGGAGCTGTCCTTAGTACGAGAGGACCGGGATGGACTGACCTATGGTGTACCAGTTGTTTCGCCAGAAGCATAGCTGGGTAGCTAAGTCGGGAAGGGATAAACGCTGAAAGCATCTAAGTGTGAAGCCCCCCTCAAGATGAGATTTCCCATAGCATAAGCTAGTAAGACCCCTTGAAGACTACAAGGTTGATAGGTCAGAGGTGTAAGTGTGGTAACATATTTAGCTGACTGATACTAATAGGTCGAGGGCTTGACCAATAAGTTAAGTTGTAAAAAATACATTAGAAAACTATGTGCAATTTTGAAAGAACAAATCTTTCAATTAAATAAAGTATAAGTGATGAACTGGATTCTTTTTATAAGGAATACAAATCGCTGAAGCGATTTGCATAAGTTCGTTCAGCCAAATCAAAGATTTGGGAACTCACTTAATCTCGTGATGATGGCATAGAGGTAACACTCCTTCCCATTCCGAACAGGAAAGTTAAGGTCTATAGCGCCGATGGTACTGCATGGGAGACTGTGTGGCAGAGTAGGACGTTGCGAGGTATTCTTGTAGAATACAAGAGTTTTATAAGTTAATGGATCTTTAGCTCAGTTGGTTAGAGCAACCGGCTCATAACCGGTAGGTCTAGGGTTCGAGTCCCTGAAGGTCCACCATGGGGGTATAGCTCAGCTGGGAGAGCACCTGCCTTGCACGCAGGGGGTCAAGAGTTCGAATCTCTTTATCTCCACCATTTGAAACTATGAATTTTAATTCATAGTTTTTTTATTTTGTAAGAATATATCACAACTTATATTTAATTTATAACAATATGTTTGGTTAAAATTGTTTAAGAAAAAAGTAGAATTATTTCGTAAAATAAACTGAAAATATCATATATTAGTATGTATAACAAGGGAAAAGCAGCATATAATTTACATGTAAAATACATGCAAAGATATAATTAAGTATCGTTGAATGTTATATAAGTTAAAAATGAAAATATATGATGAGAGGGTATGGATATGGTAAGAACTATTGTGTGTAAAAAGGATGGATGTAGTGGAAATGAATTTCATATAGTGACTGAAGATGGTAGACTAAAATTAACATGTAAAGATTGTGATAGTACTTATTATTATGATGTAAGTTATTATGAATTTATGATGTTATCAAATTGTGAAAAATGTGGAAATGATACATTTAAAGTATTTACTAATTTAGAAAAACAGGGCTTGTATGCGAAGTGCACTAAATGCGGTTCTCCACCAGAAAAAGTGTTTATTGATGATGAAGGAGTTCAGGTAACATATGAAGCTAAGCTATTGCAAGATATTAAGCATTTTATGTATCAAATAGATCAAAGAATTTGTAACTTAGAAATAAAAATTGATGGATTGGAAAAAGGTCAAGAGTTATTAGAAGAATCACTTGCATATATAAATAGATATATGTCAGAATAGATTATATATGAATTTTTATTAAATGAGGATAAAAAATGAAGAACAAGAGGAAAATTTTAGATTGGATGTTGCTAATCGCTTGGATGATTTTAATATTTACAATGTCAAATCAGCCAGCAAATATATCAGACTCGCAAAGTGAAGGAGCAATAAAAGTACTTTTATTAATTGGGATAGATGCAAATAGTATTTTTGGGCAACTGGCTAATTTTATTGTTAGAAAGTGCGCACACTTTCTAGAGTATATGGTGTTAGCTTTATTGTATATTAATGTAGCAAAGCATTATTTCACAAAAAAAGTGGTGATTATAAGTACTGTAGCATTTGTATTTACTTATGCTTGCTCAGACGAAATACATCAGCTATTTGTTCAGGGAAGAGAAGGTGCATTTAGAGATGTTCTAATTGATACTTGTGGAGGTGTAACTTTATTATTGATTAGGTTAGGGATATCGAGTATAAAGCTATTAAAATTAAGATAAAAAGGTTCTATAAGTTAATTGATATAAAAATCAACTAAACTTATAGAACCTTTTTAATATATAAATCTAATGTTCCTTTTTTGTGTCTATAGAAAGGTAATTGTCTTTAATTATTTTTTCACCAATGCTATAAGCATCTAGTAAATGCTTTTCTTCCTCAGAATCTTTTATAGTTCCTTTTATATTATTCCCTTTTATAATGGTTGCGTCTCTATTAGTATTTACAAGGACTCTTCCCATAGAAGTATCCTTGTATAGAGACTTATCTAGTCCTAATAAATATGATATAGTTGGAAGCATATCAACTTGCCCTCCAGATGCTGTTATATTTTGAGCAGGAGCGTTTGATGAATAAATTATTAATGGGAGTTTGTGGTCATATTCTTTCCACCAATTATTATCGAAATCTAATTTTTGTATAGAATCATTATAGTATTTATGAACACCTGCATGGTCACCATAAATGACTATAACTGAATTATCTAATAAGTTATACTGTTTAAGTTTGTTAAAAAACAGTTCTATTTGACTATCTGTGTAGTGTAAGCTTTCAAAATATCCACCAAGATAACTTTCATCAATTTCTTTAGGTAAATTTAATTGTCTATATTTATTATCTATATTAAATGGACCATGACTAGATAAAGTAGGCATTTGTAAGAAAAATGGTTGATTAACATTCTTTAGTTTTTCGCTCAATTGTGTAAAGAAACTTTTATCGGATAATCCATATCCAACTATTTCATCATAATTATAATCTTTAATACTCCAAAGGTTTTGAGCACCAAATCCATTTTTATGTAATTCTGTCCAGTTGAATTCACCATGTTCTTCTGCATGAGTTGAGATTGTAGTATAGCCTAGATTATTTAAAAGTCTTGGTAATGAGTTTTGATAGATATTTTCACCATAGTTTGTAGCAGTTATTCTATCACCTAAAGGGTAAACGGAGGTGTTTATCATAAAATCACAGTCTATACTATTTGCACCATTATTTTGCTCATAAAAGTTATTGAAGTATAAGCTTTGTTTTGTAAGTTTATTTAGAAAAGGTGTAATTTCTTTTCCATTGATTTTATGGTTAATTACGAAGTTTTCCATAGACTCAATTTGAAGAAAAATTACATTTCTATTTTTAAAGATTCCAAAATATTCATTAGGCTTTAAATTTTCATCATTATATTTAAACCAGTCAGTAATCTCTTTTTTATCATTGGTACTTGAGTTATAAAAAGCTTTAGAGGCACTCTTAAAGGCTTCAAGGGTATGATAACCTAAAGGACCAGGAGCTTGAACTGACATTAGTGTGGACCATTGTTTATAAAGAATACTATTACCGAAGTCACTGAGCGTAAAAACATCAAAATATAATATTGAAATAATTATTATAATTAAGGAAGACTTTATAGTTGTGATAAAATTGTGAATATTTTTTTTATATGGATTTTTTACTTTGAATATAATAATCCAACTAATAATAATAATTAAATCTATGATAAAAAAAATATCGATAAATTTAAGATTATATAATGGTAAACCAGTTGGATTGAAGGTTCCTGGAAATAAAATATTTTTTACACCTAAAAAATCTCGATTAACTCTAAAGTACCATAAATCCCCTATTAGTAATATACTATATAGAAAATTAAGAATTAAATAAAATAAGGTTTGCTTATATTTGGAAATTAAGTATCCAAATGAGTAAATAAAAAGTATGAAGCCTAAATATACTAAACTGAATTTTATACTAGTATATAAGGCATTATTGCGTGAAATAGCTGTATCGTGAAGCACTGTTAAAAATAATATTGTTTTTATTAACATATCTAGCACAGTTACAAAACGAAGTTTCTTAATTGAAGTTGAAAATATTTCTTTTGTTATTAGAATAAATTTTTTTATTAATGATATTGCATAATTTCGCAATTTAAATGCTAAGCTTGTTAATTTCATGAGATGAACTCCTTTAATTCTTATGAGAGCTTATAAAATCTTCTTTGGTAAAGTTACTCATTTTATTTTAATTAAATCAATTAGTTTAGAAATTACTATTGTGACAATTGATATGAGTAAACCATCAAAAATAAAATTAAATAGAAATAATTGTTTTGAAGTATCTGCATATCCATTACCAACAAATGGCATTGGAAACTGAACTACGCTTATTAACATTATAGTCCAAAGTAAAAGTATTTTAGTTTTTATTTCTAAATTTGCTTTGCTTTTAATATATTTATAAAGTGAAAAAACTAAAAGAATAATATAGCTTGAAATTATAAAATATAAGTTGTGAGGTAATACTGTCTGTTTTAAAGAAGACCAAAAAGTAAATCTGTGAAATTCTTTAACAGGGGTTTCACTATAACTTCTATAATATTTACCTAAACCTGTGCTAATATTAAATGACTTGCTTGCAGTATACTCCATGCCAGTTAATAATCTTCTAGGATGAGTCAAGTAGAAGATAGCAATTTTAAAATTGCTTATTTTATTATAAAATTCTTTATCTGTCAATTCAGATTTTGTAGGCAAATATTTAACATATTTACTTTCGTCTAAGAAAGCACTTTTTCCAGCTTCAACAGACATATCTGGATTAAGGCCTAAATCAATTAAATCTTGTTCAGGAGTTTTAGATTCCTTAAGGATACCGTAAAATACAGAATCATATTGAGTAGATTTGTTTAAATTATGGCTATGATAACTAATTCCTGATGGATAAATAATTAGAATGCAATAAAAAGCACATAATATAGATAAATTCATTTTACTTAAAGAATGCCTATTATCCCATATTATTTTGCCAACGAGAAACAATATAAATGGTAATGAGGTTAGCACTTGTAATTTAGATCCTATAAATAAAACCGCTGTGAATAGTACAAAAAATAATTTGGACATTATTTTTTCGCTTCCTTTAATTACATACTTATAGTAAGTGTAATTTAGGACTGAAGCAATAAATAGAACTAAAGTGACAAACATCATTGGTTCACCATATAGACTATTGAACCAGATTAGATAGTTGCCATCAAAGAAAATAAATAGTATTAATATTGTTAGTACAATTAGTTTAATATTATTCTTTATATTTAATGAACGTAATATTATAGAGAATGCAGAAATATATACAATACTATATATAATGGATAAATACTGAGTTTTAAATACAGTTTGTCCAAATAACTTACATATGGTACTGATTATTATGATTATATAAGTTAGGCTAGAACCAAAAACAGTTAGAATTATATGTTGCAAATCAGATATTTGATAGTCAGTAACAATATATTTAAAAAATCTACAAAAGTTTGGATTATTTACATCTGAATCTAATAATTTTAAACCAGATATACTCATAATTCTATCAAAATCACCTTGATCAGCAATTCCAATTTGAGGTTTTATGAATAGAACTCCAATAATTATTAAAGCTGCAAGTATAATGAACCAAATTTTATAGTGATTTGCCAATCTTTTTTTTATCTTCATTAGATTCTTCCTCCAGAATAACAAATTAAAAGTTAGAATATCAACAAATAAGATTATAATGTTTTTTTTCTGATACTACAAGAAAACATAAAGATTAGTTAAAAAGTAAAGAAAAATATTAAAAATGAATTTTCAGAAAATTTAGAAAAAGAGAAGGATTTATGAAATAAAAATAGAAATATAATAACATACAGTATTATCAAGCGAAAGGCGGGTGGAAGCCAGCTTCTTATAGACTTAAGGGTTTGGCAGCGTTCATGAAAGATTATAGTATTAAAAATTTAAGAAATGTAGGATTAATGGGACATAATGGAACAGGAAAAACTTCTTTAGCAGAAAGTCTTCTATATTATTCAAAGATAACAGACAGATTAGGGAAGATTGAAGATGGAACTACTGTGTTAGATTTTGATACTGAGGAAAAGAAAAGACAATTTTCTATTGCACTTTCAGTGGCTCCAATTGAATTAGAGAATATAAAAATAAATATTATTGATATTCCTGGTTATGCTGATTTTCAAGGGGAATGCATCGAAGGCATGAGAGCTGTTGATGTAGGAATGATAGTTGTTAGTGCAGTTTCAGGAATAAAAGCTGGTACTGAAAGAGCATGGGAATATTGTAATAAGATTAAGCTTCCTAGAACAATTTTTATTAATAAATTAGATAGAGAAAATGCTAGCTTTGATAAGGTATTAGATGACCTTAATAGAAAATTTGGAATAAGTGTGGTTCCAATTCAATACCCAATAGGAAAAGAAGAGGGATTTACAGGAGTAATTAATGTAATTTCAAAGCAGGCTAGAATATATGATGTTAAAACTAAGGAAATAAAGGTATTAGAAATACCTGAAGAATTAAAGGAAAAAGTAGAAGATTGTAAGAGAATGATCATGGAAGCAGTTGCAGAAACTGATGAAGAATTACTTGATAAATACTTTAGTGAAGGTACATTAAGTGATGAGGAAATATATAAAGGATTAATAAAGGGCTGTGCTAGTGGAGACATTGCACCTGTTATGTGTGGAAGCGCTACTAAGGTTATAGGAATGGATTCTTTAATTGATGATATAGTAGAATGTTTTCCTTCACCAGAATATGCAATTCCTCAAAAGGCAATGGATGTTTCGAAGAATGAAGAAGTATTTATTGATCTTGATCAAGAAAAACCTTTTTCAGCATTAGTATTTAAAACGATTGCAGATCCATTTGTAGGTAAAATATCTTTCTTTAGAGTTATGACAGGAGAGGCTAAAGATGATATGACAGTATTAAATGTGAATAAAGATAAGACAGAAAAGTTATCTCATATTTGTTTTATCAGAGGAAAAACACAAATACCTACTAAGAAAATTATTGCAGGAGATATAGGAGCAATTTCAAAATTACAATATACAAACACAGGAGATACTCTAGCTAGCACAGATTTTAAAGTAATGTATGATAAGATGAATTTCCCTGGAACTGTTTGTTCTATGGCTATAATACCACAAGCTAAAGGTGATGAAGAAAAGATATCCCAAGCTTTAAATAAATTAAAAGATGAAGATCCTGTTTTTGAAATATCTAGAGATGTTGAAAATGCAGAGATTATTATTGCAGGATTAGGAGAGACACATATAAATGTAATTGCTAGTAAGATAAAAAATAAATATGGTGTCGATGTGGTATTAAATTTACCAAAGGTTCCATATAAAGAAACAATCAAAGGAGTTGCAGATGTACAAGGAAAACATAAAAAGCAATCTGGTGGACATGGTCAATATGGAGATGTTGTTATAAAATTTGAACCTAGAAAAGATGGAGTTGATGACTTAGAATTTGTGGATAATGTTGTTGGCGGAGCTGTTCCAAGGAATTTTATTCCAGCAGTGGAAAAGGGATTAAGAGAATGTATTTCGCATGGTATTTTAGCTGGATGCCCAGTTATCGGGCTTAAAGCTACTCTTCATGATGGGTCATATCATGCTGTAGATTCCTCTGAAATGGCATTTAAGATGGCAGCTTCATTAGCTTATAAGAAAGGGCTTGAGCAAGCTAAACCTATCTTACTAGAGCCTATAATGAAATTAGATATAATAATGCCTAATGAATATATGGGAGATGTTATAGCTGATATTAATAAAAAGAGAGGAAGGGTAATGGGAATGGAGCCAGAAGGCGATAAGCAAAAAGTTTTGGCTGAGGTTCCACTTGTAGAGATTAGAAAGTATGCTACTGAACTTCGATCATTAACACAAGGTAGAGGAGGATTTACAAAGGAACTTGTTAGATACGAAGAAGTTCCAGAAATTGAATTAGTTAAAGCTATTGAGAGTATAAAAGAGGCAAGAAAATAGAAATAAATTAATATGTATATTAAATATAGTATGAAAATTATACTTATATTTTAGAAAGAATAAAGATTATGCTGCTATTGGTTTTGCGTAATATAATGCAAAATGGAAGCATAATCTTTTTCTTTATGCATTTTTATATGTCAATTGATTTTTTATCATGTTGGATGGCATAAAAGTAATTTTGTGAACATATACTATTTTTATTAGATACTTCTCAAAGAGGGAGATGAAATGATGTCGGATTACAGCATGGACATAAAAGGGAATATGGAGCTGAGTGATTATAGTAATATTTTTGATTATTTAAATATAATAGATAAAGATGATAACTTTGTTATAAGAATAGATAAAAATAATAAAAATGATATTGATTTAATTAATTCTATGCTTAAAGATAATAAATTTATGATAAGTTATACTCAATGTGATGAATATGGAAACTATTACATAAGCGCAAATAAGATGTTTTAGAAAAATAAATATTTTAAATATAGGTTTTATTAACATGACATAATATAGTATAATATCAATTAAAAGAAATTGTTTTTAATTGGGAAATTAGAAAATGAAGGAGAGTTATGTTATGCAAAAATATGTAGTAGGAGTAGATCTAGGTGGTACTAAAATTAGTACAGCATTATCTAATTTAAATGGAGAAGTAATAAGTCAAACTACAGTGCCAACAAATGCACACGAAGGAGAAATTCCTGTATTAAATAGAATTATAGAATCTATAGAAAAAGTTATTAAGGATGGGTCTGTAAATTGTGAAGAAATTAAAGGCATTGGTATAGGTTCACCAGGTCCATTAGATGCAGAAAAAGGCACTATAATATATACACCAAATCTTCCTTTCAAAAATTTTAATCTAGTAGAGCCAATAAATAAAAAATTTGGATTACCTGTTTTTTTAGATAATGATGCAAACGTTGCAGCTATTGGAGAGTATATGTTTGGAGCTGGAAGAGGAGCTAAAGATATAGTATTCTTTACAGTAAGTACAGGTGTAGGCGGCGGTGCTGTCCTAAATGGAAAGGTGTACAGAGGACATACTTCAAATGCATTAGAAATTGGTCATATGACAGTTGCTCCAGATGGTCCAAGATGTAATTGTGGAAATATTGGTTGCGTAGAAGCAACATCATCAGGAACTGCAATAGCTAAGAGAGGACAAGAAGCATTAGCTAGTAAAGTTGAAACATCATTAAGAAAATATGAAACTATTACTTCATATGAAGTATTTACAGAAGCAGCAGCAGGAGATCCTGTTTGTAAAGATATAATTGATAATGCATTAAATTATTTAGGAATAGCAGTTGCTAATGCAGTATCTATTTTTGATCCAGAAGTAATAATTATTGGTGGAGGCGTATCAAAGGCTGGAGATATTGTTTTTGAAACAGTAAGAAAAGTTGTTGATAAGAGATGTTTTAAATCAATGGCAGAGTCAGTTAAGATCGTTCCAGCAGGATTAGGTACAGATGCAGGAGTAATTGGAGCGGTTGCATTAGCATTGCTTGAAACAGAAAACAAATAATCTATAAAAATTATAAACTTTTAAAATAAATTGGTTAATAGGTATGAATAAATAAGAGAGGTCATGCGTATACTAAAAGTATGAAAGTTCTCTTAGCAATGAATTTTTTCTTCTCATACATATTACTAATCTTATTTTAAGTAAATACTTAGTTTTAAGAGAATTTTGTTTTTGATGATTTTGAGTATATACTTAAAATAGATTGAGATGAAAAAATTTTTTATATAAGCTATCTCTAAATTTATATTTAGGGATAGCATATTATAAAAGAAATATTTTATACAAAGCCTATTCAATGTTTTTATTGAGTAGGTTTTATTCTTTTATGTATTTAAAATATGGTTGGTTAATAGAATTAAAGAAGTATAGATATATTAATAAGTTCATGAAGGTGTGATAGGAGGGAATAATAATGAAAGCAGAAATCATAGCAATAGGGACAGAAATTTTACTAGGTGACATAGTTAATTCAAATGCTCAGTATATAGCGCAGGAATTAGCAGCACTAGGAATAGATATGTATTATCAACAAGTAGTGGGGGATAATGAAAAGAGAATTATTTATGCTTTTGATGAGGCATATAGTAGAAGTGATATTATAATAACAACAGGTGGTCTTGGACCTACAGAGGATGATTTAACTAAGGAAGTTGCTGCAAAATATTTCAAAAAAGAATTACTTCCAAATGAAGAAGCAATTGAAAAGATAAAAAATTATTTTAAGTTTAGGGAAAGGAAAAGGAAGATGACTGAAAATAATTTGAAACAAGGATTGATTCCAGAGGGAGCTATTATTATTAATAATGATAATGGAACAGCGCCAGGTGTAATTATTGAAGAAAATAGCAAAGTAATGATTATTTTACCTGGTCCACCAAAGGAGATGAAACCTATGTTTGAGGATACGGTTAGACCATATCTTCAAAAAAAAGCTGATTCAATAATAATGTCTAGAGTAATTAAAATACTGGGAATTGGAGAAAGTGCAGTAGCTGAAGAACTAAAGGATATTATGGCTGCACAAACTAATCCTACCATTGCACCTTATGCAAAAGATGTAGGAGTAATGCTTAGAATAACTGCAAAGGCTAATAATGAAGAAGAAGCCAGTAAATTAATAGAACCTATAGAGAAAGAAATTAAAAATAGATTAGGAGATAATATTTATGCAACAGAAGATGTTAATATTGAAGATGTTGTAGCCAAACTTCTAATAGAAAAGAAATTAACAATTTCTGCAGCTGAATCATGCACAGGTGGAATGATAGCAGGTACCCTTATAAATTATCCTGGAATATCTGAAGTGTTTTTAGAAGGCGCTGTGACATATTCAAATGAGGCAAAACATAATAGACTTGGGGTTAAGAATGAAACTTTAGAAAAGTATGGAGCTGTTAGTGAGGAAACTGCAAGAGAAATGGCAATTGGTATTGCAAATACAGCTAAAACTGATGTTAGTATTGTAACAACTGGAATTGCTGGTCCAGAAGGCGGTACGCCAGAAAAGCCGGTTGGATTGGTTTATATAGGAGTTTATTTTAAAGGTGAAGTTACAGTAAAAAAATATGTTTTTAATGGTAACAGAAGCAGAGTAAGACTTCAAGCAACAACAACTGGCTTGGATATGCTAAGAAGAGTTTTAATGCAAAAATAATATAAAAAGGTTAAACTTGATTGTAATTAATTGGTGATTTAAATTGCAACATATATAACCTAAAAAACCATACTATATATCATTTTACTGACATATAATATGGTTTTTATAAATTGTATATAAATAAAAATGGGGGAGAGGCGATTAAATATTGAAGTTAAATACTTCATTATTATTTATTGCCAAGTTAAATTTATTTATACATAATTTAGATTAAAAATTTTCTTTTTTTAATAAAATTTTTACTTTAAATAAATCACCGTCAAATTTAAGTTCAAAAATTCCTTTTTGAATTTCCACAAGGCTTTTGGCGATAGCTAATCCTAGGCCAGAACCTTCAGTTGTTCTTGAAGAATCACCTCTTTTAAATCTTTCTAGTATTTCATCTTCAGTGAAGGTTAAAGGATATTTTGATATATTTTTAAAGGTTATAGATACGAAAGTATTCTGCTCTTCGATATCTATATATACTCTGGTACCATTTAAAGAATACTTTAAAATATTCGAAATTAAATTTTGAAATACTCTAAATGTTCTTTTACCATCTGCATATATTGTTAATTTATGATCTGGTATGTTTTTGATAAAATCTAAATTTGAATTATTAATTCTATCTTCAAATTCGCCTAAAGTTTGTCTGAGAAGTGCCACAGGGTCTAGACTTTCCATATGCAGTTCTAAATTACCAGAAGAAGCTTTTGAGGCTTCAAATAAATCTTCGATTAAAACTTTTAATCTTGAGGACCTTTCTTTAAGAATAGCTAAATATTCACTTTTCTTTTTTTCTGTAAGGTTATCTTTGTCTAATAAATCTACATAATTAATTATAGAGGTTAATGGAGTTTTTAAGTCATGAGAGACATTTGTGATTAATTCACCTTTCATTCGTTCACTTTTTACAGCTTTATCTATAGCTTTGTCCAGACCGTTTTCTATATTCATTATATTATTTGCTAATTCTTTAACAAGAAAAGAACCATGGATTTTAATTTCATTTTTATAATTTCCATTTAAAATGTTGTCTGTTGCTGTCTTTATTTTTTGAGTATTAATAATTGAAAGAGCAGTATTTATAATTAGAGATATTATACCCAAAAGATTTATGGCTAAAAATGTAATAATGTAACCCGAAATACGAGCAAAAAAGAATACATTTTGTGATGTATAAACAGTACCCCAAATTATTAATGCGAGATATAAAGCAATTATAATTAATAAAATTGTAGTTCGATTGGTCGTTGATATACAAGACATGTTAGTTTTAAATTTATTATAGAGTATACGTAAAATAGATTTCCTATGAACATATTGCTTAAATTCACGTAAATTTTTACATAAATATAATTGATATAAGTCACAGATTATAAAATATCCTAATATAATAGAACTTATAAATAAAAGGGATACTTGTTCCAAAAATGTATTTGAGTTCACTTTAAGTAAATATATATTATCTACTATCTGCGAAATGTAATTCTCTATGATAGAATTTACTAGGTAAACATTGATATTATATAGTCCAATTAATAATGCTATAAATAACCCAATTAACAATACTCTTGCTTCTATAAAAAAACTATTAAGGAGTTTCAAGATATTATTATTGTGAATTTCTAAGTCTTGTTCTTTTATTATCTTTTTTACAGAAATAATAAGTATACACAAATCCAACAACAATAATGCTAGAGAACCATATGCAATGTAGTCATAAAAGGCATTTTTTTTAAATTTAGGGTAAATTTCATCACCTGGAATTAGTGGATTTGAGAGTCTAACAATAATATTTTTGTAGTTATAGCTACTTAACATCCAATTAACTTTATTACTTTCAAAAAAGTCTTTATATGCCCATTTCATATTGCTTGTAATGTCTACTTCTGTTGGCAATTCTTTATTTATACCTAAAATAATAATATGATATTTAGAATTATTTTTAGTTTCCTGTATAATCTCATCTTTTGATTTATCCTTAATATTACTTATAATCTGACCATCTTGACTTTCAACATAAAATTCAATGTTTTTTTGATTATCTGTGATTTTTTTGTCATCTAATTCATTATTAATCCGACTAATTGCTTCAGTTCTATATTCATTTTGACTTCTATTAATGTTTTTTTGGGCATAAATATAATTAGAATTTAAATCAGTATATGTTGAATAATCATCTTCAGAAATATTCTTATTTTCATTTGGTTTAATTTCTTCGTTTAAATTAAGTCCAAACTTTTTTGAAAAGTCTTCAAGTTCCCTTTTGCTTTCATTAAATTCATAGTTATCTTCGGCTTTAAGGTTATTAATGGTGTCTAATATACGATCTTCTCGAATATTACCATCGCCATCTTTGTAGTGAATACTTCTTATAACATTAAGAAAATAATCTTCATAGCTAAATTTCTCTAATTGAAAAAATCCTTTTGATAAGCCTAAAAGAATAGGTAAAATAGCAATACATAGTGAGAGTATTATAAATTTTTTATTTATAGTTTTTTTAGTGATTTTCAAATTTGTATCCAATTCCCCACACCACCTTTAAATATCTTGGTTCTTTAGGATTTATTTCTATTTTCTCTCTTATACGTCTTATATGGACAGAAACAGTATCTACATTGCTATAAGCTGGTTCGTTCCAAATTCTTTCATAAATTTCTTCAATAGAAAATACTCTATTAGGGTTGTCCATAAGGAGCGTTAAAATTTTAAATTCTAATGGAGTAAACTTTACGTTTGTACCGTCAACAAATACTTCTTTACTTTCTTTATTAAGCTCTATTCCTCCTATGCTGATTACATTTGTATCTTCTTTAAGAGGCGAGAACATAGCATATCTTCTAAGCTGAGAATTTACTCTAGCTATTAGTTCTAACGGATTAAATGGCTTAGTTACATAATCATCAGCACCAAAGTTTAAGCCCAATATTTTATCAGTATCCTCAGATTTAGCAGAAAGCATTATTATTGGAAGCTGCTTTTCCTCCCTTATTTTAATTGTGGCTCTCATACCATCCATATTAGGCATCATTATGTCCATTAATATAAGATGTATGTTTTCAGATTGTAATACATCTAAAGCCTGTAGTCCGTCATAGGCTTTAAAAATATTGTAACCTTCATTAGTTAAATAAACTTCAATTGCATCAGTTATTGCTTTATCATCATCAACAACCAAAATATTATAGTTTTGCATTTTGTTCCCCCCAGAGTAGTTAAATTAATACTATTTTACCATATAAGCATAAGTGAATAAAAAATAGTGAAGTACATGAAAGAAAATAGGCTAGCAAATGAGATTGCTATCTTTTTGCATGTGTCTAAATCCTACAAAGATTATGTTAAAGTATAAAGATTACAAAAGAGTGATATAAATTCGAAAGAAAATCGAAAGATTATATTGAAGGGGTAATAATTAAAGATTTTTTAGATAATTAGAATTATATGAGCAATGAAAATAATTCCTATGAATGAAGCTCAATAGGAATTATTATTTATTTTTTTAAAATTGAGAGCAAAATATTTGTTATATATAAGGAATACGACGTTATTAAAGGGCATCTACAGCAGCACTTAAAACTGCTCCAATAGAATCATTAATAACCAAATCAGCTTTAGAATCCGCAGAAGTAGAGCTCTTATTTATAAGTACAAGGTTTTTACCTTTAAAGTAATTTATAAGCCCAGCAGCGGGATATACTACAAGAGAAGTTCCTCCAATAATGAGTGTATCAGCTTTAGATATTGCATCTACGGCACCTCTAATTACTGTATCATCTAAACCTTCTTCGTAAAGTACTACATCGGGCTTAACAGATCCACCACATTTAGTGCAGATAGGAGCACCTTTTGCTTCTAAAACAAATTTTGCATCATAAAATTCATGACATTTAGTACAATAATTTCTATGAACAGAACCATGAAGTTCAAAAACATGTTTATTTCCTGCCATTTGGTGAAGTCCATCTATATTTTGTGTTACTATAGCCTTTAATTTGCCTATGTCTTCAAGTTTAGCTAATGCTAAGTGCCCACTATTTGGTTTAGCTTCAGGATAAATAAGTTTTGATTTATAAAAGTTGAAAAATTCTTCTGGATATCTAATATAAAAGGAATGTGATACTAATTGCTCAGGTGTAAATGTAACATTCAATTTTTCATTAAATAATCCAGTGGAACTTCTAAAATCAGGGATGTTAGATTCAGTGCTAACACCAGCTCCACCAAAGAAAACTATGTTGTTACTTGCTTTTAAAATTTGAGTTAACTTTTCTATTTCAGTACTCATAAAATCATCTCCAAACATTTAATAATTTTATTATTGCACAAATAATGAAAAAATCAAAATAGTATAATTCATCAATGTTAAAAATAAATTTTATCAAAAATATTAAAAAGTTGTTGACATAATATCTATATCTAGATATAATAAGTTTTGTGATCTGGTGATGACGGCGTAGAGGTAACACTCCTTCCCATTCCGAACAGGAAAGTTAAGGTCTACAGCGCCGATGGTACTGCATGGGAGACTGTGTGGAAGAGTAGGACGTTGCCAGGTAAGATGGCTCGATAGCTCAGTCGGTAGAGCAGAGGACTGAAAATCCTCGTGTCACTGGTTCGATTCCAGTTCGAGCCACCATATTTAAAGCACTAACGTAAGTTAGTGCTTTTTGTTTTTATGAAATAACCAAACTTAATAATTAAAATTAGGTGTGATAATGTTCAACATTCATTGATTATGTTGAGTATTTATAATTATAATATACATAATTTAAAAGTAAAAATAAAAGTCTATCAGTTTGATAGACCTTATATTTTTGATATTCGCAACTAAATTCAATTGTAAAGCATATTTATTAAACAGTGCATTGTTCAACAGATATTGAATATACGCCGCAATTAGGACATGCTGTGACAATAACTATGTAACTATCATCAATTTTTCCAGCATTAAAGAGTTTATTAAAAGATGTAGCTTTATATTCATTTTCAATTGTATTTATTACATATTCTTTATTTTTTGTATAGATATAAAAATGATATTCCAAATAACGATAAGATTTATTTACTTCATCTTGCGTATTGCAAGAACATTTACCAGAATAGTATTCATTAGAAAAAGCAACGTCTTCACCTTCATTTAGTGCATTTAAAATCAAGTCTAAAGATAAACCTACAATTTCATTATCATCCTCGAAAAATAATCCTTCACAATTTTCATTTGTTAAAAGGTAGTCTTTATTATCATAAGCAAATTTATAATCCACAAAATAACCTCCTGACAGTAATTTTATAAACACATTATACACCAAACAGAGAAAATCACATATTATTTAATTGACTTAAAGTAATTAAGAATAATTATAATTTTAGCTATTATATGTTTTCAATTTGCCAATCTATAGGTGTTTGACCTGTTGAAGTTAAAAATTCGTTTGTTTTTGAAAAAGGTTTGCTGCCGAAAAAACCTCTTGAAGCTGATAGAGGACTCGGATGCACTGATTTCAAGATAAGATGCTTAGGATTAGTAATTAAGCTAGTTTTCGAAATAGCGTTATTACCCCATAGAATAAACACTATAGGGGTTTCTTTTTCATTTAAAACGGTAATAATTTTAGTAGTAAACTCTTCCCAACCTTTATTTCTATGAGAATTAGCTTCACCGGCTCTAACTGTAAGAACTGTATTTAATAATAAAACTCCTTGATCAGCCCATTTTTTTAAATAACCATTGTTTGGAATATAACATCCTAGATCTGTATGAAGTTCTTTGTACATATTAACTAAAGATGGAGGTGCTTTTACTCCTGGGTTAACAGAAAAACTTAGACCGTGAGCTTGATTTGGACCATGATAAGGGTCTTGACCCAATATAACGACTTTCACATCTTTATAAGGTGTGAAATGTAATGCGTTAAAAAGGTCGTACATATTAGGATAAATAATCTTTGAATTATATTCGTTTACTAAAAATTTTCTTAATTTAAGATAATAATCTTTTTGAAATTCAGATTCTAAATAGTTTTTCCAATCATTTTTTAATATTTCTGACATAACATCACCCAAAGTTATTATAGCATTATATTATAAATTTATGTATATTATGTTATTAAGAGTAGAAAATTAAAAATAATTTTTTTTGTTATTGTGAGTAAATGTAGATACTGTTAAAATAAGAGGTATATTGAAATTTTAAATGGAAAAAATACAAAAATAATAATATTAAAGGAGAATTTACATGGAAAATAAAGTATTAGCTGTTGCTGCAGGAAATGAAATAACAGAAAAGGATTTAAGTGCAATAATTAGCAGATATCCTCAAGAACAAAGAGCAACTCTTCAAAACGAAGTGCAAAAGAAACAATTAATTGAGCAATTGATTTCATTTGAATTAATGAGTAAGTTTGGAAAAGAAATAGGATTAAACGAAACTCAAGAGTATAAAGAAGCTATGGAAAACATATCTAAAGAAGTAATTACTTCAATGGCTATAAATAAAGTATTAGCTGATGTTACTGTTACAGATGAAGAAGTTAAGAATTATTATGATAATAATAAAGAAGCTTTTAGTAGCCCAGCAACAGTTTCAGCTAGACATATATTAGTTGAAACTGAAGAAGAAGCTAAAAATGCAAAAGAAGAAATCTCAAATGGAAGTATTTCATTTGGAGATGCAGCAATGAAGTATTCAACATGCCCATCTAATCAACAAGGTGGAAATTTAGGAGAATTCTCTAAGGGAATGATGGTACCAGAATTTGAAGAAGCTGCTTTCAATGCAGAAATAGGAAAAATTACTGAACCAGTTAAGACTCAATTTGGATATCATTTAATAGTTGTAGATGCAAAAAATGAAGCTTCAGTTAAGAGTTTTGAAGAAGTAAAAAGTAATGTTTTAAATGAATTATTAAAACAAAATCAACATACAAAATATGACCAAATGTTAAAAGAATTAGAAGGAAAATATGGAGTAGAGAGAAAATAAATTTTACTTCTAAAATTTATAAATAAACAATAAAATGGCAGGTTATTCATACAATTTCTGTACAAACAGTATATGTTAGCAACAGTGAATGAATAATCTGCCGTTTAAAATTTAGAAATTACAATAAGTCTAAAAAAGAATTAATATATATATCCGCATATTCAAGCAATTCTTCTTTAGAATTTGTACATTCATCATCTTGTACTGCAACAACTTTCATATTGGCTGCCTTAGCTCCTTGCATAGCTGGTAAAATATCTTCAAAAACTAAGCAATTCTTTGGTTCAACTTCTAATTTTTTTGCAGCCAGTAAATAAACATCTGGACAATTTTTTCCATTATTAACTTCATCTGTGGTAGTAATGGAATCAAAATAATTGTAGATACCATTATTTTTTAAACAAGCTTCAAGCAAAGGCATGGAGTTGCTGGTTGCTAAAGCAATTTTAATTTTTTTTGATTTTAAATAATTAAAGAATTCTTTCACCCCACATTTTAATTTAACATTATTGGCATAATGATCAAATGCCATGTCATGCCACGCTTGTAACATTTCTTCTACTGAATCAGCAAGTTTAAATTTTTCTTTAATATAAACAGCAGTTTGGGTAAAACTCAAATGTGATATTTCATTTTTAAGATCTTTGGGCGCATTATATCCTTTTGATTTAAGATAGTCAACGTCGATTTTAGACCAAACCCACATAGAATCAACTAAGGTTCCATCCAAATCAAAAATTGCACCATTTATATTGGTAAGCATAAAGTACCTCCATAATATTATTAATAAGTAATTAAATTAGATGTGCTTAAAAATAGTATTCTTAATTTCATTATATGAAAAACGAGCTTTCATAGGTTATTTAAGAAAGCTCGTTTTATATAGGGATGGCATCAATAGCCATAAAATTTGGTCGGGGTGACAGGGATTGAACCTGCGACCTCATGGTCCCAAACCACGCGCGCTCCCATCTGCGCCACACCCCGAGAACATATTTAATTATATAGTCAAGTTATTCATGTGTCAAGAATTTTGAGAGATTTAAACTAATGTAGGATTAATTAAATAGAAATTATATGAGTTGAAACAAGTGATACTATTCTCATAAATTAGTTAAATTTGTAGATTTAGGAGGAGGTTTGGCTTAAAACGAGCAATATAAAGAATAACTTAGAAATAGTGGGGAATATGGACGATATATAAATTTTATTAAAATAAATTAAAATCTTGGAGGATGGATTAATTGTCTATCTTTAGTGAAAGTGTTATAATGTTAAAGGTAGTATATAAATGAAGGAGGGAAGGTTTGGAAAACCGAATATGAATGAGACAGAGAATTCTAGCTATTATGTTAGCGAGCGTAATCGTTATAGGTGGTTCAGTGCCAGTATATGCAGCTCCAGATAGTCAACAGTTAAGTGATTCGAGACAGAAATATGCAGAAATTCAAAGCAAAATAACGGACATTCAAAATAAGATTTACGATTTAGATGCGCAGATAGAACCACTACAATTAACGGTGGATAAGAATAAAAAAGAAATAGCTAACATTAATAAGGTTATTGACAACACTACAAAAGATATCGAACAATGTAAAAAAGATATCAACATAATGGATTTAGCATTAGGACAAAGAGTTAAAGAGATGTATAAATCCGGTGATTTAGAATTCAGTTATTTAAATTTTATGCTTGAATCAGAATCAACAAGTGATTTCTTTACTAGAGCAGAAGCGGTTAGTAAAATAGTAGGGAAAGATAAGTCCCAAATAGAGGAAGTTACAAGTAAAAAACAAGAATTAAATGATAAAATGCAATCCCTAGAAGATAAAAAGGCTGAGATAGATAAGCTTAATCAGGAAATACAAGCTAATTTAAGTCAATTAGAAGGTAAGAAAAGTGAAGCATCAGCTTTAGCAAAACAAGCTCAAGATGAAAAGAAGAATTTTGATTCACAATATTTATCACAATTAGAGAGAGATATTGTGAAGCCTCAAATTGATGTGTTGAGTAATTCTAATAGTTCAGCGGAAGATCTTCAAACAGCAATAGATCAATTAAGAAAGATTAGAGATAATCAAATTAAGAGTGAAATTGTTACATCAGAAATTAATGATAAGATTGAGAAAGCAAAGGCAGTAATAGCTGAAAAGAAGCAAGCTCAAGTAAGAGCAGCAACACCAAGCAGAGGTGGAAAAGTATCAGTACCATCAGCAGGAAACGCACAGGCTATTTTAAATATGGCTTATGCACAATTGGGAAAACCTTATGAATGGGGAGCAACTGGTACAAGAACTTTTGATTGTTCAGGATTTACTAGTTATGTATATCAAAATGCTGCGGGAGTAGGGATAGGAAGAACAACATATGATCAAGTCGATAGTGGACAAGCTGTAAGTCAAGATCAACTTAGACCAGGAGATTTGGTGTTTACTCATGCAGGTCATGTAGGAATATATGTTGGAAATGGACAAATGATTCATGCACCACAAACTGGTGATGTTGTTAAAGTTGGTCCTGTATATAGTTTCTATGCAGGAAGAAGAATTCTTAATTAGTAAACATAAGAAGTTAGTTGTTAATATCTGATTTCAAGACTAAGTTTTTCTGTCATTAGACAGAAGAACTTTTTTTTATTTATTTGTGATGCTATAATATGAAAGGTATGTTTATTTTATAGTAAAGGAAAATATTATGAATAATTATTTGAAATATATAAAAGATGATGAAACTATTGATGATTTACAGCTTAAGGAATTACAATTGATACAAAAGAAAGATGGATTTAAATTTGGTATTGATGCAGTATTATTATCAGATTTTGCTCAGGTTAAAAAGAAGCACGAAGTTATGGATTTGTGTACAGGAACCGGGATAATTCCATTTTTAATATATGGTAAGTATAATCCTAAAAGTGTGTATGGGTTAGAAATTCAAGAAGAAATGGTTGATATGGCAAAAAGAAGTGTAAAATTAAATTCACTAGAAGAAAAGGTTTCTTTTATTAATGAAGATTTAAAAAACATAGAGTATCTAAAGAAGCTAAAAAAATTTGATGTTATTACTGTGAATCCACCATACAAATTAAATAATGCTGGAATTATCAATCCCAATGACAAATTGGCTATAGCTAGACATGAAATATTATGCAATTTAGAGGATGTTATATATGCAGCAAGAATTTTATTAAAAGATAATGGAAGACTTTTCATGATTCATAGACCAGAAAGGTTGGCGGACATATTTACCATAATGAGAAAATATAAAATTGAGCCGAAGAGAGTAAAAATGATTCACCCTAAAATAGGTAAAGCTCCTAATATTGTGTTAGTTGAAGGACAAAGAGATGGTGGAGCATATCTAAAATGGGATGCGCCACTATATGTTTATGATGAAAGTGGTAAATATACCAAAGAAATAGATTCGATATATTGGAGGGAGTAAAATGAATAGTGGAAAATTATATCTAGTACCAACTCCTATTGGAAATTTAAAGGATATTACGTTAAGAGCCTTGGAAACATTGCGTGAAGTCGATATTGTAGCGGCGGAAGATACAAGACAAACACTAAAATTACTAAATCATTTTGAAATAAAAAAGACATTAATAAGTTATCATAAATTTAATGAACAAGATAAAAGTAATAAGATTATAGATTTATTATTTGAAGGAAAAAGTGTTGCAGTGGTATCTGATGCAGGAACGCCAGGAATATCAGATCCGGGAAGTGTTATAGTTTCAAAATGCATAGAAGAAAATATTGATTTTGAAGTACTTCCAGGTGCAACAGCTATAACAACGGCTTTAGTATACTCTGGATTAGATACTACAAAGTTTTTGTTTAGAGGTTTTCTACCTAGAGAGAATAAAGAACGTAAAAGAATCACTGACGAATTATTAAAGAGTCAAGAAACACTTATTTTTTATGAAGCACCGCATAGGTTGCTGGATACTCTGTCATTTTTGTTTGAAACATTTGGTGACAGAAAAATTGCAGTTTGTAGAGAGCTGACTAAGATTTATGAGGAAATATATAGAGGAACATTAGAGGAAGCAATAGAATATTTTGTTAGGAATAAACCTAGAGGAGAATTTGTTCTAGTTCTAGAAGGGAAGAAACTTGAAGATATAAAAGAGGAACAACGAGAGTTATGGATTAATTTATCGATTCAAGAACATATAATTAAATATATGAATGATGGATTAAATAAGAAAGATGCCATAAAGAGTGTAGCTAAGGAAAGAGAAATACCTAAGAGTGAAGTATATAAGTTTTCAACTGAAATTTAAAAGAATTTGTAAATATATTTATTAAAATATTTGTTAAGATGATACTAATGTAAAATAATAGTTTCTGTAGTTATTATTAAGTAAAAAAAGACTATCTCGAGTTGAACTGAGATAGTCTAATAAACAATACTATATTTGTGATAGGAAATTACCTACATCAAATATTATCTGTTAGCTTTAATTTCGTCTAAGCATTTTGTACAGATATTTTTACCTTTATAGTTGATAACATCTCTAGCGTCACCACAGAAGATACAAGCTGGCTCGTATTTCTTTAAGATGATTTGCTCTCCGTCTACATAAATTTCTAATGCATCCTTTTCAGCAATATCTAGAGTTCTTCTAAGTTCTATAGGAATAACTATTCTTCCTAATTCGTCTACTCTTCTAACTACACCTGTTGATTTCATAAAAATTCCTCCTCATTCCATTATTCGACATTCTACTATGATATATTACCAAGGATGTAATATAAAGTCAATGGATTTTTTCAAAAAATTTATAAAAAATTACAAAATTCAACTTTAATAAACATCTTAAGTAAAATATACTACCATATTTTAGAAAAGTCAAGTGGATTTTTTTGACAATTTGATAGGAGAATTGGAAAAAAAGTTTTTTATAATGTTGTAAATATTAAAGTTGAGTTGTTATATATAATAGTTGGTGAATAAAAAATAGAATAATTAAAAAAATACATAGAAAAATGAACAAAAAAGTAATAAAAACGGCTTTTTGTGGAATGGAAGGTTATGTAAGAAATAATGTCGATTAATTACATAAATTAGATATTTTTTAAATAGGTATGGAGAAGAGCTCTAATGCAAATTAGAATTAAAATTATTAATATCTTAATAGTTATCAATAATGTGAAATAAGATAAAATAAATGGTGTTTAATGTAACTTGTAATAAGTTGATAATTACTATATAATGTATGCATAAAGTTCAATGAAAGAATAGGTGTAAAGAATGGGGAAAAATTTTGATTCAAATTATATTAAAGAATTAGCTGAGGAAATATCGAAAAATAGTTTGATTTCATATGAAGATTTTCCTAAGTACGATTTATTTTTATCACAAGTAATTGATTATTTAAATGATAAATTTTTGGATGAAAAGTTTACTAACAATATAGTTCAAAACTATACTAAAAGTGAAGTGATAACCAAACCAGAGGATGGTAAAAAGCGAGGATATACAAAAACTCATTTGACACAATTAGTATTGCTTGGATATATGAGACCTATTTTAACGACAGAAGAAATAAAAAAAGTATTTAGACTTGCTTTTAATGAAATAAATGATAGAAATGATGATATTTTAGCATGGGAAGAAACTTACAAGACTTTTATTCAAATTCAAAAAGAAAGCTTGGAGAATAATTTAATTACATCTTTAGCAAGTGAAGATAAATTAGAAGAAATTATTAAGACTTTTAATTTGAAAGATAAAGATAAGGAAAGAATAAAAATTTTTCTATTAGTTTTATCGTTAATTGCAGAAGCAAGTGTTATAAAAAAACTAGTTCAAAAAATAGTTAATGAATATGAAACAGAGTAGTTATAAATAATTTAGAAATACTTACTTAATTGGTATCTATAATTTTAGAGGACTGATTGAGTAAGTTTTTTCATATAAAATAAATATTTTGGAAGTTTTAATTTAGCATGTTAAATAGTGGAGACAATATTATGGATAAAATTATTATAAAAGAATCTGTAAGAAACTTAGTAGAATTTTGTTTAAAACAAGGTGATATAGATAATAGGTTTTCAGGAAATGGCAGAGCTTTAGAAGGTACAAAAGCACATCAAAAACTTCAAGAAGATAATGGCAAGATTTATGAAAATTATCAAAAAGAAGTCTATTTGACTCATGAATTTGAAATGAAAAAAAGTGTTATTAATATCGAGGGACGAGCGGATGGAATAATAAATGAAGATGATAAAATAATTATTGAGGAAATTAAATCTACATATAAAAATTTTTCATATATCGATGACTCAAATGAAGTTCATTGGGCTCAAGCAAAAGTATATGCATTAATTTATGGTGAGGATAATAAAATAGATACATTACATATAAGGTTATCTTATGTACAGCTTGAGACAGATGAGGTTAAAAGCTTTGAAAGGAAATTCACTTTAAATGAATTGAAGGAATTTACCTTAAAGCTATTAGAAGAGTATGAAAGATTTAGTATTTTAATATATAAGAAGATGAGTAATAGAAATGAGTCCATAAAGGATCTTGAATTTCCATTTGAAAAATATAGAGAAGGTCAAAGAAAATTAATAAATATAGCATATCAGACGATTAAAGAGAAAGAAATGTTGTTTGCTCAAGCTCCAACAGGAATAGGTAAAACAATATCAACTATATTTCCAGCAGTAAAAGCTTTAGGGAGTGGAATTGGAGAAAAAATAATATATTTAACAGCGAAGACAATTAACAGGCAGGTTGCAGAAGATACTTATGATAAACTCAGGCAAGGTGGCTTAAAATTTATAAGTATTACAATTATGGCAAAAGAAAAAATATGCATAAATAAGGAGTTTGATTGTAACCCAGAAAACTGTATATATGCGAAAGATTATTATAGTAAGGTAAAAAAAGTAATATTAGATATTATTGAGGGTGAGGATAGGATTTCCTCGGAAATATTACAAAATTATGCTGAAAAATATGAGGTTTGTCCTTTCGAACTTTCTTTAGATTTAAGCATGTATTGTGATGGGATTATAGGCGATTATAACTATATTTTTGATCCAAGAGTATCATTAGGAAGAATTTTAGAGAATAAGGGAAATATAGTTCTTATTGATGAGGCACATAATTTAATAGACAGAGCAAGAATGATGTATTCGGCATCTTTATCAAAGGATAAAATAATGGAATGTAAGAAGATTGCTAAAGGTAAACTTAGTAAAATACATTCAGTATTGGGTAAAATAAATAGTTATTTTATTGATTTGAGAAATGAGTGTGAGCATAAGAGCGTAGAATGGTTTTATGAAGTTGAAGAACCTAAAGACTTAATTAAATATTTACAGCTGTACCTAAAAGAAAGTGAAGAAATTTTAATAAGAGGAAATAGATTTGAAGGATATGGAGAGATACTACAATTATATTTTGATATAAATGCTTTTATTTCCACCATGCAATTATATGATGAGAATTACAGGACATCTATTGAAAAGGAAGCACAAGATTTGAAGCTTACGTTATATTGCGTAAATCCAGCAAAAAATTTAAAGGAATATCTATCAAAATGTTATTCTGCAATTTTCTTTTCAGCAACTATATCGCCGATAATGTATTATGTCAATATGCTTGGAGGAAATGATGAAACCTATAGATTGAAACTTCCATCACCATTTAAAAGAGAAAATTTAAATGTGTATTTGAGTCCAATTAATATAAGATATAAATATAGGGAAAGAACAATAGGATTAGTAAAAAACAAAATTTTAAAGTTTGTAGAAGAACAATTAGGAAACTATATAATTTTTTCACCATCATATGTATATATGGAGTTACTATATGATGAATTAACAAAAGAAACTATAAAGGAATTTGAAATTGTAAAGCAAAAACAAAATATGAGTGAAGAAGAGAAAAGGGAGTTTTTAAGCAAGTTTAAAGAAAATAGAAATCTATTAATGCTTTGTGTACTTGGTGGGATGTTCTCAGAGGGAATAGATTTACCTGGGGAACAATTAATAGGAAGTGTTATAGTTGGCGTTGGTTATCCAATGATATCAATGAATAATGAAATAATGAAGGATTTTTACAATGAAAATGGTTATGATTATGCGTATGTGTTTCCAGGGATAAATAAAGTGCAACAGGCAGTAGGAAGAGTTATAAGAACTGAAACTGATAAAGGAAGAATTTTACTTATTGATGATAGATATGCTACAAATAAATACAAATTGCTATTACCGAGTGAATGGTATCCTATAAAGAAATATTAACCTAGAATTGTCATTTATAAGTAATTATTGTACATTGTTAATTAAAAATAAGTATGTTAAAATATTCATGTTAGTTTTATAGAATAAAATAGATTACGATAAAATTTTTATGTAGAATTAAGGAGCGAGGGAAATGAATATTCCATTAATTGATTTAAAAGCTCAGTATAAATCTATTTCTGAAGATTTAGATAGAGTGACTAAGGAAGTACTTTCTTCAGCAAATTACATCATGGGCAAAAATGTAACAGAATTTGAAATGGAATTTGCAGAATACATAGGTGTTAAGCATGCAATATCCGTAGGAAACGGAACAGATGCATTAGTTATTGCATTAAAATCTTTAGGAATAGGAAATGGTGATGAAGTAATAACTTCTACATTCACTTATTTTGCTTCAGCAGAAGCTATTTCAGCAGTTGGTGCAACACCTGTTTTTGTTGATGTGGAAAAAGAAACGTTTAATATAGATCCAACTAAGATAGAAGAAAAAATTACTGATAAGACAAAAGCTATTATACCAGTACATATCTTTGGTCAATGTGCAAAGATGGATGAAATAAATGAAATAGCTAAGAAACATAATTTAAAGATTGTAGAAGATGCAGCCCAAGCATCAGGTGCTAAATATAAAGGTAAAAGAGCAGGAACATTAGGAGATGCTGCTTGTTTTTCATTCTTTCCAACAAAGAATCTTTCATGTGCTGGAGATGGTGGTATTATAGTAACAAATGATGATGGAATAGCAACCATAGCAAGAGCTTTAAGGACTCATGGAAGTGGTGAAAATGGTCAAAAAGCATACAATCTATTAAATAATATTAAAGAAGAAATTGAGACATCAAAAGAAGGTGATGATACAGTATATAATCCATTAAAGTATTATAATTACTTAATAGGATATAACTCAAGACTAGATGCTATCCAAGCAGCTATTTTGAAAGTAAAATTACCGTATTTAGATAAATGGAATGCTGGAAGAAGAAGAATTGCTAAAATATATGATGAAAAATTTAAAGATTCAAATGTAGTGACACCAATCATAGCTGAAGAAAACGAAACTATCTATCATCAATATGTACTTCAGTGTGATGATAGAGATGCTATGCTAGTTAAACTTAAGGAAAAGGGAGTAGCAACAGGAGTGTATTATCCAGTTCCGCTACACTTACAAAAGGTATATAAAGATCTTGGATATAAAGAAGGGGATATGCCTATCGCTGAATACTTATCGCATAGAACTTTTGCAATTCCTGTTTATCCAGAACTGACAGAAGAAGAAATTAATTATATAGTTGAAAGTATTCAAGCTTAATATTATTAATTAATGTTTCAATAGAAAAATTTTTAAACATGTGAGGATTATTTATGGATAATGGTTATTTTGTACATGAATCCAGTTATGTAGACGATAATGTCAAAATAGGAGCTGGAACAAAGATATGGCATTTTTCTCACGTTATGAGCAATAGTGAAATGGGAGAAAAATGTAACATAGGACAGAATGTTGTAGTATCACCAGGTGTAAAACTTGGAAATGGTGTAAAGATACAAAATAATGTTTCTGTTTATACTGGAGTGATTTGTGAGGATGATGTTTTCTTAGGACCTTCATGTGTGTTCACAAATGTGGTAAATCCGAGAAGTTTTATAGAAAGAAAGAGTGAATATAAGGAAACTATAATTGGCAAAGGTGCATCCATAGGCGCAAATGTTACAATAGTATGTGGGCATAATATAGGTAAGTATGCCTTGATAGGAGCAGGTGCAGTAGTTACTAAGGATATACCAGATTATGCTTTAGTTGTTGGAAATCCAGCAAAAATGTTGGGATATGTATGCCAATGTGGTGAGAGGCTGAATTTTAATGATGAGCATGCAACATGCAGTGCTTGCGGAAAGAATTATGATATAAACGGTGAAAAAGTTAAATGCATAAATGACTAGTTCAATTAAGTATGTATAAGATAATATGTAATAAATGAACTATATACATTGGTTTAATAATATTTATTAAAGAAATTCTGTAAGAATTTCATCAAAAACTGTAAACTGTGAACTGTTAACTGAAATAAGTGGAGGTATAAGATGTCAGCATTAAAACAACAATTATTAGATAAAATAAACAATAAAACTGCCAAAGTTGGGGTGGTTGGTCTTGGATATGTAGGATTACCATTAGCTGTAGAAAAAGCTAATGCAGGGTATAAAACTATAGGCTTTGACGTTCAAGAGCAAAAAGTAAAAATGGTTAATGACGGACAAAATTATATAGGAGATGTAGTTGATGAAACTTTAAAGAAATTGGTAGAAGCAAAAACGCTACAAGCAACAACTGATTTCAGTTTTGTAAAAGATGTAGATACTATTTGTATTTGTGTACCAACTCCTTTAGATTTATATAAGCAACCTGATTTATCATATGTAGTTGACTCAACAAAAAGTGTTGCACAATATTTACATAAAGGTATGCTTGTTATTCTTGAAAGTACTACTTATCCAGGAACAACAGAAGAAGTTCTTAAGCCAATTTTAGAGGAAAGCGGACTTAAATGTGGAGAAGACTTTTTCTTGGCTTTCTCACCAGAAAGAGTTGATCCAGGTAATAAGGATTTTAATACTAAAAATACTCCAAAAGTTGTTGGAGGATGTAGTGAAGAATGTACTGAAGTTGCAGCAGCATTATATAGAAACATTTTAGAAGGAGATATACATACAGTATCATCACCAGCTGTGGCTGAAATGGAAAAGATATTAGAAAATACTTTTAGAAATATAAATATTGGATTAGCTAATGAAATGGCTATATTATGTAACAGAATGGGGATAGACGTATGGGAAGTTATAGATGCAGCAAAAACTAAACCATATGGATTTATGCCATTTTATCCAGGACCAGGACTTGGAGGTCACTGTATTCCGCTTGATCCATTTTATTTAGAGTGGAAAGCAAAAGAATATGATTATCATACAAGATTAATCGAAACATCAGGAGAAATTAATGATTCAATGCCTGAATTTGTACTTGATAATGTTATGAAAATTTTAAATAAGAATAAAAAAGCATTAAATGGAGCAAAAGTTTTATTATTAGGTGTAGCTTATAAAAATGATATTGATGATTATAGAGAATCACCAGCATTTAAGGTAATAGAATTACTAGAAAAGAATGGTGCTGATCTTAAAGTAAATGATCCTTATTGTGCTGTATCAAAGTATAAAGGAAAAATATATAATTCAGTTGACTGGAAAGAAGTTATCGATGACTCTGACATTGTTATAATTACAACAAATCACAGCTGTTATGATTACGAATCGATTGTAGCTAGAGCTAAGGTTGTGTATGATACAAGAAATGCAACTAAGAATGTAATAAATAACAGAGAGAAGATTTATAAGTTATAATTATATTATAGACAGATGAGGTATATTCGTAAAAATTTAATTTAGGAATATACCTTTTTATATGATAACTATGTAAATTAAAATTATAACGGCAAAGAGGTTGCTACACAATGAAAAAAATAATAAGTTTACTAATACCAATAATGATTGCTGTACTTGTAACAGTTGCAGTAAATTCATTTTTGGATAAAAAAATAGAGGTATTAACCAAGCAAAAAGATATTAGTGTAATGGGAAAAAAGTTTTCTGATTTTGTAAAGGATAAGAGTTCTCTAGATAAAAAATTATTGTCTGACAAGGGAGATTTATTCTTGCTTGCTTCTTCCGAAATGAGTATAAAGGTACCACAAAATCCGTTGAAGTTATTTCCTATTAAAGGAGAAAACTATGATTTAAGTGGTTTTGGAAGGGCATTTTCACAAAGTTTACAGCAAGCTAATTATCTTGGTGGTGCAGATATTAATGATAATCAAAAAGTTGCATATGTCCTATCGATTCAATGGTTTGAAAAACAAAATGAATTAGATCCAGCTAGCTTTGTGGCTAATTTTTCAGAAGTGCAATTTTATAAATTTTTAAATAATCCTAAGATAAGTGAAAATAATAAAAGGTATTATGCAGATAGAGTCTATAACTTTCTAACAAAAGCTAAAAAGTATTCACCAGAAGCATATTACGCTAAGTTATATTTGGATTCTAGCAAATTTTCGACGTTTCAAAAGGCTGCATTTAAACCATATTATGAGATGAAGCAATATTTGCTAGATGTTCAAGATAAGGCATTAATTTATGAGGAGCTTAAAGATTTGCCAAACATAGCTGATAAAAAACAGCCAAAAGAAATTGATTGGGATGAAGAATATAAAAAAATTGAGAATGAAAATGAAAAATTAATATCAACAAATGAGTTGAAGTTAGAGGATAACTATTATAAGGAGTACTTGGGAAGTACAGTGAGTAAACATAAAGGGGAATGTAAATCAGATGATTTGCTTTCAGCAAAGGAAATGGATGATTATAAATTTTTCTTGAGTGTTTGCAAAGATTTAAATATAAAACCGTATATTATATTGCAACCAGCTAATGGATGGTATGCTGATTATGAAGAACTTAGCAAAGATGCTAGACAGAATTATTATGAGGAGATTAAGAAGTTATCTAAGGACAGTGGATTTGAGGTTCTTGATTTATCTCAATATGAATATAAACAATATTTTTTATTTGATACTCAACATTTTGGAAAAGAAGGGTGGCTTAAGGTAGATGAAGAAATTTATAAACATTTTAAATAAAAATAGAGATTTGAGCAGAAGTATAATTTTATCAATTGTGCTAGTTTCAGCATTAATGGCATATTTCTTCTACTCTGCAGCAGATTTACCATTTGTATATAGTCAATTTTAGTACAATAAATAGCCTTGTGGATATTTAAGTAAATTAACCTATAATTATCCACTAATAACCATGGAGGAATTAAAATGACATTAGTTGAATATGGCGATTACTTTTATTTATATGTGCTAGCAATTGCCTTAATACCTGCTATTATTATGGGATTGTTTGAAAAAAAAATTAAATATTATGGGATTTTCTTATCAATATTAATGATAATGGCAATAATGGGAATAGGGAAAATATTTCCTTTATTTTTACTTTTTGAAATTACATTAATTAAAACTTACTCTGTTTTAAGAAAAAAGACGGATAACAAATATTTATATTTTTTAGTACTGCTTTGTTCAATGTTGCCAGTTGTTATTTTTAAAATAAGTGCTGTAACGATTGAAAGAAGTATAGGATTTATAGGTCTTTCGTATATGAATTTCAAAGCTATTCAAATGGTTATAGAAATATATGACGAGACTATTAAAGAAGTTAGTATATTAAAAACACTATATTTCTTCTTGTTTTTTCCAACTTTAATTTCTGGTCCTATTGATAGATCAAGAAGATTTGAATCGGATTTAGATAAGAATATAAGCAGGAATGAATATGTTAATGAATATTTGTATTATGGGATAAAATGCATAATAAGAGGGATAGTATATAAATTTATTATAGCTAGTATAATTAATTCAATATGGATGAGTAAAATACCTACGCATATAACCTTTATTAATAGTATGAATTATATGTATTCATATAGCTTATATTTGTTCTTTGATTTTGCAGGATATACAGCTTTTGCAGTTGGTACAAGCTATATTTTAGGGATAAGAATGCCAGAAAACTTTAATAAACCATTTATTAGTAAGGATATGAAGGAGTTTTGGACTAGATGGCACATCTCTCTATCGAAATGGTTTGGAGATTACATATATTCAAGATTTGTATTAAATAGCATGAGAAATAAGAGATTTAAGAGTAGGTTTGTAGCTTCTCATGTTGGACAATTGCTTACAATGTTAATAATGGGAGCATGGCATGACTTAAAATGGTATTATATTATATATGGACTATATCAGGGCTTAGCATTAGTTGGAACTGATATATATCAAAGAAAATCGAAATTTTATAAAAATCATAAGAAAGAAAAATGGTTTCAATATGCTCAAATAGTGATTACATTCCATATAGCATGTTTTGGATTGTTAATATTTTCAGGATATTTGTATAATAAGTAGAGTTATAAGGTGATTTTAACAAAGATTTTAAACTGGTTATTTTGAGTTTTCATATAACCAGTTTTTTTATAAACAAATCACATAAAAATAACAGTATTAGAATAAAATATATATGTTTAAATTATTAATTAGTTGCCATATATTGTAATCGAAGAAGAATATAGAATAAGGAATGGCGGTAAAATATGTATGAAATGTAAAAGTATAATGAAATTTTTAATATATCTTATAGTTAAAATTAAGAAAGATGATGTATTTGCCTTAGCCTCTCAGCTAGCATACTATTTGGTGTTGTCATTTTTCCCATTCATGCTTTTTTTGATGACATTAATTGGCTTTAGTAGGTTTAATTCTGCTCAAATATTAGCACAACTTAGTATTATGTTTCCCAAAAGTATACTAGAATTAACAAGAACAACAATAGAAGAAGTATTTGATAATCAACATACTGGTTTGTTAGGAATTTCAATTCTGTTGACGGTATGGACAGCATCCTCGGCATTTAAAGCTATAATTAAAAGTGTAAATAAAGCTTATAATTTTAAGGAAAACAGATCGTTTATTAAGTTGTCAATAATATCTATGTTGGGAATATTATCATTAGCAATAACTATAATGCTGTCACTGATACTTTTAGTTTTTGGTAATGTAATAGGAGAATACATTCAATCGATTTATCAATTCTATATAATATCAGTTTTTTGGAATGTATTGAGATATTTTTTAATACTTGTTATCATGATATTTATTTTTATAGGGATTTATACATTTGCTCCAGCTAAGAAGCTTATATGGAAAGAGGTGATTCCTGGAGCTATATTTAGCACACTAGGATGGGGGATAGTATCTTTTGGATTTTCATTTTATATAGATAATTTTAATAATTACGCAAGATTATATGGAAGTCTTGGAGCAGTATTTATTCTAATGACATGGTTATTTTTGATATCAATAATATTTATTTTGGGAGTTGAAATAAACTGCGTTACAGCAGAAAATAAAAAAATCAAATATTAATGAAAATTAATTTGCTTCTGATGAATATAAGTTATTGAAGTGGATATAACTTTAAAAGAAAAAAATTCAGGAGGTAAAGAAATGAATAAAATAATACTGTTAGGAAGATTAGTTAGAGACCCTGAACTTAGGCACACTGAAAATAGTGATAAGATTTATACTAAATTTACAATCGCTGTACAAAGAAATTTTAAGTTGCCAGATGGAGCTAGAGAAGCTGATTTTATTCCAATTAGAGTATGGGGAAAAAAAGCGGAAGTTATTGTTAAATATATGAAGAAAGGAAGCCTTATCACAGTGAGTGGAAGACTAAGAACTGGTAGCTATGAAGATAAGGATGGGAATAAAAAGTATATAATAGAGGTTGTAGCAGAAGACTTTAAATTTATTGAAAATAAAAAACAAAAAGATGAGATTTTAGAAGGTTAACTAATTACTTGGGATTTTGAAGACATTATGTTAAGAGAATAATATGGAATATCAATAATAAAGAGTTGCCTAAATATTTTTTTAATATAAGGCAATTCTTTTTATACAATATATAACATATAAAATAGTAAAAAGTTATATTGGGATAAAATAACATAATAACATTGATTATTTAATATGATGTTATTATAAATATTTAATAAAATTAAAGGTATTCGTATAAAAGTGAAATGAATTTAAATGAAAAATATAAAGTAAAAGGACATAAAACTTAATATAATTAATTAATGAAATTTATTGAAAAAGGGTTGTATTTAAGAATGAATGTGTTATAATAAAGATGTAAACGGTATCTAAAAATATTTTTCAATTATGGAATGAAAAGAGAGATTATGAGGTAAAAAAAGAGCTAATAGCTCTTTTTTTATGCATTAATATAAGTAGAATTGAATATATTACGGCAATCGACAATAATTACATTTGGATGATGATATTGGGTGGAAAGTTATTCTTTTATTCGACAATGAGAGGTAAAAAACACCAAACTGAAGAATGTACGTGTAATAAAAGTGAAAGGAAGAAATTTTATTGTCAATAAAAAGATAAATAAAATTGAAAACGTGGACATGCTTTGACAATTTATTGTTATGTTTTGTGATAAGATTATTTTGTAAATGAGAATTATTAATTAAAGGAGTTGAAGGGTATGAATTTAGTTGAGGAGTATGCATCGGTTAATAGTGAAGCGGATCTTGAATTTCGATATGCATATAGACTCATAAAATCAAATTTTATGGGTGTAACGGCATATGGGATAGAGATTGAAAGAAAAGATTATGTGGGATTAAAGAATGTGAATTTGGAAAGAGAAAAAGTCGAAACTATATCAATTCATAGACACAAGGTGAAACAATTACTAATGAAATTATACAATAATCAAGTTTCACCAATACATTTGATTGATGTGATAGGTAATTATGTTGATGAACACGTTTGCGAGTTTGATGTAGGAACAAATGAAAAAATTATAAATTAATAAAAATTATTATAGAAATAATTTTATATTTGCGCTAAGATTGTGAAAAGAGATTACTAAGGAAAGGCGATAAACATGATTATAGGTATTGGCACAGATATAATTGAGATTGGCAGAATTGAAAAAGTAATAAGTAGAACTAGAAGCTTTATTGAAAGATCATTTACTACAAAGGAAATCGAGTATTTTAGTTTACATGGATTTAAGGGAAATGTAATAGCAGGAAATTTTGCGGCTAAAGAAGCAATAAGTAAAGCTTTAGGAACTGGATTTAGAGGATTTGGGTTAAAAGATATTGAAGTGTTGAGAGATGAACTTGGAAAACCTATTGTATATTTAAATGATAACATTAATAAAATAGTGGATATAAAAAAAGTAAATATCCATGTTAGCATTTCGCATAGTAAAGAAAATGCAATAGCATATGCAGTTATGGAGGTAATATAATGATTGAAATTTTTTCTGCAGAGAAGTGTAGAGAAATGGATAGCAAGAGTATTAATGAAATTGGCATTCCGAGTATTGTCTTGATGGAAAATGCAGCAATACAATTATTAAGGGTATTGAGAGATAAAGGAGAATCTTTTTTAATATTATGTGGAAAAGGAAATAATGGTGGTGATGCATTAGCATTATCTAGACATCTAATATTAGAAGGAAAGAAAGTAAAAGTCTGCATAATAAGTGGAAATCAAAATTACAGCAATGATTTTAGGACTAATTTTAATATTATAGAGAAGTTAATTGATAAGAAGGAGCTATTGTTTATTCAGTCAGAAGAAGATATAGATGAAAATTTTATTGATGACTTGAATAATTATGATGTAGTAGTTGATGGGATTTTTGGGGTTGGACTCAACAATGAACTAACAGGCATGTTTAAGAAGGTAATAGAAAAGGTAAATATGTATGGAAAATTTATTGCAGCAATAGATGTTCCATCAGGGTTGGATTCTAATTTCGGAATTGAAAGGGGAGCTTCCATTAGGGCTCATGTAACCTATACATTTGAAGTTATTAAAAGAGGTTTCCTAAAATATAAAGCAATTAATTATGTGGGAAAAATAAAGATATTAAAAATTGGAATACCAGAACAGGTGAAAAAAATAAATACTGAAAATACGTATATTCTAGAAGAAAAAGAATATAAATTTTTACTTCCAAAGCGAGAAGTATTTGGACATAAGGGTGATTATGGTAGAGCTTTGGTTTTCGCGGGAAGATCAGGTTTTACAGGTGCAGCATTTATTACTACAGAATGTACAGTTAGAGCAGGGGCTGGATTAACAACATTAATATGTGATAAAGATATTCAAGGAATATTAGCAAACAGACTAGTAGAGGCTATGACATCAAATTTTGATAGCAATATAATAGAACTTATAAAAAGTGCAAATTCTATTGCACTAGGGCCTGGATTTGGAATTGGAGAAAGACAAGAAGAAATATTAAAGCAGGTGATTGATAATAGCAACTGCCCAATTGTTATTGATGCAGACGGGATAACTTTATTAGGAAAAAACAAGAAACTGCTTAAAAATCTAAAGAATAGAGCAATTATAACCCCTCATCCAGGAGAATTAGCAAGATTTTTAGAAATAACTGTTGAGGAGGTTGAGGATAACCGAAGTGAAATTGCTAAGGAAGTTGCTAATAAATATGGAATAGTAGTATTGCTAAAGGGTTACAATACTGTGATTTCAAATGGTAAAGAAATTTATATAAATTCAACTGGAAATAGTAAGATGGCATCTGGTGGAATGGGAGATGCATTAACAGGAATAATAAATGCATTTATTTCTCAAGGTGTTAATATAGAGAATGCAGCACTTTTTGGTGCATATATACATGGTAAAATAGCTGATAGATTAGGCGAGCAGGTTTACATAATAAATGCGAGAGATATTATAAATGAATTACCAATAGAAATTAATAATATATTGGTTAATTGAGAATAAATCTTCCAAATAGTTCATAAATACTATTAACATAGTAATAAATATTTGGAGGAATTATGAACTTGAGAAGTAACTTATTTGATAAAAAGATGATAATTGGAATATTGGTATTAATTCCAATATTAGTGATTGTGTTAGTCATTATAGGCAGGAATTTAATTATTCCGTCAAATGAAGATATAATAAATCAATTAAAGCATGAAAAATACTATAGCAGTAAAGTCCATTATTTATTTAAAAATTCAAAATCACAATTTGAGGAAAACACAACTCAGTATTATAGCTTTGATAAAGGGTTAAGAATAGAATTTTTAGATGGCTATAAACGGGTTAAAGTATATAAAGGCGGAGAAATAAAGGTGGAAAAAGATGGTGACGAAGATTATACTCTTGATAAAGATATAGATAAAATTTATCCATTAGCATTTTTACAAAACATTTTATCTAATTATCAGGAAGGTGATGCAGAAGAAGTTAAGGAAGAATGGGGATCAGGACTTTATTTGAAAGTAAATATAGACTATAAGAATATGAATAAACACTTAGATAAAGCTGAACTTTATATAGATAAAAATAAAAAGGTTCCAGTTTTATTAAAGATTTTGGATGATAATAATAAAGAAAGAGTAATAATAACTTATAAGGATTTTAAGATTGAGAAAACTTTAAGTAATGATTTATTTTAGAAAGTATATTAAATTGAAATCAAGCCAGCATTAACATTAAAGCTATAAAATAAAAGTACATAAATATTAAAGCGAAAATTATCAGAGATAAGGGAATATGTAAAAATTGAGAAATAAGTAATACAAATCCTTTGACAAATTGACATAATTTGCAATATAATCATAGTTAATAAGAATATTTTACTACGATGGAGGCGGAAATATGTCAATAAAAAATCTGAATAATGTGAAAAACGTTAAAATAAAAGGTATAGAAACTCCAAAAAATAAAAAAAGTAGTGGAATTATGGAGAAATCGTTAATACAATATATTAACGAAGGTTTTTCAGCTGAATTTGAAGTATTAATGAGAAATGGGTATAAAGATATGGCTGAAATAAACTTAGAATATTCTAAATTGGGAATTGAATATTTGTTAGATGATGTTAATGAGTATGAGGCATGGATTTGCGGAGTGTGATTATTTAAAAATGGCAAACATTGTGGTAAAAAGAGGGGAAATTTTCTATGCTGATTTAAGTCCAGTTATAGGATCTGAGCAGGGTGGAATAAGACCTGTAATTATTATACAAAATGATATTGGAAATAGATATAGTCCTACAGTTATTGTTGCAGCAATAACATCTCAGATTAATAAAGCTAAACTTCCTATTCATGTTGAAATTTCATCAGAGGAATATGGATTAAATAGAGACTCAGTTGTTCTATTAGAACAAATAAGGACACTGGATAAAAGAAGGCTAAAAGAAAAAATTGGACATATGACTGAAGCAGACATGAAGAAGGTTGATAGGGCATTAGCTGTTAGTTTAAATTTAAATTAATATAAAATGTGTTAAAAATTTTGGAGTAGTATAAATGTTATTATATTTATACTACTCTTTTTGGTTTAATAATATGATATATTATATGGTATATTTATAGAAAAAAGTATACTACATATATAAATAGTATATACAAAATATAGCTTATATGCTAGAATAAATTTGTTAAAAAAATATATAATATAAAATAGGTTAAGGAATTAATAACAGGGGGTTGTTTAATGAATAAAGATTACAAACTTGAAGAAGTATCAAAGTTAATTAGAAAAGATATAGTTTATATGCTTACTGAGTCGGCATCGGGCCATCCAGGAGGATCTTTATCAATAGCAGATATTATGACTGTATTATTCTTTAAGGAAATGAATATAGATGTGAACAAAATTAATGATCCTGATAGAGATAGATTTGTTTTATCAAAAGGCCATGCTGCACCTGCATTATATAGTGTATTGGCAAGAAAAGGATATTTTCCAGTAGAAGAATTAGCTACATTAAGAAAAACTGGTTCAAGATTACAAGGACATCCTAATATGAATGATTTACCAGGAATTGACATGTCAACAGGTTCTTTAGGTCAAGGGATTTCTGCAGCAGTAGGAATGGCACTAGCAGGAAAACTTGATAAAAAGGATTATAGAGTATATGCAATTTTAGGTGATGGAGAACTTGAAGAAGGTCAGGTTTGGGAAGCATCAATGTCAGCTGCTCACTATAAATTAGATAACTTAACTGCATTTATAGATAATAACGGATTACAAATAGATGGAAATATAGAAGATGTTATGAATCCAGGACCAATAGATAAAAAATTTGAAGCCTTTGGTTGGAATGTTTTAACTATTAATGGTCATGATTATGATGAAATCATTAATGCAATTTCAAAAGCAAAGGAAGTTAAGGGAAAACCAACAGCGATTATATGTAACACAATAAAAGGAAAAGGTGTTTCGTTTATGGAAAATCAAGCAAGTTGGCATGGAGCGGCTCCAAGCAAAGAGCAATGTGAGCAGGCATTACAAGAGATTGGAGGAGCAAACTAATGGGAAATAAAATAGCAACTAGAGAAGCTTACGGGAAAGCATTAGTAAAGCTTTCAACTTTAAATAAAAATGTTGTGGTACTTGATGCAGATTTATCAAAATCCACTAAAACTGCAGATTTTAAGGCTGTTTCACCAGAAAGATTTATAAATGTTGGGATTGCAGAGTCTAATATGATGGGAATTGCTGCAGGTCTTTCAACTTGCGGAAAAATTCCATTTGCAAGTACTTTTGCAATGTTTGCAGCTGGAAGGGCATTTGAACAAATTAGAAACTCAATATGCTATCCTAAATTAAATGTGAAAATTTGTGCAACTCATGCTGGTTTGACAGTTGGTGAAGATGGAGCTACTCATCAATCAGTTGAAGATATATCATTAATGAGAAGTATTCCAAATATGACAATAATAAACCCAGCTGATGCAGTAGAAACAGAAGCAGCAATATTAGCAGTAGCAGAATATAATGGTCCGTGCTATGTAAGATTAGGAAGATTAGCAGTAAGTATTATAAATGATGCACAAAGCTATAAATTCGAAATTGGAAAAGGAATAACTTTAGCCGATGGTAATGATGTTACTATAGTAGCAACTGGAATGATGGTGGAATTAGCCTTAGAGGCAAAAGATATCTTGTCAAAAGAAGGAATTAATGCTAGAGTAATAAATATACATACAATAAAACCGATCGATATAGAACTATTAATTAAAGCGGCTAAGGAAACTAAGGCAATGGTTACTGTTGAAGAGCATAGTGTAATCGGTGGTTTAGGTTCAGCTGTTGCTGAGGTTGTGACAGAAGAATGTCCAATTCCAGTATTAAAAGTTGGAATAAAAGATACTTTTGGTGAAAGTGGTAAGCCAAATGAACTTTTAAAAGTTTATGGTTTAACAACAGAAGCAATAGTAGAGCATAGTAAGAAAGCTGTTTCATTAAAGAAATAATTTGATTTTAAAGTGAGTAAATACTTTAAGATTAACGATAATAAAATATAGTATAACAAAATGCAGGATATAAAGCCTATGAAATAGCTTCGTATCCTGTATTTTTTGTTTTAATTAGTGGAAACTTAAAATAAAGTTTTAATAAATATTAAGTAAATTAAGGAGAGGGTAAGATGAAAAATTCAGTATTAAAAGAATACAGTATAATAACACTAGGGATAATATTGGTTGCATTTGCAATAGAGTACTTTTATGCTCCTAATAATATCGCTGCTGGTGGAGTTACAGGAATAGCAATCATTTTAAATGCAGTTTTTCCTAACCTATCAATAGGAGTAGTTACTTTAGTTCTTAATGTTGTCTTGTTTGTAGTTGCATTTATGTTTATAGATGGAAAATTTGGAATAAAAACAATTTATGCCAGTTTGGGATTGTCGTTAATAATATGGGGAATTGAAAAGTTTTTGAATCCATTTGCAATTACTAATGATTTAATGATAGCCACTATTTTTGGTGCATTAATTTCAGCCGTTGGAATGGCGCTTGTATTTAACGAAAATGCATCAACTGGAGGAACTGATATTTTAGCTAAAATATTAAATGTGTTTTTTCATTTAGATATTGGAAAATCTTTGTTAGCTGTTGATTTTTTAATAACTCTTGCAAGTATATTTGTATTTGGAGTTAATGTGGCTTTATATTCTATGCTAAGTATAATATTACTTGGAATAATTGTAGACAGGTTAATTGAAGGATTTAATGTTTGTAAAAGTGTATTTATTATTAGTAAAAATAGTTATGAAATAAGCAAATATATTATTGATACCTTAGAACGTGGATGCACATTTTTAAGTGGAGTAGGAGCATATACTGGAAAAGATATTAATGTCCTTTATGCAGTTATTAGTCGAAATGAATTTATAAAATTGAAAAAGTTTATTAAAGAAACTGATCCAGAAGCCTTTATAACAGTTGGAGAAGTACATGAGGTATTGGGAGAAGGATTTAATGATATAAGACAATACTAATTTGTCAATAAATACCGTTATATTTAATAAATTTGTATAACATTAACGAGTATTCTTATGTTATAATTATTTTTGTAGGTTTTGCAATAAATTTGCAAAATATACGATAAAGATAAGTTTAAGGTGGAGTATTGTAAACTGGTTGAAATTACTTTTATACCCATAATTTGGTATAAGAGCTGATAAATAATCTCTTCAGTTAATAGCCAGGTAACTAGAAACACTGGGCAGGAGAAAAAAGGAGTGTTAGAATATGATTCAATTTAGAGGGATATCTAAAATTTACGATAATAATGTAAAAGCTTTATCAGATGTTAATGTTGAAATAGAAGCAGGGGAATTTGTATTTTTAGTTGGGCCAAGTGGATCTGGAAAATCCACATTTATAAAAATGATTTTAAAAGAAGTTGAACCTACAAATGGAAAAATAATTGTTGGAGAGAAAGATTTATCAACAATTACTAGGAAACAAATTCCATATTATAGAAGAAAAATAGGAATGGTATTCCAAGATTTTAGATTAATACAAACTCTTAATGTATATGAAAATGTTGCATTTGCTATGAGAGTAGTTGAGGCGTCTCCAAAAGAAATTAGAAGACGGGTTCCAATGGTATTATCTTTAGTTGGATTATCTCATAAGTATAAAATGTTTCCGAATGAGTTGTCAGGAGGAGAACAACAAAGAGTTTCTTTAGCAAGAGCATTAGTGAACAATCCAACAGTTTTAATTGCGGACGAACCTACTGGTAATTTAGATCCAGATACAGCGAGAGAAATAATGTCATTATTAGAAGATATAAACAAAGCTGGTACAACTATCTTAATGGCTACTCATGCTAAGGAAATTGTTGATTATATGAAAAAAAGAGTTATAGCTATTGAAAAAGGAGAAATAGTAAGAGACGAGAAAAGAGGTAAGTACGAAGATGAAAATTAATACTATTACGCATTTTATTAAGGATGCATTTATAAGTTTGAAAAGAAATAAAACTATCAGCATTGCTTCAGTAATTACTGTTCTTATAACTTTTTTTGTTCTAGGAATATTTTTATTGATAGCTAACAATATAAATAATGGAATTAATACAGTTCAAAATAAAGTAGAACTAAAGGTATATTTAAAAGATGATATAAAGCTTATTGATCAAAGAGAAATTGAAATTAAATTAAGAAAAATTGAAGGCGTAAAAGATATAGTTTATCAATCTAAGGATGATGAATTTAGGAATTTCCAAAATACCACAAATAATAATGAAGGATTATTAAAGGGATATACACTTCAAAATAATCCATTTAATGCATCATATACAGTAAAATTAGAAGCACCAGAATATGCTTCGAATGTAAGTGAAGGAATAAAGGATTTTCAAGGAGTTGAAAGTATTGAAAATCAACAAGCCTTAGTAGATAAAATTGTTGGTGTAGTAAAAGGAATAAGAATAGTTGGATTTGGATTATTTGTAATATTAGTAGGAGTTTCGCTTTTCTTGATAATGAATACAACAAAGTTAACTGTATACTCAAGAAGAAGAGAAGTTGGAATTATGAAATTTGTAGGGGCTACGGATTGGTTTATTAGATGGCCATTTGTTATAGAAGGTATGGTAATTGGATTAGTAGGAGCAATGTTAGCATGTGGAGCATTATTTTTTGCATACAACGGTTTAATTAATTGGGCTTCTTCACAATTGGCCTATATAAGTCTTGTACCAACAGCTTACATATTGGCATCTTTATCATGGCAATTTGCACTTGGTGGAATTGTTGTTGGTGGAGTTGCAAGTATAATTGCATTAAGAAAATTTTTAGAGGTATAATTTTTGCAAATAAGTATAAAGATAAATATAATGAGATGAATTAATAAAATCTAACACCATAAAATCGTGGGGTTCTACATAATAATCCACTAAGTCTATGAAGATACTCATTGGGATTATATGTATAATGCATATGAAAGGAAGTCTTTATAGGTGAAGGAATCAAAAAGATATATATTTGCAAACAAAAAAGAAAGAAGAAAATTAGGATTAATTCCAGTAACACTTTTTTTAGTAGTAATAATGTTAGCTGCATTTTTATCAGGAAACTATATAGCAACTAAAGGCATATTTTTAGTGAATATGCCATCTCAAGATGTTGTGAGTGCTGCAAAGCAAATTAATGATAAAAGCAAGTATTCAGCACTTTTTACAGTTAGAGATACTCTTTTGGAGAAGTATGATGGAGAAATTGATGATAATAAATTACTCGTAGGTGCAATTAAAGGAATGACAAATTCATTAGGAGATCCATATACAGTATTTAAAACTCCTGAAGAATTTCAAGCATTAATTAAAGAAAGTAATGGAAATGTAACACATATAGGTATTACTGTAGCTGCAAAAGATCAACAACTAGTAGTTGTAGAAACTGTCAAGGGTGGACCAGCAGATAAAGCAGGAATAATTGCAAATGATGTGATTGAAAAAGTCAATGATGTTGAAGTGTCAGGGAATGATATTGATAAGGCGGTTGCTTTAATTTCTACCTCTAATGATACTGGTGTAAAATTGACAATCAAAAGAGCTAATGCTGGAGAAATTGAGATAAAATTAGTAGGTGATACAGTAAAAACTGAACCAGTAATAGGAAATATGTTAAATGAATCAATAGGATATATAAGAATAAAGACTTTTAATGATGAAAATACAGCTGACAATTTCAAAAATACTATTGATCAGTTGAAAAGTCAGGGAATGAAAGGCTTAATATTAGATTTGAGAGAAAATCCTGGTGGTTTATTATCACAAGCAGTAAAGGTTGCATCGCAGTTTATTCCAAAGGATAAAATAATAACTTATACAATTGATAAATATGATAATAGGTATGATTCTTTGTCAATTGGAGGTGATGCAGAAGGAATGCCACTAGTGCTATTGGTTAATAAAAATAGTGCAAGTGCATCTGAAGTTGTAACAGGAGCACTTAGGGATTATAAGGCTGCAACATTGGTAGGAAAGACTACATTTGGAAAAGGGATAACTCAATTACCAATTCAGCTTAAAGATAACATTGGCGGCCTTAAAGTGACGATTTCAAAGTATTATACACCCAATGGTGAAAATATTCATAATATAGGAATTAAACCTGATTTCGAAGTCGAAACGGCTGTGGGTATAGATGAAACCGGATATGATAAAAATACAGATGAACAATTGAAAACAGCGATTCAAAAAATAGAGGAAAAATTGCAGTAGGGGGGATAAAATGAGTTTATTAATATATACATTGCGAAATGTAGCTGGTGCTATAGTTACGCCCCCATTAGTTTTTTTATTAATTTCTTTAATGATAGTATTGTATTTGAAGAATAAAAAAGTAGTATCTATGCAAAAAATGATTTTAGGAGGTAGTGTAAATTCACTTGTTGAACTTACGCTATCTCAACTTGTTTTAGGGATTATAGGGGGATGTATCGGAAGTTTGATTCTTACAAGCCTAGGAGTAGTATTTAGTGATAATTCAGGAATATCTTATCTCTTTATGATATCTATATTATTAGCATTTATTAAGCCAAGGTTAATATGCTTTTCTTATTCGGGAGCTATTTTGGGATTTGTGAGTATTATTATTAAGGTACTTAATATAGCGGTACCACAATCTTCACAGATTTTAAAACTAGATATTGATATACTTTATTTAATACTTCTTGTAGGGGTATTTCATATTGTAGAGGGTGTGTTAGTAATGATAGATGGAGATAGAGGAGCAGTTCCAGTATTTACAAATAGGAATGGTAAAATTTTGGGCGGATACGCACTTAGAAGATATTGGGTGCTGCCTATAGCTATAATGATTGCAGTGAATATTGACAGATCGACTTCAAGTTATACAACAGAATTAATACAAAATCCTAATTGGTGGCCGTCAATTAAATCACCTTCAGCACTTGCATTGTTAGCAAGCAGTGTAGTTTCAATATTTCCTTTTTACACAATATTAGGATATTCTTCAGTTACTTTTACAAAGACTAAAAGAGGAAAGGCAATATCATCAGGGGTGCACATATTAATTTATGGATTAATTTTGATAGCCGCATCTCAAATTACTAGGATTGGGATTGTGGGAGAAATGTTAGTACTAGCTTTCATGCCAACTGCCCATGAATTTATGTTAAAGCGTCAAGTAAGGAATGAAGAAAGAGGAGTACCTAAGTTTGTAAGTGATAGTGAAGGCTTAGTGGTTTTAGAAATTTCAACAGATTCTAAGATGAAAGAGTATGGAATTGATATTGAAAGTAAAGTTTTATCTATAAATGATAAGATCATCAATTCTGAGACAGAAGTTTACGCAATTATAAAGGAAAATTTATATAATACTATAATGAAAATTAAAGATTCTAGTGGTGTAATAAAAGATATTAATTTTAGACATAATAAAAATACTAGGCTGGGAATTTTATTAGTACCCAGAAATGTAGAAAAAGAAGAAATGGTACCAATTGAAGATGATAGTTTTAATAGTGTGCTTAGCAAAATAAAAAAATCGGATAGTATAGAACACAAAAAAATAGATATAAAAGATAATAAAGAAGATGATAAAGAAAATAAATAATAAAAGTGGCTTTGCCACTTTTATTATTATATAGAAAATTAATATAACTTATTGACTTAATACTTAAGGGCAAGTAGAATATAATTATATGCGAATGCTTGTTCGAGATGGAGGCGATACATTTGGGAGAATTTAAAATACAGTCTAAATTTAAACCAACAGGAGATCAGCCACAGGCTATTGATAAGTTGGTTAACTCATTAAACAATAAACATAGAGGTCAGACATTGCTTGGAGTAACTGGATCGGGAAAAACATTTACTATGGCAAATGTAATAGAACGAGTTCAAAGACCTACTTTGATTTTAGCTCATAATAAGACTCTAGCAGCACAATTATGTTCGGAATTTAAAGAATTTTTTCCTGATAATATAGTTGAATATTTTGTTTCATATTATGATTATTATCAACCAGAAGCATATGTGCCTCAAACAGATACGTTTATTGAAAAAGATGCATCTATAAATGATGAAATTGATAAATTAAGACACTCAGCCACATCAGCACTTTTCGAAAGAAGGGATGTAATTATTGTAGCATCTGTTTCTTGTATATATGGATTAGGTAATCCAGATGAATATAAGAAATTAACCATAAGTCTTAGGACTGGAATGGAAAAAGAGAGAAATGAAGTTATTAAAGAATTAATTGAAATTCAATATGAGAGAAATGATATAGACTTTTCTAGAGGAACCTTTAGAGTTAGAGGAGATTCTTTAGATATAATTCCTGCATCCTATTCAAATAAAGGTATCAGAATCGAGTTCTTTGGGGATGAAATTGATAGAATAAGAGAATTTGATGTTTTAACTGGGACAATTATCGGAGAAAGAAATCATGTTGCTATAACTCCTGCCTCCCATTTTGCTACTTCAAGGGAAACTATCGATAAATCTATTGGTAGAATTGAAGAGGAATTAGAAGAAAGATTAAGGGAACTTAATGCTCAAGATAAGCTTTTAGAAGCACAAAGATTAAGGCAAAGGACAAACTATGACATTGAAATGATTAAAGAAATGGGATATTGTAGTGGAATTGAAAATTATTCTAGAATATTAGATGGTAGAGCGGGTGGAACTCCGCCTAAGACACTAATAGATTATTTTCCAGAAGACTTTTTAATGTTTATTGATGAAAGTCATGTAACTTTACCACAAGTTCGAGCAATGTATGCAGGAGACAGGTCTAGAAAGAATACATTAGTTGATTATGGATTTAGACTTCCGTGTGCATATGATAATCGACCTTTAAAATTTGAAGAATTTCAAGAGAAAATTAATCAAGTGGTTTTTGTAAGTGCAACTCCATCTGCCTATGAAATAGATAATTCAGAAGAAATTGCAGAACAAATTATAAGACCAACAGGATTATTGGATCCAGAAATAGTTATAAAACCAATAAAAGGTCAAATTGACGACTTGTATGGAGAAATTAATAAAACTGTAGAACGTGGATTTAGGATTTTAATAACAACTCTGACTAAGCGTATGTCAGAAGATTTAACTAAATATTTGACAGAGCTTGGTGTAAAAACTACTTATATGCATTCTGATATTGATACTATTGAAAGAATGAAAATTATAAGAGATTTGAGACTTGGAGAATATGATGTATTAGTTGGAATCAATCTTTTAAGAGAAGGGTTGGATATACCAGAGGTTGCTTTAGTTGCAATTTTAGATGCTGATAAAGAAGGCTTCTTAAGATCAGAAACTTCATTGATTCAAACAATAGGTAGGGCAGCAAGAAATTCTGAGAGTAAAGTTATAATGTATGCAGATAATATAACTAAATCTATGGATAAGGCTATGAAAGAAACAGAAAGAAGAAGAGCAATACAAAAGGAATATAATGATAAAAATGGAATTGTTCCAACTACAATAATTAAAGAGGTAAGAGAAGTAATAGAGGCAACAAAAATTGCTGAAGAAGTTGAAGAATATAAAGTTGATAATAAGAAGAAACTTAATAAAAAAGAAAAAGATAAGTTGATTAAACAACTTACAGAAGAAATGCTTTTAGCAGCTAAAAATCTTCAATTTGAAAGAGCAGCAGAGCTTAGAGATATAATAAATGAGTTGAAAGCTTAGAATTAGGAGTTAAGAGTTGAGGAAGAAGAAATTTATACAGCTCAATCAAGGTAAAAAATAAGAATGAAAAGACTGAAATCAAAAAACTGTTAACTGTAAATTGTCCACATGATACCCTAAAGGGCACAAACGGTTAACTGAATCCAGGGGGTTGTTATGAACGATAAAATAATAATTAAAGGTGCAAAAGTAAATAATTTAAAAAATGTTAGTTTGGAAATACCAAGAGATAAGCTAGTTGTATTTACAGGATTATCAGGATCAGGTAAATCTTCTTTAGCTTTTGATACATTATATGCAGAAGGGCAAAGAAGATATGTGGAATCTTTATCTTCTTATGCAAGACAATTTTTAGGGCAAATGGATAAGCCAGATGTTGAAAATATTGAAGGATTATCACCAGCAATATCAATAGACCAAAAGACTACAAGTAAAAATCCAAGATCTACTGTAGGAACAATCACAGAAATTTATGACTATTTAAGATTGTTGTATGCAAGAGTTGGAATTCCACATTGTCCAAAGTGTGGAAAGGAAATATCTAAACAGTCAGTTGATCAAATCGTTGATAAGATCATGAGCTATGGTGATAAAACAAAGCTTCAAATATTATCGCCTGTAATTAAAGGTAGAAAAGGTACTCATGAAAAAGTATTAGAAAATATAAAGAAAAATGGATTTGTAAGAGCTAGAATTGATGGAGAAATTTATGACTTAACTGAAGAAGAGGTAAAGTTAGATAAAAATAAAAAACATAATATTGAAGCTGTTATAGATAGAATTGTTATAAAAGATGGCATTGAAGGAAGACTTACGGAATCTATAGAATCATCATTAAAAATGGGAGAAGGACTAGTAATAGCAAGTGTTATTGGTGGAGAAGATACTTTGTTTAGTGAAAATTTTGCTTGTGCAGATTGTGGTATAAGTATAGATGAGTTAGCTCCTAGATTATTTTCATTTAACGCTCCATATGGAAAGTGTGATCATTGTGATGGAATTGGAACCTTGCTTGAGATAGACGAAAAGCTGGTTATACCTAATAAAGAATTAAGTATTATGGAAGGCGCTGTGGCAAGCTGGGGAAATGGTAGACTTAAAGAAGATTCTTGGACATATGCAATACTAAAGGCATTAAATAAAGAATATGGATTAGATTTAAATATGCAATTAAAAGATTTAGATAGAAAACATATTGATTTGTTACTATATGGAACAGAGGGAAAGAAACTTAAGGTTGAGTATGTTAAAGATGGAGTTAAGGCATTATACAACTATGCCTTCGAAGGTGAAATCAATGCATTAAATAGAAGATATAGAGAAAGTAATTCTGATATTATTAAGACTGAAATTGAGCAATATATGAGTAATGATCTATGTCCTAAATGTAATGGCGCTAGATTAAAAAAAGAAGTATTGGCAGTTACTGTAGGCGAGAAAAATATATATGAATTTACAAGCATGTCTATAAAAGAAGAATTAGAATTTATAAATGGAATAGAATTTTCAGAAAAGAATAAAATTATTAGTGATCAAATTGTAAGAGAAATAAAGAATAGATTAAAATTCTTATTAGATGTTGGTCTTGATTATTTAAGTTTATCAAGAAATTCTGGAACTTTATCTGGTGGTGAATCACAAAGGATAAGACTCGCTACACAAATTGGTTCAGCACTTATGGGAGTATTATATATTTTGGATGAACCTAGCATCGGGTTACACCAAAGAGATAATGATAGGTTAATAAATACTTTGAAAAATTTAAGAGACGTTGGAAATACAGTAGTTGTGGTAGAACATGATGAAGATACTATGAAAGAAGCAGATTATATAGTAGATATTGGTCCAGGTGCAGGGGAACATGGAGGAGAGGTTATTGTAGCTGGAACTATTGAAGAAGTGAAGGCTTGTGAAAAATCAATAACAGGTCAATACCTAACTGGTAAGAAATTCATAGAGACGCCAAAGATAAGAAAAAAAGGAAATGGGCAAAATATTAAAATTGTTGGTGCAAAAGAAAATAATTTAAAGAATGTAAATGTATCTATCCCACTTGGTACTTTAACAATGGTTACAGGAGTTTCAGGTTCTGGGAAAAGTACATTAGTAAATGAAATTCTCTACAAAGGCTTAAATAAGTTAGTAAACAGAAGTAAAAATCCAGTTGGAAATCACAAAGAAATAACTGGGTATGAAAACATAGATAAGATTATAGACATAAATCAAAGTCCTATAGGAAGAACACCACGTTCTAATCCTGCTACATATACAGGAACTTTTGATATAATAAGAGAACTGTTTTCACAAACTACAGAAGCTAAAATGAGAGGCTATAAACAAGGCAGATTTAGTTTCAATGTTAAAGGTGGAAGATGTGAAGCTTGTTCTGGAGATGGAATTATAAAAATTGAAATGCAGTTTTTATCAGATGTATATGTGCCTTGTGAAGTATGTAAAGGAAAAAGATACAATAGGGAAACTTTAGAAGTGAAATACAAAGGAAAGAATATAGATGATGTTCTTAATATGACAGTTGAAGAAGCATTAAGGTTTTTTGAAAACATACCTAGAATCGAAAATAAGCTAAGAACTTTAAATGATGTAGGATTAGGATATATTAGGCTAGGTCAGCCATCAACTCAATTATCTGGTGGTGAAGCTCAAAGAATAAAATTAGCATATGAATTATCAAAAAGAAGTACTGGAAAGACTTTATATATTTTAGATGAACCAACAACTGGATTGCATGTAGATGATGTAAGTAGGCTGATTGAAATTCTGCAAAGGTTAGTAGATGCAGGAAATACTGTTGTTGTTATTGAACATAATCTAGATATGATAAAATGTGCAGATTATTTAATTGATTTAGGACCAGAAGGTGGAGATAAGGGAGGTACTGTAATTAAGACAGGAACTCCAGAACAACTATGTAAAGAGAAAAAGTCATATACAGGGATATATTTAAATAAGATATTATAGTAAGAAGTAAGTATTAGATTAACAATTGTATTATGCAATTGTTAATCTAATTGTAATACTTTTTTATGTCATAGTTGTTTTTTTGTTGTATAATCATTAAGAAGGTATATAAATATTATGAAAAGTTTAAAAGTGAATTTTATATAGCAAAAAGAATTTTTCAAAACTTAAAGATTCTCTAAGAAAATCAACATTGATTTATAATTGAGTATTGAATATAGATAATTGCAATATATGCCATTATGCAGGAATAAATATTGAGGTGAATATATGAGTTTTTCGAAAATAATAGCTGGAATTTTTGGATTAGTTTTTATTGTTATACTATATGTAATAATATATTATGCATTGAAGATAATGTATAAGGATGTTAAAAATGGAGGCAAAAAAAGGCGTCCAACAGTTGTAAAAGGGAATTATGGATTAGAAATTATGAGTTCTGGAAGTGTGAAAGAGTTAAAGGAAGGTTCTATTATTCCAATTAGATCTGACTTAACCATAGGTAGAAAAGGTGATAATTTAATTGTACTGAATGAGCAACATATCTCAGGAAATCATGCTAAAATTTTAGTCAGAAACGATTCGCTGTTTTTAGAAGATTTGAATAGTACAAATGGGACTTATTTAAATGGAACAAAAATAACTGGTAAAGTGAAGTTATCAAATAAAGATGAAATAAAAATTGGAAATGTAATTTTTAAAATCTTAGGATAAAAAATGTATTATGATTAATTGGATATATAAATATAGCTATAAATAACGAGGCTCAGTATAAGATTAATTATAAAATTATATCTTTTACTGAGCCTTGCAAAAGCTAAAAGGACGTAAGTATATAATGAGGTGATATAGTTTGAAGATTAAAAAGGATGAGGTAAAGTTGTTACTTTTAACTTATCTATTATGTATGGCATTATTTACAAATCTCGCAATATTAAAAGATGATGTGGATAAAGGTGCTTTATATATGGGACTTATAGTATGTGCTTTAATAACAGCGACGCAAATCTTAATTAGAAAGTTTTATCCTCATGGTGATAAATTTTTAATTATGTTTGCATGCATATTAGCAGTAATAGGAATAGCTGTATTATATAGATTAGATACTAGTGTTGCCATTAAGCAATTAGCATGGTTCACAGGTGGAGTGATAGCATTTATTTTTCTTGTTGTGGCTATACCAGATGTGCGGGATTTTGGAAAATATGAAAAAATATATTTGATTATGACAATAGTTATAATGCCTATGGCATTGCTAGCACACCAAGAAACTTATGGAGCAACCAACTGGGTTACTATACCAGGAATAGGGGGATTTCAGCCATCTGAATTTGGAAAGATAACCTTTATATTGTACTTGGCATCAGCGTTGCAGAAATATGAAGATAAAAGCAACATAGCAGAAGATTTTAGGCAGCTTTGGAAGCCTGCATTAGTGGTAATGTATGCACTAGGTTGTTTGGTTTTACAGAAAGACTTAGGATCAGCATTAATATTTTTTGGAATAGCCTTAACAATGGTTTATCTTGCAACTGGCAAGAAGAAGTATGTTGTAATTTGTTTTGTATTGTTTGTAATAGGATCAGTAATTGCATATAATTTATTTTCACATGTAAGAGTAAGAGTTCAAGTTTGGAAAAATCCGTGGAAATATATTGACACTGGAGGATATCAAATAGTTCAAGGACTATATGCTATTTCATCTGGTGGAATGTTTGGTTCGGGTTTAGGGCAAGGATATCCTGGTTTTATACCTGTTAATACTTCAGACTTAATCTTTGCTGTAATTTGTGAAGAATTGGGAATGGTATTTGGACTTGGTATTATGATAATATATTTCTTGTTTTTCTACAGAGGAATGAGGGCAGCATTTAGAGTTAAAGATAGATTTTCTATGCTTAATACTGTAGGATTTAGTGCTATGATAGCATGTCAGGTTTTAGTTATAATCGGAGGTGTCTTTTCGGTAATACCTCTTACAGGAATTACACTGCCTCTTATAAGTTATGGAGGATCTTCGATAGTAACTATGTTTTTTGCACTTGCAATACTTCAGAAGATATCAGAGGAGGACTAAAAATTGAAGAATGTTTCAAACAGTGTAAAACAAGTAATGGTTGTTTTCTTATTTTGTTTTGTAGCACTTATATCTTATATAGCATATTTTCAAGTTTTTTTGGCTGATAATTTGGCTAATGAGCAAGGAAATAAAAGACTTTGGGCAATACGAAATGAAGTTTTAAGAGGAACGATATACGATAGAGACAAAAATCCATTAACAACAAGTTCTAGAGTAAATGCTTTAAATCAAAAGAGAACTTACGTCAATGGGGATTTATATGTTCATGCTTTAGGCTATGTTGATCCAGTTTATGGATTAGCAGGTCTAGAAGATAGTTATGATAAGGAACTAAGAACTTATAGTAAGCTTACAAATAATTTTTTGAATCTGACAAAAGACTTTAGCTTTGATAAAGTCAAAAAGATGTTTGAAAGTAGAAAAGAAGATGAAGATAAAGTGGGTAATGGGCTTATAACAACCTTAGACCCAACGCTTCAAAAAATTGCATATGATGCGCTTGGAGATAGAAAAGGGGCTGTGGTTGCATTAAATCCTAAAACAGGAGAAGTGTTAGCTATGGTATCTAAGCCAACTTATAATCCAAATGATTTGGGAAACTCAATGAAGGCAGCTAATTCAGGAAGTGCAGATGATACTCCGCTTATTAATAGAGCAACTATTGGTCTTTATCCACCAGGTTCTACTTTTAAGACAGTTACTCTTGCTAGTGCATTAGAAAATATGCCTGGAGTTACAAGTAGAACCTTTGACGATACAGGAAAAATAGTATTTAATGAGAAACAATCTTTAAGTAATGATGATGGAGAAGTAAATGGAACTATAAATTTAAAAGATGCTTATAGATTGTCTAGTAATTTTGTTTTTGGAACCTTGGCAATGGAGCTTGGAAATGATAAATTGAAAACCACAGCTGAAAACTTTGGTTTTAACAATAGTGTTGATTCAGATGGTTTTGCTATAGCAAAAAGCAATTTTCCTAAGTTGTCAAAAGCGGAGGTTGGAAATATTGCTCAATCAGGAATTGGGCAGAGCAGTATCTTAGCAACACCAATGCAAATGGCTTTGGTTGCAAGTACAGTAGCTAATGATGGCCAAATGATGGAGCCTAGACTTGTTAATCAAGTTGTAGATAAAGATGGCAATGTAATTAGAACAATTTCACCTAAAGTTAATAAGAGAGTTATTAGCGAAGCTAATGCAGCTATTATAAAGGATTATATGAAAAATCTAGTTGATTCAAAACTTGATATATGGAGTTTTTTCCAAGGGACTAATGCAGCTGGAAAGACTGGTACAGCGGATTATAATCTTAAAAATGGTGAAAGCGCTACACCTCATTCTTGGTTTATAGCCTTTGCACCTGCAAATGATCCTAAAATTGCAGTTGCTGTAATAGTGGAAAATGGTGGATATGGAGCAAGTGCAGCAGCTCCAATAGCAGGAAAACTCATAAGATCAGCGGTGCTTAAGTAATATTTTACCTCAGAGTAATTTTCTCTGAGGTATTTATGTATATGCAAAAACGTTATATTATGTATTTAAGAAAGTAAATATATAAATTAAAATTATACATACTAATTCAAGAAAATCTAAAAGAAAAGTAAGTGTACCAGAAGTGAGGAGCGAAAGTTTATATTTAATTTTTCGAACTTTTTAATTGGAGCTTGTATATTTGGAAACATGAACTTTCTCATTGAAACTTTTTTGAATATGACAATTGTTAATTGTAAGTTATTAGGCGAGGAGAAGATAGATTATATGTTTGATTTTAAAGAACAGTTAAAGATTTTGCCTGATAAACCAGGTGTTTATTTAATGAAAAACGCCCTTGGAGAGGTTATTTATGTTGGTAAGGCAAAAATATTAAAAAATAGAGTGCGACAATACTTTCAAAATTCAAAAAATCATTCAGAAAAAGTAAAAGCAATGGTTAAAAAGATTGCTGAATTTGAGTACATAGTAACAGATTCTGAGATGGAGGCTTTAATACTTGAATGTAATTTAATAAAAAAATATAGTCCTAAATATAATATTTTATTAAAGGATGATAAGTTTTATCCTTTTATAAAAATAACCGTTAATGAAGATTTTCCTAGAGTTTTTATAACTAGAAATTATGCAAAGGATGGAAATAAGTATTTTGGACCATATCCTAATGCAGGAGATGTACATGAGACGATTAATTTAATTAAAAAAATATTTTTGTTAAGGACCTGTAAGAAACTAATCACTGAAAATGGAACTCCAACAAGAGCTTGTTTAAACTATCATATAAAAAGATGTAATGCACCATGTGAAGGACGAATCTCAAAGGCTGAATACGGAAATATGATAAGTGAAATCATGGATATTTTAAGTGGCAGAGATAAGTCACTTTTAAATAAATTAAAAGAAGAAATGCAGGAAGCTTCAACTAATTTAGAATTTGAGAAAGCAGCATCCTTAAGAGATAAGATTTTAGCAATTAAAAATATAGCTGAAAAGCAAAAAGTTTTTAAATCTCAGGAAAATGATGAAGATTTTATTAATATTTATAAAGATGAAAAAGATTGCTGTATCCAGGTATTTTTCTTAAGAGATGGTAAGATTATAGGAAGGGAACATTTGATTATAGAAAATAGTGCAGATGAAGATAATAAAGTAATCATTTCGCAGTTTATTGTTTCTTTTTATGGAGGAACACCTAAAGTGCCTAAAACTATTTATATTCCAGAAAGTGATGAAATAGATACCTTAGAAGAATTTTTAAGTGTAAAACGTGGTTCGAAGGTTTTGGTTAAGGTTCCAATTAAAGGTGAAAAAAAAGAAATGCTTGAATTAGTAAAAAGCAATGCAAAAGTTACACTAGATCAATTTAAGGATAAAATATTAAGAGATAAAGCAATAAATTTAAACTCTTTAGAGCAAATACAAGAATTACTAGAACTTGATGATATTCCATTTAGAGTAGAAGCTTATGATATATCTAATATACAAGGGGTTGATTCAGTTGGTTCAATGATTGTATTTGAAGAAGGTAAAGCTAAAAATAGTGATTATAGAAGATTTAGAATAAAAACTGTAAAAAATGCTAATGACTATGATAGCATGAGAGAAATTTTAGAAAGAAGATTTTCCCATGGACTAAAGGAAATTCAAGAAATTCAACAAAAGGAACTTAAATTTTCAAATGGAAAGTTTTCTAATTTTCCAGATCTAATTATGATGGATGGTGGAAAGGGACAAGTGAATATAGCATTAGAAGTTTTAGATAAGTTAGGAATAGATATCCCTGTTTGTGGATTGGTAAAAGATGATCATCATGCAACAAGAGGTATAATTTATAATAATAACGAGCTGATAATTAATAGAAATTCTAATTTGATGCAGTTAATAAGAAGAATTCAAGATGAGGTTCACAGGTTTGCAATTACTTACCATAGAAGTTTAAGAGATAAAAGAACATTACATTCAATACTAGATGATATCCCAAATATAGGACAAAAGAGAAGGATGTCGCTTCTTATGAAATTTGGAAGTATAGATAATATTAAGAAAGCTACTTTAGAAGAACTACTTGAAACTGAATCCATTGATAATAAGGCTGCAAGCAGTATTATGGCATATTTTAAAAAACATGAACAAAGTAAATAAATTATGCTATAATAATACGGAAGAAAGTTTACTTGTATTAAGGTAATAAATAGATTATTATAACATGTATGAATTATTATACATAATGCAAATAAATATAGATAAATTTTGAGGAGTTTTGGCATGGAACATTATGGAAAGTATAAGGATTTGTTTGAGGAAATATACGAAGAATCGCAAATTCAATTAAATGCAAAAATGAGTGAGCATATATATTTTAAGGTTGGTGGGCCAGTAGATATACTTTTAATCCCAACAAATATTCAACAAATAAGAGATAGTATTACAATTTGTAAAGAAAATAAAATTCCTTTTTATGTTATTGGAAATGGATCTAACCTTTTGGTTAGGGATGGCGGAATTAGAGGCGTAGTTATAAAATTATGTGAGTTAAATAAAATAGAATGTATTGATAATAAAGTTATTGCTGAATGTGGTGCATTGCTTAAGGATGTATCTGAGAAAGCCACAGAAAACTCTTTATCAGGATTTCAATTTGCATGTGGAATTCCAGGAAGTATAGGTGGAGCTGTATTTATGAATGCAGGAGCGTATGATGGAGAAATATCATTTGTTATTGAAAGTGCTGAAGTATTAGATGATAATCAAGAGTTAAAAATATTATCTAAGGAAGAATTGAATTTAGGATATAGAAAGTCTGTAGTTATGGAAAAGGGATATGTTGTATTAAAAGCAACTTTTGCATTAGTTCCAGGACAAAAGGCTGTAATTCAAGCTAGAGTTGACGAATTGACTACAAGAAGAGTAGAAAGACAACCGCTAGAATATCCATCAGCAGGAAGTACCTTTAAGAGACCAGAAGGACATTTTGCAGGTAAATTGATTCAAGATGCTGGATTAAAAGGATTTACTATAGGTGGGGCATGTGTTTCAGAAAAACATGCAGGATTTGTTATCAACAAAGGTAATGGAACTGCCAAAGATGTATTAGCTGTAATATATCATGTTAAGGACGAAGTAAAAAGGCAGTTTGGTGTGGATCTATATCCAGAAGTTAGAATTTTAGGAGAAGATTAAAATATAAGGCATATTGTGAGGTAACTTACAGATTTTATTAAATTAATGCACAATGCATAATGTATTGTGCATTAGTTTTTATATTTCAAAATTATTACATTGGTGTTGAGAGGATAAATTGAAATAGTATATATTCAATTGTCTATTGAACATTTTTAGGGATAGTATGATATAATTTTACTGTTAACATTGTACTAAGAATTAATGAATTATTTATCTTTGGCAAAGGGAGTGTGTAGTATGAGATTTGTTATAGTTACAGGATTATCAGGAGCAGGAAAGACACAAGCAACAAGAACTTTAGAAGACTTGGGGTATTTTTGTGTAGATAACCTTCCACCAAAGTTAATCTCAAAATTTGCAGAAGTATGTACTCAAAGTGGAGGAAATATTGAAAAAGTAGCATTAGTTATAGATATTAGAGGCGGAGTATTCTTTGATGATTTTTTTGAAGCATTAAGTTATTTAAAAACAAACGAATTTAAGTATGAGATTTTATTTTTAGAGGCAACAGATGAAGTTCTTATAAAGAGATTTAAAGAAACAAGAAGAAGTCATCCTTTATCGCCTGAGGGAAGAGTTTTAACAGGAATTACGCAAGAAAGAGAAAAATTAAGAGAAGTTAAAAATGTAGCAGATAATATTATTGATACATCTAAATATGAGATAAAGGATCTAAGGGATAAAATTAATAAGACATATGGTGATAATATTTATCCTGAAAAGCAATTGTCAATTACAGTATTAAGCTTTGGCTTTAAGTATGGAATACCAGTGGATTCAGATTTGGTTTTTGATGTTAGATTTATACCTAATCCATTTTATATACCAGAGTTAAAGCAATATTCAGGTAATGATGAACCTGTTAAAGAATATGTGCTAAGACAGGATGAAACGGTCAATTTTATAGAAAAATTAATGGATATGCTAAAATATCTAATTCCTAATTATATTAAAGAAGGAAAGCGACAGCTGATAATATCAATTGGATGTACAGGCGGAAGACATCGCTCAGTAGCAATTGCAAATGAAGTTTATGAAAGACTAAACAAAGAAAGTTACAATTCTAAAATTGAACATAGAGATGTATCTGAAGATCTTCATAAAGGGGAAAAGAAATTATGAGGATATTAGATTGGCTTAAAGTAGGAATTAGAGTAAAAAGGTGGCTGGCATTTGGACTCTTTGGAATATTGCTTATAGCATATGGTTTTACAGAACTAGTTTACCATAGAATGTATGATATATATTATATAGTTTTTTACGTATTTTTAAATGTTACAGGAATATTTGTATTATATGTTTCTATTACAGAAATGATGAAATCTATAATAGCATTAATTAACAGGGGATATATAAAGGTCTCTTTAGATAGCAGAAAAATGGAAAGCTTAATATATGAAAAGAGATTGTTAGTTAAAGGACCTAAAATCGTTGTAATAGGTGGTGGAACTGGCTTATCAACAATGCTTAGAGGTTTAAAATATTATACATCAAATATTACAGCAATAGTAACAGTTGGTGATGATGGCGGTGGCTCAGGAGCTTTGAGAGAAGATTTAGGTATGTTGCCACCAGGAGATATAAGAAACTGTATATTAGCATTGGCAGATACCGAACCAATAATGGAAGACTTACTTCAATATAGATTTTCAGATGGAAGATTAAAAAATCAAAGCTTCGGAAATTTATTCTTAGCTGCAATGGCTGGAATTTCTGATAATTTCGAAGAGGCAGTTCAAAAAATGAGTTCAGTACTTGCTGTAACAGGGAAAGTTATACCTGTTACTTTAGATAATATGCAATTAATAGCAAAACTTCAAAATGGTAATATTGTAGAAGGAGAATCCCAGATTCCGGAAGAAGCAATAAAACAGAATTCTAGAATAGAGGAATTTAAAATAGTACCAGAAAGTGCAAGAGCATTGCCAGAAGCATTACAAGCAATAAAAGAGGCGGATGCTATAGTTATGGGACCAGGAAGTTTATATACTAGTATTACCTCTAATTTACTTGTTAAAGATATAGCTAAGGAAGTTAAAAAAAGTGATGCAGTTAAAATTTATATTTCGAATATAATGACTCAACCAGGTGAAACTACAGGCTTTAAGGTATCTGACCATTTAAAAGTTCTTCTAAAATATGGAGGAAAAGATATTGTTGATTATGTAATTGCCAATACAGGTGAAATTACTGAGGAATTAAGAGAAAAATATCAAAAAGATGGTGCAGATCTTGTGAAACTAGACAGAGAAGACATAAATAGCCTGGGCATAAAAATAGTTGGTGAGGATTTAGTAAAAATTAAGAATGGTTTAGTAAAACATGATGCAGATAAATTGGCAGAAATATTAGCAGATACAATTATGGAAAAGAAGTTGTTGTATGATAAAAAGAAGATCATTGAATACATGTATTTATCACAACGAATCAAGGAAAGAGTAAGAGAAGAAAAAGGAAAAGAAAATGATTAAAGGTTGCATTTAAATTAACAACGAATTAAAATACCCATAATTGATAATTGATAATTGATAATTGATAATTGATAATTGATAATTGATAATTGATAATTGATAATTGATAATTGATAATTGATAATTGATAATTGATAATTGATAATTGATAATTGATAATTGATAATTGATAATTTGTATAGATAAGGAAGGAAATAAAATGTCATTTTCATCTAAAGTTAAAGGAGAAATATGCAGATATATAGATATTTCAAGGGAAGAAGCATTGGCAGAAATATCAGCTATAATGAAAGTAAGTGGTACATTAGCTTTTAGTGGAAGTGGACTTAGCTTTAAAATGACCACAGAAAATCCAGCAAGTGCAAGATTAATATTTACACTTTTAAAGGACCACTGTGATATTCATTCAAAATTAATGGTTAAAAAAAGTAATTCTTTAAAAAAGAATAATATCTACATGGTTGTAATATCAGAAGAAATGGGCGTTAGAGGTCTGCTAAATGAAACTGGTATACTTAAAGAAATTGATGGTATAATGAGTTTAGATTACAGAATAGAAGATAATGTTTTTAAGGAAGAAAGTGCTAAAAAGGCATATATAAGAGGCGCTTTTATTGGTGGAGGAAGTATTAGTAATCCAGAAAAAACCTATCACTTGGAATTTGTAACTCATAGTGAGGAATACGCAAAAGATTTATCTAATCTTATTAATACATTTAAGTTGAACTCTAAAGTGATACAAAGAAAAAACAGTTTTATAGTGTATATTAAGGAAGGTGAGCAAATTGTAGATTTGCTTAATATAATTGGAGCTCATTCATCTTTGTTGGAAATTGAAAATATAAGGATAATGAAGGAAATGAGGAATAATGTAAATAGACTTGTTAATTGTGAAACAGCTAATCTTTCAAAAACTGTAAATGCAGCAGTAAGACAAGTTGAAAGCATAAAATTAATTCAATCACAGATTGGACTTCAAAGACTTCCAGAGAACCTAAGAGAAATTGCAGAATTAAGATTAAATTATCCAGATGAATCTTTAAAGGAATTAGGAGAAATGCTTGATCCTCCAATAGGAAAATCAGGTATTAATCATAGATTAAGAAAAATTGAGAAAATAGCAGAAGAATTAAGAACAAACAACTAGGCAGTGCACAGTTTAGAATTTACAGTTGGAGAATAAGCCAACTGCCAACTGTTTACTTCTAACTGTAAACTGTGCACTGTAAACTGATAACTGAAGGAGTGGTGTTATGTTTACGCATATTGTACTTTTTAAATTAAAGGAACCAACAACAGATAACTTGAAATTTGTAGAAAATACTTTATTATCTATGAATGGGGAAATTAAAGAATTAAAGAAATTAGAAGTTGGAGTAGACACCATTAGAAGTGACAGAAGTTATGATATAGGAATCATAACAAGATTTGATAATGAAGAAGATTATTTGGCTTATGATGTGAATGAGTTCCACGTTGAAAAAGTCAAAAAGGTTATAGGTCCTTATATGGAAGGAAGTAAAACTTTAGATTTTCAATTGTAAAGGATAACCAAAATTTCAATCAATAATGATTTGAATTGAGATTTTGGTTATTTGCGATTTTTGAGATAAAGTTATATAAAAAATAGTTTTAGATTGCTATAATTAAAAAGCAGACAATTTCAAATGACTTATGGATATAATTATCATAAGGAGAGGAGGAGTTACATGGAGAAGGAAAAGCAATTTTGTCATTTACATCTACATACAGAATATAGTTTGTTAGATGGTTCTGGCAAAATAAAAAAGCTTATGAAAGCTGCTAAAGAAAAAGGTATGGACAGCATAGCGATAACAGACCACGGGGTCATGTATGGACTTGTGGATTTTTTTAAGGCTGCTCAAGAAAATGATATAAAAGCAATTTTAGGGTGTGAAATATATGTAGTACCTAAATCAATGCATATTAAGCAGCCTGATAAAGAAAATTCAACTTATCATTTAGTTTTATTAGTAAAAAATGAAATTGGATATCAAAACTTAATGAAGATTGCATCAATAGCTTCGATTGAAGGGTTTTATTATAAGCCTAGAGTTGATTGTGATTATTTACGAGAGCACAGTGAAGGTTTAATTGCTTTAAGTGCGTGCTTAGGTGGAGAAGTTCAGTCAAATTTGCTTAAGGGAAATTATGAAAAGGCTAAAGAAGTCGCATTAAAATATAAAGATATCTTTAACGGAGATTTTTATCTAGAATTACAAGATCATGGTATGGAAGAGCAGAAGAAAGTTAATGAGGATAATATGAAATTATCTAAAGAAACTGGAATACCATTGATTGTTACAAATGATGTTCACTATATAAATAAAGAAGATTCAAAATCCCATGACGTATTAATGTGTATCCAAACAGCTAAAACCATAGATGATCCTAATAGGAGAAGATATCCGTCAGATCAGTTTTATTTGAAATCACCTGAGGAAATGTATGATATGTTTTCATATGTACCAGAGGCCTTAGAAAATACAATGAAAATTGCAGAACAGTGTAATTACGAGTATAAGTTTCATGAATCAAAGCTTCCAAAGTTTCCTTTAGAAGAGGGACAGGATCCTTATGAGTATTTAAAAGATACTTGCTATAAAGGTTTGATTGAAAGATATGATGTATTTGAAGAATTAAGAAATAAAGAGCTAAATTACACAGAAGTTAATAAAATTGTGGAAAACTCTGAAAAAGCTAAAGAATATGTGGATAGATTAGAATATGAACTTGGAGTAATCAAACAAATGGGATATATAGATTATTTCTTAATTGTTTGGGATTTCATTAAGTTTTCATATGATCATGGAATACCTACAGGTCCAGGAAGAGGATCAGCAGCTGGATCTATTGTTGCATTTACTTTAGGAATTACTAAGATAGATCCTATAAAGTACAGTTTGATCTTTGAACGTTTCCTAAATCCAGAAAGAGTATCCATGCCGGATATAGATAGTGACTTCTGCTACGAAAGACGTCAAGAAGTGATAGATTATGTTGTTGAGAAATATGGTGCAGATAATGTATCTCAAATAATAACTTTTGGTACTATGGCAGCTAGACTGTGTATAAGAGATGTTGGAAGAGCTATGAATTATAGCTATACAGAAGTGGATAAAATTGCGAAGATGATACCAACAATGCTTGGAATTACAATTGAGAAAGCCTTAGATTTGAATCCAGAATTAAAGGTTGCCTATGATAGTGATGAAAGAATAAAAACACTAATTGACGTTTCAATGGATTTAGAAGGCTTACCAAGGCATTCATCAACGCATGCTGCAGGGGTAGTTATAGCATCAAAACCATTGGTTGAATATGTACCACTTCAAAAAAATGATGAAATGATAGTAACACAATTTGGTATGAATACCTTGGAAGAGCTTGGACTTCTAAAAATGGATTTCCTTGGTCTTAGAACTTTAACTGTTATGAGTGATGCAATAAAGATGGTTAAAGAGAATAGAGGAGTCGATATTGATTTAGATAAAATTGATTTTGATGATAAAGAAGTCTATAAAATGATAGGTGAAGGAAACACAGCAGGGGTATTCCAATTAGAATCAGCGGGAATGACTTCCTTCATGAAGGAATTAAAGCCTGATAATTTGGAAGATATCATAGCTGGAATATCGTTATATAGACCAGGTCCAATGGCTGAGATACCAAGGTATATAGAGTGCAAGAAAAATCCAGATAAAGTTCAGTATGAAACACCTGAATTAGAGGGTGTGCTAAATGTTACCTATGGAGTTATGGTTTACCAGGAACAGGTAATGGAGATTGTTAGAAAGTTAGCTGGATATTCTATGGGACGTAGTGATATGGTTAGAAGAGCCATGTCCAAAAAGAAACACAAGGTCATGGAAGAAGAAAGAAAGAACTTCATTCATGGTATTCTTGAAGGGGACGAAGTTATCGTTCCAGGATGTATAAGAAATGGAATAAGTGAAGAAGTAGCAAATAAGATATTTGATAACATGATGGATTTTGCTTCATATGCTTTCAATAAATCCCATGCGGCTGCTTATGCAGTTGTAGGTTATCAAACAGCATATCTTATGAAATACTATCCAGTAGAGATGCTTGCTGCTATGCTTAATTCAATTATGGGAATTAATGAAAAAGTAGCTTATTATATTGGGATAGCAGAAGAATTAGGAATTCAAGTTTTGCCTCCTAATATAAATGAAAGTTTCTCAAGGTTTACAGTTAAAGATGATAAAATTAGATTTGGAATGGCTGCTATAAAAAATGTTGGTGGAAATGTTGTTGACAGTATAGTCAAAGCAAGAGAAGAAAAAGGTAAATTTGAGTCTTTAGTAGATTTTATAAACAAAATGGATCCATCAGCTATAAATAAACGTGCAGTTGAATGTTTAATAAAGGCTGGGGCATTAGATGATTTTAAGGTTTTTAGATCGAAAATGCTTGCAGTACATGAGAAGTTAATTGAAAATATATCTAGTGATAAAAGAAGAAATATTGATGGACAGATAAGTTTGTTTGGAACAGAAGAATTAAAAAATCCAGAAGTAAGTTATCCAAACATAAAAGAATTTAACAAGAAGAATCTATTGGCAATGGAAAAGGAAATGACTGGATTATATATTACTGGACATCCTTTGGATGATTACGCAAAAAGTTTAAAAATGCAGACTACAAATGAAATATCAAAGATTTTCTCGGTTCATGAAACTCTTGATGAAACCTTTGAAGAAAATTTAGATGAAATTTCTATGTTTAATAGGGAAGAAACGCTACAAGATAATGACAGGGTAATTCTAGGTGGAATACTAGCTGGAGTTAATCAAAAAGTAACAAGAAATAACTCTATAATGGCATTTTTAAAGCTAGAAGATTTAACTGGGACAATAGAAGTAATAGTTTTTCCTAAGACATTAGATAAAGTGAAAGAGTTATGTGTAACAGATAGCTTAGTAATAGTAAAAGGTAGATTAAGCTTAAAGGAAGATGAGCCACCTAAACTAATATGTGAAAGTATAGAACCTTTGGAACAGGTAAATACAGCTAAGGTATATTTAAGAGTTGACAATACTGAAGCAGCTAGAGATCTTAATAAAAGACTTAAGGATATATTGGCTAAAGAATATCTAGGTGACACACCTATTTATATATTTGAAAGTCAGCAAAAACAAAAATTTAGAGTTCCTAAGGATAGATGGGTATCATTAGATAGTGATGTTATAATAATGTTAAAAGAAACTTTAGGAGAAGAAAATGTAAAAATAATTGAGTTATAATTTGCAAATAGGTAAATGAAAAATATTACAAAAATTAATATTGCAAAAATGAGATCAAATTCTACTATTTTATCGATTATTGGGTATAATATAAGGTGATTGATACCTAATAAAAAGTAACACATATATAGTGAAATTTATGGGTAAGTTGGTTAACAATATAAATTTAATATTTAAAAGTTATTTATAATATAAAAAATTTGATATAATTTAGAAATTTATTTTGAATTATATCAGAAAATGGTTAAATATCATTGATAATTGTTTGAATTTTATGTACAATAATTCTTGGTTAATAAATTATGGTTATATTATGTACATAAGGGTCAAAAAGAGTCCCTTTCGGTATTTAAGGAGGAAATATATATTATGAAAAAAATAGCTGTGTTAACAAGTGGTGGAGATGCACCTGGTATGAATGCTGCAATTAGAGCTGTTGTAAGAACTGCCCTTCATAACGGTATAGAAGTTATGGGAGTTCAAAGAGGATATAGTGGACTAATTAATGGTGAATTATTTAGTATGGATAGAAATTCTGTATCTGATATAATTCAAAGAGGTGGAACAGTACTAAGAACTGCAAGATGTCCAGAATTTAAAAATGAAGAAGTTAGAAAAAAAGCTGCTAAAATATTGCAAGCATATGGTGTTGAAGCGTTGGTAGTTATCGGCGGAGATGGATCATTCATGGGTGCAAAATTATTATCAAAGCTTGGAATTAAAACAATAGGTTTACCAGGAACAATAGATAATGATTTAGCTTACACAGATTTTACTTTAGGGTTTGATACAGCTTTAAATACTGTAGTAGATGCTATAAATAAAATCAGAGACACTTCAACTTCTCATGAAAGAGTTTCTATTGTAGAAGTTATGGGGAGAGACTGTGGCGATTTATCTTTATATGCAGGTATTTGTGGTGGTGCAGAAGCAATCATAATTCCTGAGATAGATTTTGATAAGGATGCACTTTGCAGAACTATCTTAGAAGGAAAAAATAGAGGAAAAATGCATAATTTAGTAATCCTTGCAGAAGGAATTGGTGGAGCATTTGAACTTGCAAAAGAAGTTGAAGAAGTAACAGGAATAGAAACAAGAGCAACAATCTTAGGTCATATTCAAAGAGGAGGAAGTCCTACTGCTACTGATAGAGTCTTAGCTTCAAGAATGGGAGCAAGAGCTATAGAAGTATTATTAGAAGGAAAAACTTCAAGAGTAATTGGAATTAAAGATAATAAAATAATAGACCAAGATATAGATGAAGCTCTAGATATGGAAAGTAAATTTGATAAAGAGCTATATGATATAGCTCAAGTATTATCATAATAATTTGTTTATAGTTTATTAATATAAATTGTATAATTAATCCAAGAAAGAGGAGTGTTAGTTTAATGAGAAAAACTAAAATGATATGTACTATTGGTCCAGCAAGTGAAGATATGGAAATCTTAGAAAAAGTAGTTCTTGCAGGAATGAATGCTTCAAGACATAATTTTTCACATGGAGATCATGAAGAACACGGTGGGAGAATTGTAAAGGTTAAAGAATTATCAAAGAAGTTAAATAGAGAAATTGCAATAATTCTTGATACTAAAGGTCCAGAAATCAGAACTGGTAAATTCGAACCAAAGAAGCTTGAATTAACTAAAGGAACAGAATTTACAGTATATGCTGGAGATATGGATGTAATTGGTGATACAACTAAATGTGCAGTTACATATGCAGGATTAGCTAATGATGTTAAGCCTGGAAACACTATCTTAATAGATGACGGTTTAGTAGGATTAACTGTTAAATCTATCGAAGGAAACGCTATTAAGTGTGAAGTTCAAAACACTGGATTTGTTGGAACTCATAAAGGAGTTAACGTACCAGGAGTATCTATTAAGTTACCAGCACTTACTGAAAAAGATAAATCAGATTTAATCTTTGGATGTGAAGTTGGAGTTACTATGATAGCTGCTTCATTCATCAGAAAAGCGTCTGACGTAAAGACTATAAGAGAAATACTTGATGCAAATGGTGGAGAAAAAATCTTAATTTGTTCTAAGATCGAAAACCAAGAAGGTGTTGATAATATTGATGAAATATTAGAAGTTTCAGACCTTTTAATGGTTGCTAGAGGAGACATGGGAGTTGAAATTCCAATAGAACAAGTACCTGCTGTTCAAAAGATGATGATCAAGAAGTGTAAAGAAGCTGGAAAACCAGTTATCACTGCAACTCAAATGTTAGATTCTATGATGAGAAATCCAAGACCAACAAGAGCAGAAGTTTCAGACGTAGCTAATGCTATCTTAGATGGTACTGATGCAATAATGTTATCAGGAGAAAGTGCTAATGGAGATTATCCAGTAGAAGCTGTAACTACAATGGCAAGAATTGCTGAAGAAACTGAAAAATCTTTAGAATATAAAGTAGCCGTTTCTCAAGCTAAATCACACATTCCAGCTATCGCAGGAGTTATCTCAAGAGCAGCTAGTAATGCAGCTAATGAATTAGAAGCAACTGCAATAATAACTTCAACTCAAACTGGAGCTACTGCTAAGAGAATTTCTCAATGTAGACCAGAATGTCCAATTATAGCTATTACTCCAGATCCAATAGTTGCTAGACAATTAGCATTCTCATGGGGAGTATATGCAGTAGTTGCTAATAAGATGGAATCAACTGATGAAATGTTAGAAAAATCAGTTGAAATAGCTAAAAATAATGAATTTGTTAAAGCAGGAGAAACAGTTGTATTAGCAGCTGGAGTACCTGTAGATCAAACTGGTGCAACTAACTTATTAAAGATTGATGTTGTTAAATAATTTTAAACATAATTTTTAGTAATATATTGAGACCTTGATATACTATATCAAGGTCTCTTATTTATATAGAAAAATTATAGGATTTTGTAAGTAATTTAAAATTTCAGAACTTGAATAAAAAAGTTAACAAAAAATTAACAATTATACAAGTGAGATTTAATATATAATGTATATTATTGCTTTAAACAAGGAATAATAATTTAATAGTTATGGAATTAAATGGCAACTGATTCTGTATTGGCACCGAAAGGTGCTCTTTTTTTGTATAAGGAAATTTAAGGGTTAAAAAAATAACAATATTTAGAGAGGGTAGATTCCTTTAATGGTATTAAGGAATTTTGAAACTAATAGAGTTTAAAGAAAAATATTAAGGCGAGATTATTTTAAATATGATAAAATGTAGGAAATAATGATAAATATTAAATAAAAAGTTTAGTTATAAATGAAGGACGTGTGCATGTGGTAGAAAAAAATAAGGAATACATTGTGAAGATCATTTCTCAGGGCTATGAAGGTGAAGGCGTTGCAAAGATAGAAGGATATCCAATATTTGTCCCAGGAGCACTCAAGGATGAAACTGTAAAGATAGAGGTAATTAAAAAGAAGAAAAACTATGCTTATGGGAAGCTTGTTGAAGTAATAGAAGAATGTCGTATGAGAAAAATTCCGGAGTGTATTAATTATGATAAGTGCGGTGGATGTTCGTTGATGCATTCAGATTATGAAAGTCAGATTGACTTTAAATTTAATAGAGTAAAAGATTGTATTGAGAGAATAGGTGGCTTATCATCAGAAATAGTGAAAGTTCCTATTGGAATGAAAGTTCCGTATAGATATAGAAATAAAGGCATTTACTCTGTTGGATTGACTAATGGAGAACTATCAATAGGATTTCTTAGTGAAAAGAGCCATGAGATTCTTGATATAGAGACTTGTCATATTCAAAATGAAGACTCTGATAGAATTATAAAAATTATAAAGAATTGGATGCTAGAATATTCCATAGAACCAGCTAATAGGGATGGGATTTTTTACGAATCAGGTTTAATCAGAAATATAATGGTCAGAAGAGGTTTCAAGACTGATGAAATAATGGTTGTAATAGTAACTACAAATAAAAAAATTCCATATAAGCAGGAATTATTAGATTTGCTAAGCAATGAAAGTAAAAATTTAACCAGTATAATTCAAAACATAAATTCTAAGGATACCAATTTAGCTTTAGGAGATAAATGCATCACTTTATGGGGAAAAGATTTCATATCAGATTATATAGGAAAATATAAATTTAACATATCACCAGTTTCTTTTTTTCAAGTAAATCCAATTCAAACAGAAGTATTATATAATAAAGCTTTAGAATATGCTGAGTTAACTGGAACTGAAGTGGTTTTTGATGCTTATTGTGGTGCCGGAACAATATCATTATTTTTGTCTCAAAAAGCAAGAAAAGTTTATGGTGTTGAAATAGTTGAGCAAGCAATTGATAATGCAATAATAAATGCCAAAAATAATGGAATTACAAACTCTGTATTCTATGTGGGGAAATCAGAAGAAATAATACCTAAATTGATTGAAGATGGAATTAAACCAGATGTTATAGTTGTTGATCCACCAAGAAAGGGTTGCGATGTTAAATTATTAGATGCAATTGGAAAGGCTGAACCTAAAAGAGTAGTTTATGTATCTTGCGATCCAAGCACTTTGGCAAGGGATTTAAAGTACTTAGAGCAGTTAGAGTATGAGACAGTGGAAGTTCAGCCTGTCGATATGTTCCCAATGACGAAGCATATAGAAACAGTAGTTAAATTAATTAAGAAATAGCTCTATTTTACAGCGATTATAAGCTTAAGATTGGAAGCAATTCAACCTATTTGTCACCATAAATAAGTACACGGTGGCAAATGAAATGATATTATTAAACCTCATTATCCTGTTTTAGCATATTTTCAAATATATCCACAGTATTGTCGCTCATTTGCTTAGTAATATGTGAATATATATCCATAGTTGTGGACAGTCTAGAATGTCCTAGACGGTGTTGTATTGTATGTCCTTTGTATTTGCATTTGATTCTAAAAGCATTGGAACAAAATTTAGATAGACAGATAAATAGTATTAGTGATTATTGCAAGAAACATAATATTTCAATAGATGTTAATATAGATATAATAAAAGAACATATATCAGGAAAAGATTTTAAGAGAGAAAGACATCTTACATTAAAAGAGAAATTACTAAGATTAGGGGATACTTTGATAATTAAAGAGCTTGATAGGCTCGGAAGAAATATGGAAATGATAAAAGAGGAATGGCGTGATTTAGAAAAGACAGGTATAAATATAATAGTTATTGATACTGAAATTCTAAATACTGTTGGGAAATCAGATTTAGAGAAGAAATTAATATCAAATATAGTATTTGAACTTTTATCATATATGGCTGAAAAAGAAAGAGTAAAGATTAAACAAAGACAAGCTGAGGGAATTGCGGTAGCTAAGGCGAAAGGAAGAAAACTAGGTAGACCATGTGTTGAATATCCTGGTAACTGGAAAGAAACTTATGATAAGTGGAAAGCCAGAGAAATTACTGCAGTAAAAGCAATGGAGCTTACTCAATTAAAGAAAAATAGTTTTTATAATTTAGTGAAAAGATATAAAGATGAAAAAGAGCAATGTTAGAAAATATTAAAAATTATATAAATATTGAAAGCACTTATTTTTAGAGTAGGTGTTTTTATTATGTCTAATTTTAAAGGTGTACAGTCAACATTTCCGACAAAAACCAATCTAAGACAAAAATTAGATATAAATTAAGATTTTTACACGGATATGTTAGTTGTACTCGAATTTAGTATAAAAATTATGTATAAAATAAATCTATAAGTTTTGATACTAAGTAAAAACAGTAGTATAATATTTACATAATATGGAATTTTTAAAATTATATAGGAGGATGAAATATAATGAAATATTATATTAAAGGATATCAAGATAATTTTTGGAAGGTGTTAAATGAAAATGCGAGGGAAAATGAGAATAACATTTGTTTTAGTTTTTATGAATATTCTGGAGAAGAAAAACAAGTAATTACATTAACAAGAGCTAATTTAGTTGAAAAATCATTATCTATAGCATCTATGTTAAAAAGAAGAAAGGCACAAAAAGGAGACAAAGTAGTTATTTTTTCTACACAAACAGCTGATAATGTATTATCAGTTTTAGGATCAGTATTAGCAGGAACAATATTTACAATAATTCCACCACCAACGGATTCCAATAAGATGATGAGATTTTTATCAGTTGTGGAATCTTGTAATCCCAAATTTATATTATGTGGCGATTCGATTGAAGATGAGATTCATTCAGTTTTAGAAAAAGTAAAAAAGGATGAAAAATATAATTCATTATTGGAGAATTTACAAGTAATTAATGTAGAGAAGTGCACTGAAGATAAAGATTTCATACCAGAAGAAGTATCGCTAGATGATATTATATATATTCAATATTCTTCGGGGTCAACTAGTGAGCCAAAAGGGGTAATGGTATCTTATGGAAATATTGTGAGCCTTGTTAATTTAAGCAAGGAATCTATGCAAAATAAAAGGTTATTTGGTTGGGTTCCTTTCTTTCACAACCTAGGTCTTGTGTATTTAATATTTTCACCTATGTTAGATAAAGAACTTTCCGTAGGAATTATGTCACCAAATGCATTTCTTGAAAAACCTTTAAGATGGTTTGAAGGAATGAGTGATTTTAAAGCAGACGTTACCATTGCACCAAACTCAGTTTATGAATCTTATCCAAAGTTAGTGCCTTCTGTTAAACTAAAAGGTATTGACTTATCAAATGTAAAGACATTATTAAATGGTTCTGAGTTAGTTAACCATTCAACTATGAAACAGTTTGCTGATGCATATAAAGAATTCGGAATTACTGTGAATAAATTCATAGTAGGATATGGTCTGGCAGAAGCTACATGTGGAATAACAACAAATACTTATTATTCAGAGGATGAGAGAATAGAAATTGATTTCGACGAGTATCAAGCTGGAAAATGGGTTTTAGCCAGTGAAAATACTGGAAATAAAATTCAATTTTTAAGTAATGGAGAAGCTATTAATCATATAGTCATAAAGGTTGTAAATCCAACCACTCTTGAAGAATGTGCCGAAGATGAGTTCGGAGAATTATGGGCACAAGGACCTTCTATAGCCCAAGGTTATTATAAAAACGAAATTGCGACAAATGAAACCTTTAATGCAAAATTAAAGGGGTATAATGGAAATTTCCTTCGTACAGGAGATTTAGGTATTATAAAAAATAAAAAAATATACGTTACAGGACGTATAAAAGAACTTATCATTATTAATGGAGTAAATATATTACCAAATGATATTGCAATAAAATTAAAGGAAGAAATATCTGAATTAAAAGATTCAGATATTATTGCATTTCCCGTAATAAATGAATACAAGGAAAGATTAATTATTATTCCTGAAATACCAGAAAAGATAGTAAAGGTGGGGAATTTAAATGAAGTAGCTGGTAGAATAAGTTCCTGTGTATCAAAATATTTTCAAGTATCACCGTATCATGTTGGATTTATAAGAGAGGGGACACTTCCAAGGTCTGATAATGGAAAAATATCAATAATGAAATCTGCTAGTTTATATAAAGAAGAAAAATTGAATTTAATAAATTTAAGTGAAGAAGATAATTCTCTAAAAAGCAGTGAACCTATAGAATATAGTACAGAAACAGAAAAGACATTAGGTGATATTATTGATAAGGAATTTTCACATAAAACTAGAAGTAATGATAATTTACTAAATTTAGGAATGGATTCCTTAGAAGTACTAGGTCTTACAGCCAATATAGAAGATATATTTTCTATAAATGTTCCAATATCATTTATATACGATAATCCTACAATAGAAAAAATAGGAGAATATATTGATAAAACTCTAAGTGGAGAAGACGTAAGTATATTGGAGAAGGATAAAAGCTATTTATATGATGAAGTTAAGTTAGATGAAAGCATTTATGCTAAAGAGTATGAAACTGAAAATCCTCCCATGAAAAATATTTTTATAACTGGAACTACTGGATTTGTTGGCGCATATTTGATTAACACATTAATAGCTGAAACTAAAGCAAAACTTTATTGCCATGTAAGAGCGAAGGATGACGAAGACGGTTTTAGAAGATTAAAAGAAAATATGGAATATTATAAATTGTGGAAAGATGAATATAAGGAAAATATTATTCCAGTGATAGGCTCTCTTGATAAATCATTATTAGGAATAGAAGAAGAAAAGTACAAGCAGCTTACTGAAGTTGTAGATACTGTATATCATAATGGGGCAATACTTAATTTTGTATACCCATATGAGAGATTAAAAGATACTAATGTATCAGGAACAGTGAGAACTATTGAATTTGCTTGTGAAGGAAAACAAAAGTACTATAACTATATATCTTCATATAGCGTTTTTGATAATCCAAGTTATTTTGATAAAACAGTATCAGAAGATGACCCACTTTCAAGTTGCACAGGATACTATTTATCATATAGTGAAAGTAAATGGGTATCAGAAAATATAATTCATATTGCAAGAGAAAGGGGATTAAGAGCAGCAATATATCGTCCAGGAGAAATAACTGGAGATAATAAAACTGGTATATGGAAGTATAGTGATTCAGTTAGTAGAACAATTAAATCTATGATTCAAACAAAGACATATCCAGATATAAATATGAAAATACACATGACTCAGGTAGATTATATAGCTGAAGCTATAATATATATCTCAAAACAAGGCAAATCATATGGAAAAGCATATAACTTATTAAATAGTGTTCATATATCTGTTCGTGAATTAGGACGATTAGTTAATGAGTGTGGATATGAAACTAAAGATATCGATTATGCTACTTGGAAAGAAAATCTATATAAATCAGGTAGTGAACATCCTTTGAAATTATTAGAATCTCTATTCCAAATAGTCAAAAGTAATGCATGCGAAAACTTTGAAATTAGAACTGGTGAAATGGCTCCAATTCTAGAAACCAAAAATACTGATAATGCTTTGAGAGGAACAAATATTAAATGTGAACCTATGAATGCTGAGCTGATAAGTAAATATTTAAAGAACTTTGTTTGAATATAAATTGAGTAGGAGGTAGACAATTATTTTATCTACTGACCTCTCCCATCAAATGTAATCATCTTAAGAAATTTATGGGGTGCATCCGACAAATCCCCCATGAATATAAAACCATAAACCCTTATTTGGGGTATTATAATAAAAGTCTTAGAAATAGGGCTTATTTTTATTCATATGAGTAGTCACGGAAACTAATGTATAAAAGCAAATTTTTATGCAATCCGTTGGAAACCTATAGATTTTATCATTGGTGGTTGTTTTTATATAAAAATAAGCACAGCAAACAAACCTACGAAATGTAAGTTTAAAAAATAATATTTAATTGCTAAACTGTTATTTTAATAAATTATAAGGACACATATGAGAAAGCACAGGAGATTTAATCGACGTAACGTGAACCGTACTAAGGTAGACGCTCACGGTCGCAGGGAGGCTTATAATAAAAAGTACACATTTAGCTGTATGCTAAAATGTGGTTTCTGTGGCAGTAACCTTTCTCGCCGTAATTGGCACAGCTGAACACCTCATCAAAAGAGAGTAACTGGCAATGTTGTTGTAGGTACTAAAAAAGGTAAGAAATACTGTCCTGAAAGCAAAGGTATTGATGAAGCTATCATTGAAGGTGCATTTGTACAGAGCTATCGACTTATGTGTGGGGATAACAAAGAGCTTTTTTTGTTTTCCCAGAATGCTGAGCACTTTTTTTTATATTTCTAAAGCATCCTGGAGAATCACGTAGTCCTTACGTAGCCTTGCATTTTCTTTTGCTTTATCACTTTGATAATTACCAGATTTTCTTGTCGGAACCTCTCCATTATTGTTTTTAGATTTTTTGATCCAATCAAATAGTACAGTTCTATTTGCTCCTAGATTCTTTTGAACATACTTTTATACCAAAGTCTTTAAGTTCTTCATAATACCTTACTGCATATTATTTAAATTCTTTTGTGAACTGTCTACTCATGTTAAAAAACTCTTTCTTTAATATAAACTAAATTTCAGATTTTTTCACTTTCAACTTGTACTATTTATACTAGCATCATGTATTTGCCGAAAGTATACTTCTTGCTAGGGCACTTAATATAGATAAATTACATAGTAAAATTAAAACGGACTGTACTGGTAAGCATTTATTTGAATTAAAGAAAACAGCATAAATATATTTTTTAAAAAGTCTTATAGCGAAGCTTATTAAAGTACTCTTATTTTTAAAGAAATTTAAATTGGTAAAATAATCCGTTTAGAAAATATTTTATACAAGCTTAAAAAGGAGCCATCGCTAACAGATTTTAATCCGCTAATGCGACAACTCTATACAACATAGCAAATATTTGATTTACACAAGTTATTCTATATTTTCATATATGTGATATTTTATAACATTCTGATAAAGTAGTTTATATGCTTAATGAGTTTTTTGAATTAAAATTTGTATCATTTCTATTAATATTATTAATAGAAGATGGCAGGCTTTTATTTAATTTTTCAATACTTTGTTCACCCCATAACCTATAATAATAGCCTCTTTTTTTCAATAACTCTTTATGAGTGCCTTCTTCTACTATTTCGCCACTATCAATAACATATATTTTGTCACATTTCATAATCGTACTCAATCTATGAGCAATTATTATCGAGGTTACATTTCCCGAGCATTCTTCCAATGTCTTTTGTATTGCTTTTTCAGTTATAGAATCTAAGTTAGATGTTGCTTCATCCATTATTAATACATCTGGATTTTTTAATAAAGCCCTAGCTATTGATAATCTTTGTCTTTGTCCTCCTGAAAGATTACTTCCCCGTTCTACTAAAGGAGTTTCATACTTTAATGGTAATCTATTTATATAATCATGTATTTCTACATTTTTACAAATAGATATTATATCTTCATCAGTTAAATTTTTTCTTGCAAATTGTAAATTTTCTTTTATTGTCCCTGAAAATAAAAATGACTCTTGAGATACGTAACTAATCTTATCTCTTAACACTTCCTTATTTATATCTTTTATATTATAACCATTTAATATAATTTCACCTTTTTCTATTTTATAAAATCCCATTAAGAGTTTTGCAATTGTAGTCTTGCCAGATCCGCTTTCTCCAACTAAAGCTATTTTCTCTCCTGGTTTTATACTTATATTTATATTTTTTAAAACTAATTCCCTTAATCCATATCTGAAATTAATATCTTTTAAAACTATATCTCCCGATAATGATTTAGGATTTATTTTTTTAGCTTCATCTTGTGACTTTTCTAACTCTAAATCCAATATATCACCCAATCTATCACTTGCAACTACTGCACTTTGTAATTGTGGCTGTAAATTTATCAACCTTTCTATTGGTCCAATGTAGTATACAAGTAATGCATTAAAGCTTATTAATTCGCCTATTGTTATTTGCCTATTTAAAACAAAAATACCTCCAATCCACAAAATACATACACCAAAAATTCCTTTAACAGCATTCATCAATGTATCTTGAAGATTATATATGTAAGCATGCTTAAATAAACTTTTTATAAATTTCATAAATTTGGCTTCTGTCTCTATCTTTACTTTTTTTTCGCCATTAAAGGCTTTTACTGTTTCTATCCCTTCTATCGATTCAACTAAATAAGATGTTAATGCTGCATCATCTTCCATAACATTTCTATTTACCTTTTCTAAGTTATTTTTAAATCCAAATACTAAAATTAAATATAAACATATTGGTACTGAGCAAATAAAAAATAACTTTGAACTTTGAATATATAAAATAATACCTCCTACAATTGCCATCAAAACATCAATCATTAAAGTTAATGTTGCTGATGAAATTGCATCTCTTATTTTACATCCATCATTAAATCTAGAAATAATCTCCCCAACTTTTCTTGTGCTAAAAAATTTCATAGGTAAATTAATTACATGATTATAATAGCCTAGCAATAATGGAATATCTATATTTTGTGCCATGTGTATAAGTAGTATCCTTCTAAAAAATTCAGTTAAAATCTTAAAGATAGCAAGCACAAGCATTGCCATAGATATTGATAATAGTTTCTGACTTAAGTTGTTAGGTAGTATATCATCTATTAAAAATTGGAAATAAAATGATCCACCTATTCCAAAGAGAGTTATTATTATGGATGATATAAATATTTCTGCTAATAGGATTTTTTGAATTTTAATTAGTCCCCAGAATCTTTCAAAAAGACCTTTAGTCTCATCCCCTTTTTTAAAATCAGCTGTTGGAACCATAAAAACTAATACGCCAGTCCATATGTCGAAAAATTCTTTTGGAGTGTATTTAACAATTCCTTTAGCTGGATCTGCAATCAAAATACTTTCCTTAGTAATTTTATGTATTACTACATAATGCAGCAATATACTATCGACAACTACATGTGCAATTAAAGGAGTTTTTAAATCATCAAATATTTCTTCGTTACTAGATACCTTTACTGCTTTAGCAGAAAAGCCTAAACTTTTAGCAGCTTCCATAATTCCATAAACAGATGTTCCTTCTGAATCTGTTCCAGAGATTTCTCTTAGTTTAGAAAGTGAAAGTTTCAATCCATATTTCATTGCAATAGTACCTATACAAGCTGGACCACAGTCTGTTATATCCTGTTGTTTAATACAACAATATTTTCTTCTTATAGTCATATTTACTCCTTATATTTAATATTTTATACTAATTGCTTTTAGATTTTATATATATAATACTACAAGATTTACATAATGTAGTAGAAGTTTATTAAGCTTAAAATAATATTAGAAAAAGCCGACTCATATGAGACAGCTTTTTCTAATATTGCTATAATTAAATATTAATATTAGTTATAGCTTGTAATAGAACTTACTTTATGACCTTGTGATCTAAGATCTAACCTTATGCTGTTTGCTTTATCTCTATTGTCATAGACATAAATATAACCTGTAGTTAAATCTGTAAATTGGTAATGTGTTCCACCACATATACTTTTTTGCTCTTCAATTTTTAGTTCTCTCATATTTTTTCCTCCATTCAATTTTTAATTATTTAAAATTAGTAATTACCTTTTATATTTTTAGATCAAATAGATATCAGTAATTATTTAGAAATATATATTTTTCATAAAAATGTATATTTATTATTTCTAAAATATTAAACGGTGATTAATAACTTTCAAGTAGATATTCTCATAATTATAAAAAATTTTAAATGCTTATTTCTTAAAACGTATAAAATTAAGTGTAAAAAGCCATAAAATCATTTTATATGTTAAATTTCTATTTTGTGCAATAAAATATACGATTTATAGCAAAAGTATTGATTTTTTGGTAATATTTGATTTTAATACATAAAATATGGCAGGATAATGATAATTAAATTTGAGGTTTACAAAATTAAACAAAAGTTTCTTTTAATTAGTGTAAAGTAAATGAGTTAGCTAACCAAAATATTTTAATAAAATTTGTTTATAAATTGAAAGGAAGTAGTATACAAATGTTAGAATGGAAACAAATAAATGGATCATGGTATTGTTATAAAGATGGAACTATTGTAAAAGGATGGATACAAGATGAAAATAAAAGATGGTATTATTTAAATCCTGCTAATGGAATGATGGCTACTGGATGGACTCAAATAGATTCTAGATGGTACTATTCATATACAGAGAAAACAGAAAAAGATGGTGATACACATTATGTAGGAGAAATGGCTAATGGATGGACTCAAATAGATTCTAGATGGTACTATTTATATACAGAGAAAACAGAAAAAGATGGTGATACACATTATGTAGGAGAAATGGCTAATGGATGGATTCAATTGGATTCTAGATGGTATTACTTATATACTAAGACAACAGAAAAAGATAGTGATACACATTATAGAGGAGAAATGGCTACTGGATGGACTCAAATAGATGCTAAATGGTATTACCTATATATTGAGACAAGAGAAAAAGATGGTAATACACATTATAGAGGAGAAATGGCTACTGGATGGATCCAATTGGATTCTATATGGTATTACTTATATACTGAGACAGCTGATTCTCATTATAAGGGAGAAATGGCTGTTAATACAACAATAGATGGTTGGATAATAGATTCAAGTGGTGTAGCAACTTTAAATTCTCAGCCAGGTAATATCACAGATACTGCAAGGTGTATCTATTCATTTTTTGTAAAAAAAGGATGGACTAGCAATTCTATTTGTGCAATGCTAGGAAATATGCAAGGAGAATCAGGGATTGTTGCAGATATGAATGAAGTAGGTGGAGGTGGAGGATATGGTTTAGTACAATGGACTCCTAAATCTATTATTACTAATTGGGCAAATCAAAATGGACTAGATTACCGAACTGTTGACACACAATGCAAAAGAATACAATGGGAACTTGAAAATGGTCAGCAATTTTTTGCAACTAGGGCTTACCCTATGAATTTTGGGCAATTTACTCAGAGTACAGCAGATCCTACTTATTTAGCAGAAGTATTTATAAATAATTATGAACGACCTTATAATCCCAACCAACCTCAAAGAGGTGTTTGGGCTGAAAATTGGTATAATACTCTTGCAGATTAAATAACTTTAATCTAATTGTGTAAATAAACTATAGTCGTCAGTAATAGTTGCTGTTATTACTGACGATATGTTTCGTAATAGTTTTTTTTGTTTAATGTAGAATATTTTTGCTCATTATGCATAAAATCAAACTATCCGTGAAAATATCCTGTTTTTGATGAAACCACAACGTAAGGTACTTGCGAACCATCTTTTTCAATATATGCTTGATATAAATCATTTTCTAAATGTTTTATTTTAACAACATTTTCTCCATAGGTGTCATATAAATCTTTCTTGAATAGATCTTGCCAATTACTTAGTACAGGTGCATTTTTCGTTATATAAGTTGCAAAGCCCTCTATGTCATCTGCGTTACCTTTGTTTTCAGTATATTGCTTAAATAAAGAATCGATATCAATTTTATTTAAAAATGTCTTACTCCACTTCAATTTTTGTGATTCAGATTTATTCTCTTGACCATTGATAATATAATCTATAACATTTTCTTTTATCGTACTATCTGAATTTGAAGTTTTAGATTCAGAAGTCTTAGTAGAATCATCTGTTAAGTTAATTTTGTTTTTATCTATATTATTTTGTGTTTGTAATGTATCGTTTTGTTTAGTAGAATTGTCATTTTTTGTATCATTATTAGTGTTTACTTTATCATTAGCATTAGATTCAATAGCATCAATACTGTTTGTCTGGCTGTCATTAGTTTGTGTTTTTTGATTTCCACAGCCATTTAATATTACTAGAATTAGTACTATTGATAAAATAGTTCTTATATGCTTCAATTAAATTCTCCTTTTTTATTAATAATATTTATTCATTATTTTAACATATAATATATTTTAGTGTTTATAAAATATTTTTTAATGAACGAACTTAAAAAAATGTTGTGGACTAATTGTGATATACTCCCCTTATTGTGGATGTATAGAACAATAAATATACATTTTTTTCAATTTGGATATATCTAGCTTTTTTTAAAAATTATTTAGAATATCAAGGTGTAGAATTTCTTCTAATGATTTAGCTATATTGTTAATTACCAATTTATTATTAAAATATTATACTTATAAAGGAATACTGGTGAAAAAAGTAAAGTATGATGAGGGTTTGGTACATATAATACACTATGTTAGTAAAAATAAAAGATGATTATGTTCAAATGCAGTGCAGTTATATCAATCGTGTAGAGTATTGAACTATGGAGTTTGAAATTAAAATAAATTAATATACAAAATAATATATTATATGAAAATTTGTGTAATTATTAAAAATATTGTATTATATAAATAGAGAAGTATGTAATAAAAAATAAGTCTAAATACTGTCTGTATAGGAAACTTGTTTGTATTTGGGTATTATTGTTGCAATATAAACTTCGAAGAAAAATGTAATATTAAAGGGTATATAACATGGGGGGATTATATTTTGTATTCTATTATGTTGGCAGAGGATGATCATATACAAAGAGAAATTCTAAAAATAATGATTCATTCCATTGATAATTCTATAGAAATTTATGAAGCTGATAGTGAAAGTTCAGCTTTAGGGATAATTGAAAATCAAGATATTAATATGTTTTTAATAGACATTGGTTTAAAGGAGTCATCGGGGTTAGATCTTGCAATGGATATTAGGAATACACCTAAATATGAATTTAGTCAAATTGTTTTTTTAACGACACATTTGGATTATATATTGCAAGCATTTAAGCAGATTCACTGTTATGATTATATATTAAAGCCTTATAATAAAAATGATGTACAAGCTGTGCTAAAAAAGCTCATTAGTAATGAAATTAACTGTCTTGGTAATGGAAAGGATGATTCAGATAAACATGAGGACAAGGAACTTGTTATAAAAATAAGGAGTAGTATATATGTGGTGGTAAAGATAGAAGAAATTATATTTATAGAAGTTAAAGGAAGAGATTGTGAAGTAAATACTATTAGTGGAGTTTATGCGTATAATAATATAAGTTTAAAAAAAATACTAGAGTTAATTGATTGCAAAGATATAGTTCAAAGTCATAAGGCTTTTGCTATAAATAAAAATTACATATTTAAGATAGACAAGTTAGACATTAGGTTATTCAATGTATATTTTAAAAATTATTCTAAAAATGCTTTAATAGGATATAAATTTAAAAATAATATTATATCAGAGTTTGAAAATGTAGGTAATTATTATGTTAAATGATTTTACTATTAATAGCTTAGATATACTTAATATAATTTATCTATGGGCAGTAGTAAGTAAAAAAATAGTTATTAATAATGAGTAATATTTAGTACAATCATTGCATCTGTCTCAATTACAAGTACCAATTATTTTCAACTAAACTCTAATTTTTTATAATATAGCGACTATTATGATTATTAAAATCGTATATAAAGAAGAATTAGAAGATGTGATTTTATTAAAAAAAACAGTCTGTAAAAAAACTGATATTTATTTTAATATTTAGGAAAATATAAATTGTTGTATGGTTAATTATATTTGCGTTACTATCATCTGCAGTTGTCAGCTGTAGCTTAGAAAATAATTCTAAAACAAATACAGCAGATATAACTAAAAATGATAATTTAGATGCATATAAAAATTATGAAAATAATAAGGAAAGTTTTAATGAAAATGATACTACTAAAATAGCTAATAGATATAGAAATGTTGATAAAACAAAATTGGATTATAATAATGGTTAGTCATCTAACACCTACTATGAAACAAAAGATAGCTTTGTTGGAAGTAGAGCCTGTACTCCTAAAATTAATAATGAAAAATATATGGAAATCCTAAAAGATTATACCTATGATTATGATCGTTCTAATGAATTAGGTTTTAATCTAGATTCTGATAATGAAATTATTGTTGGGATAGATTATTTTAAAGAAATACCTGAATAACTATAGTAATGTGATATATTTATATAGCTCATTAAACCTACTTTTAAATTCACATTCAAACAATTTAAAATAAAGAAAATAATGGATCCAATATAATATTGGATCCATTATTTTTAAATGTGCTTCATTAAATTTTATTAATTCCAGTTACCATAAACAGGTGTATTACCAGAATCATATCTTATTTGACAATCTATAAACATGCCATAAGTATCATCAGCAATTTGATTTTGTCTACGATCATATAAATTTCTTATTCTAAGGAAATCTGCATGTTTAGTACTATTTTATGATTAAGTATAAGTATATAGTTCTACTAATGTACCTGTTGGATATGTTTTACAGTTACTAAAAGAAGTTTCGTGTACATTTTGTAAATTTAAAATTTATCTACATTAATAATTCATCCTTTAAATTTTTTAAAGCCCTTTTTGGGTTTTATTTACAGATTGTCTTGATATTTTCAGAATTTTTCCAATCTCTATATCTGATAACTGCATATAAAATTTATAAAACATAATTTCCTTTTGTCTTTTATTAAGCGATGAAATTAAATCATTAAATCTAATATCTGAATATTCATCTTTCATTTCTACATAATTAAATACATCTAATATTTCTGCTTCTGACGTAAAACATAAATACTGTTTGTCTTTATTTTGTTTGTTAGATAAGTATATTGACTTATTTTTAAGACATTTGTTAATATACATAATTAACTCTTCATCTTCTATAAATTTGTTTTTATTTAATTTACCTATAAGTTCATAAAAATAAATAATAAGATCTGTTTCTGCTTCAGGATATTTTAATTTATAGCTTAAATATTTTATTTTTGAATTAAAATGAGCTAATATACAGATAAAGTTCTCACTATTATTATTAAAGTTTTTAATTTTAAATAATAAATTTACCGACATTCAATCCCTCCTTAAGGCGCCTTCTAAAGCTATATTTTTGAATAAAAAAAGAACCCTATTTCTAGAGTTCCTTTAAACTTTTATTTTCCGTTGGCTCATAAAAAAATATACCATATGAATTTTGAAAATTTTTAAAAGATGATATTGTATCTTTCACCCCCACTTACTATTATAAAGATTTATATTATCTATTTCTTATAGTATTTCTATAGAATTGCTATAAATTTAATAAAATAATTCTATGAAAAAAAATTATTATAATTGAACCTAATTTGTTAAGATGCATCAAACATTATCAGATGCCCACATAAATTCTTTATAATTTTAAGTGTATGCGTAAATAGTAAACTACAATTTTAAAATTCTAATGTTTACATATTGTTTAATCAGTTTCTTATAAATTATGAAAATATAAATAAGGGATTGATTCACTTGGATCAAATGGTATTGAAAGCTTAACAATGATTAAACAGAACGTATAAAGGTAAGACAGGATATTCCGAAATATCTGAAGATGGAAGTACTAGCTAGGGTACTATAATTGCTCTTACAAGAGCATTACAAATAAAACTTAGTATATCTACTACAAATGGTAGTTTGGGACCTGCTACAGCTGATGCATTTGCAGCTTTATCAATTGGTTCTTCAAAAACAATTTAAGTATATATATTGCAAGGAGCATTATTTTGTAAGGGATATAGTCTGGATGATTTTATATAAAAATGTAAGTTGAGTCATTGAAAGGTAAAATGGTAATAAAAAATTCATGTTTAACTTGTACTTTTTCTTGACATAGTACTAGTATGTATAATTACTAAAATAAATAGATTTAATTTCTATTTTGATGAAAATAATCAAAAATTAATAGATTTTTATTTGAAACTCAGTGAGAATATATAACAGCTTTCTTTAAAAAAGCAGCAAAGTTTAGACTAAATTAAATAGTCAAATACTTTGTTGTTTTTTTATTGACACTAATATGATTAATAGTTATAATTAAACAATAGTGATTATTAATTCAAGAAATTTTTGCAATTTAAGAAGGAGATGTTACAATGAATTTAAAAGGGTCGAAAACAGAAAAAAATTTAATGGAAGCCTTTGCTGGTGAATCTCAAGCAAGAAATAAATATACTTACTTTGCAGGAGTAGCAAAAAAAGAAGGGTATGAACAAATTGCGTCTATTTTTGAAGCTACAGCAAACAATGAAAAAGAGCATGCAAAATTATGGTTCAAGGCTTTAGGAGAACTTGGAGATACTGCAGCAAATCTGCTTCATGCAGCAGAAGGCGAAAATTATGAGTGGACTGAAATGTATGATACTTTTGCAAAAGAGGCTGAAGAAGAAGGTTTTACAGCACTTGCAGCACAGTTTAGAATGGTTGCTAAAATTGAAAAATCTCATGAAGAAAGATATCGTGCACTTTTAAATAATGTGGAAATGAAAGCTGTATTTGAAAAGTCTGAAGAAACAATGTGGGAATGTCGTAATTGTGGGCATCTTGTAATGGGCAAAAAGGCACCAGAAGTATGTCCTGTGTGTGCACATCCTCAAAGTTTCTTTGAAGTTAGAAAAGAAAACTATTAAATCATGTTTACATAAAAGAAAAAAGGTTTTACAGTTTCTAATTATTAAAAACTATAAAGCCTTCTTTTTGTGGATTAATTTGTTATCCATATTTGTCGCTCTCCAAAAAATATAAAATTTATGCTACTTTTTTTGAGTTTGAATCTTTAGTGATGCTCTTATTGATACTTTTAGCATCCATATTTTTAAGAACACTACTTAAATTTTTTAGTTGAGATGCAGTAATATTTGGATTAGTAAATGATCCGTATATCATAGCTCTCTTTAAATTTTCAGAACTAAAAATTTCTTTAATTAATTTTATCATAATTTATTTCCTCCTTAAATTCTTTCTGTATTGTTATAATATTCTATTTTAGAGAGAAAAGCAATCGATGGATGAGACCGAAATCGTTGTAAATTATGAATAATATGTTAATAAATAATTAATAGAATGTAAAAAATACATGAAAACAGTTGCACTTGATTATGAAAACGTATATAATGTTGTCTTTTTGAAAAGTGATTTATTTTATAATGGTAAAAATTTTAATCTTCTATTATAAAAGAAATAAGACTATAGATAGTTTATAAATGAGGCTATTTTATAGTCTATAATTTTAATTTTAAAAAGGATATAACATTATAATAATATAGATATAATTTTAATAGACAAATAGTAGGTTGTATGATACTCTATAGTTATAGTAATTGTTAATAGTAGGGTGTTGTTTTATAACTGATTTTATGGAAAATCAGGCAAAAGTGAAATCATACTATAAGGAGGAAAATAGATGTATTTTGAGAAGAAACATGGATTTCAAGAAGATTTTCTATGGGGAAGTGCCTCGGCTGCTTATCAAGTTGAAGGTGCCGCAGAAGAGGAAGGTAAAGGAAGAAGTAACTGGGATGAATTTGTAAGGATTCCAGGGAAAACTTTTAAAGGAACAACTGGAGATGTTGCAGTTGACCATTACCATCGTTATAAAGAGGACATAGCTTTAATGGCAGAGATGGGGTTAAAAACTTATAGATTTTCAATTTCATGGCCAAGAATTTTCCCTAATGGAAGAGGAGAAGTTAATGAAAAAGGGTTACAGTTTTATGATAATGTAATCGATGAATGTTTAAAACATGGAATTGAACCTATGGTTACAATTTATCACTGGGATTTACCACAAGCATTAGTTGAGGAATACAATGGGTGGGAAAGTAGAAAAATCATTGATGATTATGAAAATTATGCGATAACTTTGTTTAAGCGTTATAAGGACAGAGTAAAGTTCTGGATAACCTTGAATGAACAAAATATATTTACAGCACATGGCTGGATAATGGCTACTCACCCACCAGGCAAGAAAAATGATTTAAAAATGTTTTATCAAGTAAATCACCATGCGAACTTGGCTCATGCTAAAGCAGTGCTTGCTTTTAGAGAAATTGTTCCAAACGGTAAAATTGGTGCAAGTTTTGCATTTGGACCAAGTTATGCATTAGATTGTAGTCCAATAAATAACATAGCTAAAGCAGATTATGATGATTTACAAACATTCTGGTGGATGGACGTTTATGCCTTTGGACGTTATCCAAAGACTGCTCTAAAGTATTTACAGGGACAAGGAGTTGCGCCTGTATTTGAAGATGGTGACGCTGAACTTATGAAAGCAGCAGCACAAGTAGATTTCATGGGAGTTAATTATTATCAAACAACAGTAGTTGAATATAATCCAATAGATGGTATTGGAATGGCTGAAATGAATACTACAGGTAAAAAAGGTACATCACAAATTAGTGGAACACCAGGTTTATATAAAAACCCACCAAACCCATATTTAAAAACTACAGATTGGGATTGGACTATAGATCCTATGGGTATAAGAATGTGTTGCAGAATTATTACAAGTAGATATGATTTACCAATAGTTATTTCTGAAAATGGATTAGGTGCATTTGATAAGAAGACTGAAGATAATAAAATTCATGATGATTATCGTATTGCCTATTTAAAAGCTCATATAGAAGAATTAAAAGAAGCTGTTAATGAGGGGTGTGAAGTAATCGCATATTGCACTTGGTCGATAACAGATTTATTAAGTTGGTTAAATGGATATCAAAAAAGATATGGCTTTATTTATGTAGATCGTGAAGAAGAGGAAGGTGCTTCTTTAAATAGATATAAGAAAGATAGTTTCTATTGGTATCAAAATGTAATAAAGACTAATGGTGAAGAACTTTAATATTGGTTAAAGACGAATTATTAATGGTGAGTATAAAATTACTCACCATTAATAATTTATCGTTTATTATTAATTATTTTCCAACACCATCCCAATGCTCATAAGCTTCATTTAAAGCCATAAGAGAAGCAGATTTATCTTGTGCTGCAATGGCACCTTTGAGATGAGCAATACTTGTATTAAAAGAATTAATTTCATCTCGTTCAGAGCTATATTGAATTCTTTTTACTACCTTATCCCAAGTATTTGATAGATTTTCACTTTTTTCATTGGCAGCATTCCAATTTTCTGATTTTATATCATCAACAGCCAATTGAATAGTTTCTGGAATATTCATACCATTAACTGAAGTTTTTTTTAAAATACCACCACTTAGCATTATTAATGAAAATAGGGTTAACGATAATACAGGAATAGCTATTATTAAAAATTTTCTCATTTAATTTACCTCCTAAATTAGTATGGACCATTATAATCACCGATATCAGTTACTTTAGCCATATGATCTTTATACTTGTCGATGTATAGAGAACCAGATGGAGTTAAAGTTGCTAGAAATACATCGGAGACATCTTTTACTCCTTGTGAGCGTAACTGACTCATAAGCCATTGTTTACTTTTGTTAAGTTGCCTTAAATTTTGATTTATAAGAATTCCATCATAAATTAGTTCTGTACTTATACCAGTTGGAGTTTTTGGTATATTCATGTCTTTCGGTGTCAACGGTTCATATTCTGGCTTTTTTAATACAGACAATTGTCCATTTGGTTCAATGATTGCAAAATCAACTTGGGATAAATCAAAGACATCTTTATTTCTTAATAGTCCCATTATATCAGCTGCGGTGTATTTCATCTTTCTCAACACATCCTCCATTATTTTTCCATTCATAATTATAATTGTAGGCTCTCCTTCGATATATTTTGCAGCATATCTCCATTTTTCAGTTATATATTGCATTAAATAGCCAAGGGCGGACCAAGTTAAAAGCCCAACAAAATGAGGCCAAGCCCTGCTAGATAGGTCTGTAGTAAGAGTTGCAGCAATTGATCCGATAGTTATTCCAAGAGCATAATCGAAAAATGTTAATTGACTAATTTGTTGTTTCCCAAGTATTTTCGCAAAAATAAGTAAAGAAAAAAATGCTATGACTGAACGTACTAGAACTACTAATCCTTCATTCAATTTAAATGCCTCCTTGTTAAAATAATATAAAATTATTTTAAACACCATATAATTTTTTATACTATTATGTTTAGATTTAATAATTTAAAATTTAATTTATGTCGAAAGATATGCCAAAATGTAGTTTTCCAACGGCTTGTATTATGGTATTATATTAATATGGACATGTATAGTACAGAAAACTAAAGATTTTATGAGAGAGAAATCTAAATTGTAACACTAAAAGGTTTTATATCTAAATTAGTGAAAAAAGTATTAAGGGGGAAAAAAATGGATATATTTTTGATTATTGGTATGGTTGCTGGTTTAATTATTGTTGTTGCCGCCATGCTAGAAAAAGGAGCAAGTCTTGCTGTACTTTTAAGTGCAGAAGCATTTTTGGTAATTATTGGTGGTACTGTTGTTGCTCTATTAAATTCATTTCCAAAGGGTGAATTTGTTAAACTTCCTAAGATTTTTGGAGTTCTTTTCAGTGCTAAGGGGAGTGAGGATCCTGCAGAAATTATAGTGCAGCTTGTAGAAATGTCTCAAACGACTAGAAGAGATGGTTTACTATCTCTTGAAAGTACTATACAAGGACTTGAAAATAAGTTTATGAAAAAAGGTCTAGAAATGGTTGTAGATGGATTAGAACCAGATCTTATAAAAGAAGTATTAGAAATAGAAATAGAAAGTATGGAAGAGAGACATCGTCTTGGTGCAACAGCATTTTCAACAGCAGGTGGTACTGCGCCAACTCTTGGAGTTTTGGGAGCAGTTATAGGTTTAATAGGAGCACTTGGAAATCTTGACAACATTACAGTACTTGGAGAAAGTATAAAATCTGCCTTTGTTGCTACTGTTTTTGGTATTTTTACTGGATATTTAATTTGGCATCCATTTTCAAATAGATTAAAAAGAAAATCTTTAGAAGAAGTAAGAAATATGAATATTATGCTTGAAGGAATTTTAGCTATTCAAGCAGGAAACAATCCAAAGAGTATTGAAAGAAAGCTAGTAGGTATGTTAGAACCAAAACAAAGAGTTAGATTTGAAGAAAATAATAATGAGAACTAATTTGGAGGAGATAAGTGATGAGTAAGAAAAAGCAACATCATGAAGAGCATGTTGATGAAGCATGGCTTCTTCCATATTCAGATATGTTAACACTCCTATTAGCATTATTTATTGTTATGTTTGCCATGGGAAAAACAGATAGTGCAAAACTTAAAGCTATGAGCAAGTCATTTAATATAATTTTTGCAGGTGGTCAAGGTGTTATGCAAAGTGATGGAAATTCAATGATTCCTATGGAAAATACATCAGAAGGCTCAGGTAAAAGTGATGCAGAAGTAGAACAGGATAAGATGACAGAAATTAAGAAAATGATAGAACAAGAAATTGGTAAAGAAGGCTATGCAGATAAAATTAAGGTAGAACTTAATGGTGATGGTTTAGATATAACTATTCAAGATGTAGTACTTTTTAATTCAGGTCAAGCTGATGTACATCAAAACGTTGCACCATTAATGTCTAAAATTTCTAGCATGTTACATAGTCTAGATAATCAGATTAAAGTAGTAGGACACACTGATAATGTTCCAATTAGCAATTCGAGATATCGTTCAAATTGGGAGTTAAGTGCAGAACGTGCTGTAAATGTTAGGGAATTAATGGTATCTGGTTCATATGGGCTTAATCCTCAGAAAGTATCTATTCAAGCATGGGCAGACTTAAAGCCAAAAGCAGCTAATGATACAGAAGATGGAAGAGCTCAAAATAGAAGGGTAGAGATTTTGGTAGCACGTCAATACACAACTACGGATAATAAATCTGATTAATACATATAATTTTTAATTATCAATGTTTATTTATAAATTGTAAATTTGGCAAAAAGGTATTTTATTGTTTATGAATTTATAATTTGGACATTAGTATCAATAAAAAATTTAAATAATGAATAAATATAAGAAAGCATCTTAAAAGGTGCTTTTTTTATTTACATTATAAAATATGCAATTTGCATAAAAAATAATGCAGTAGTGCAAATTGCATTTAAATCAATGACTTAAGACACTTAAAAGCTTTTCCAAAAAAAACTAATATAAAATTATGAGAATTATATTTATAAAATTTTGTATGGGTGGGGGGAGTTTTAATGAGATGGTTAAATAACGTGAAGATTAGCACAAAATTGATAGTTGGGTTTATTTTTATTGCGCTAATTAGTGGTATAGTTGGAGGAGTTGGAATAACGAAAATAAAAAAGATAGATACTAATTATTCCGACTTATATGTGAATTTTGGGGTATCTATTGGTGATATTGCAGAAGTATCTATTTCATATCAAAGGGTTAGAATAAATTTATATAAAATGGTACTTGATAAAAATGTCTCAAATGTAACCCAATATAAAAACAAGATAGATGGTTACAATAAAGATATCCAAGAAAACATGGGCCAATTTGAGAAATCCTTGCAAACTGATGAAGCAAAAGCAAAATTTGCAGAACTAAAAAGCGTATTGGATAAATATAATAAATTTGAAAATGATGTTATAAGCTTAATTCTTGTTCAAAAATATGATGAAGCTTTTCAAATGCTTAGCTCAGGAGATGGGCAAACTATGTCAGATAAAGTAAGTGATACAATAGATAGTTTATTTAATTTAAAAACATCAATAGGGACTCAAAGATCTGATGAATATTCAGCAGAAACTAATACTGCCATTGTTACAATGTTTATAGTGATTGCAATAGGAATTGTTTGTGCTGTAACCTTTGGAATTTTAATTTCTAGGGCTATAAATAAGTCTATTTATCAACTTATGTATGTGACAGATGAAATAAGCAGCGGAAATTTGAATGTAGAAATTACAAATAATTCAAAAGATGAAATTGGAATACTTTCACAGTCTATGAATAAAATGCAAGATAAGTTACATGAAGTCATTGGAAATATTAGTTTTGCCTCACAGCAAGTTAATATTGGATCTAAACAAATAGCAGATTCAACTATATCTTTATCACAAGGTGCTACAGAACAAGCAAGTGCAGTTGAAGAATTAACTGCATCAATTGAAGAGATTTCTGCTCAAATTAAGGTAAACGCTGAAAATGCTAAAAAAGCTAATACAATAGCAGATGCTACAAAAGATAACGCAGTTAAGAGAAATAGTGATATGAAATTGATGCTTAAAGCAATGGAGGAGATTAATAAATCATCTAATAATATTGCAAAGATAATTAAAGTAATTGATGAAATAGCATTCCAAACTAATATACTTGCTTTAAATGCAGCAGTAGAAGCAGCAAGGGCAGGTCAATATGGAAAGGGATTCACGGTTGTAGCTGAAGAAGTTAGAAATTTGGCAGCAAGATCAGCTAATGCAGCTAAAGAAACAACAGAAATTATAGAAGAATCTTTGATTAAAATCAAAGATGGAACAGATATCGCAAATCAAACTGCAGAAGCACTTGATGGTATTGTTGTAGATATTCAAGATGTTGCAGCAATAATAGACAGTATTTCAGGAGCCTCAACTGAACAAGCAACAGGTATGACTCAAATATCCCAAGGCGTAGTGCAAATATCTCAAGTTGTTCAAAGCAATTCAGCTACAGCTGAAGAATGTGCTGCTGCAAGTGAGGAGCTAGCAGGTCAAGCTGAAGTTTTAAAAGAACAAGTAGAAACCTTTAGATTGGGAAGTATAGATGAACAAAGACCAAAGTATAATTCAGACAGATTGGACAAACAGAAAAAGAATAAAAATGAAATTAATTCATTAAAGGATAGAAATGTAAAAAATGAAAATTCAAAAAAAATAATACTTAGTGATACTGAGTTTGGAAAGTATTAAATATGGGTGAATTATGGTTACAATTACAGAAAAAGAATTTAAGCAATTAGCTAAATATATTAAAGATAATTATGGAATAAACCTTAAGGAAGAAAAGAAAATGCTGGTTATTGGAAGATTACATAATGTACTTGCTGAAAATAATTTTGAAAGTTTTTCTGAGTATTATGATCATATAATTTCTGATAAAACAGGGAAAGCCGTTATTACCTTAATTAATAAAATAACTACTAATCATACTTATTTTATGAGGGAAAAAGATCATTTTGATTATTTAAAAGAAAAGGTTTTACCATACATGGTTAATACAATAAGAGACAAGGATTTGCGAATTTGGTCCGCAGGGTGCTCATCAGGAGAAGAGGCGTATACACTTGCAATGATATTGGATGAGTTTTTTAAAGAAAATCAGCTATGGTGGGATAAAAAACTGCTTGCAACCGATATATCAGAAAAAGTTTTGAAAATGGCAAAAGAAGGGATATATCATAAGGATCAAATTTCATCTTTACCTCCAGCATGGAAAATGGAATATCTTAAGAAATATGATGGGGAAAATTTTATCTTTACTGATAAGATAAAAAATGAAATTATCTATAGAAAATTTAATTTAATGGATAATGTATTTCCATTTAAAAAGAAATTTCAAGTCATATTTTGTAGGAATGTAATGATATATTTTGATAATGAAACAAAAAATGATGTGGTGCGTAAGTTTTATAATAACTTGGAGTATGGCGGATATTTATTTATAGGTCATTCAGAATCTTTAAGTGGCGATACTATGGGCTTTAAATATATAATGCCATCTGTATATAGAAAAGAATTATAGCCATCATGAATTTTTGATGATTAATATTCAATTTTCGAAAATAAATTAACATTGACAATTGTCTATTGATATCACTTGAAGTAAAAGAAGGGAAGATTTATGAAAGTAATTAAAGTATTAGTAGTCGATGATAGTATGGTGTTTAGGGAAGCAATATCACGAGGAATATCAAAGGATCCTTATATAGAGGTAGTTGGAAAAGCAATAGATCCTTATGATGCAAGAGATAAATTGCTTGAATTAAATCCTGATGTAATGATTTGTGATGTACAAATGCCAAAATTAAATGGAGTAGAATTTGTTAAAAGGCTGCTCCCACAATATAAAATTCCAATAATAGTTATAAGCTCCTTAAGCGATGTTGTATTCGATGCTATGGATGCAGGAGCAGTAGACTTTTTAAGTAAGCCTGATGCTAGAACGCCCAATGGTCTACAAATATTTATAAATGAATTGATACTAAAGGTAAAAGGAGCAACAAGTGTTAATCTATCTGCTAACTTGAATAAGTTGCCAAAGGTAAATGTTGTGAACAGAACCCTAACTGGAAGCATTAATACAAGCAATAAAATAATTGCAATAGGTGCTTCTACGGGAGGAACGGAAGCAATTTATTCTGTATTAAAGGCTTTGCCTAAAGAATTACCTGGAATAGTAATTGTTCAGCATATACCACCAATGTTTTCTAAGATGTTTGCTGATAGGCTCAATTTACAAACACATTTTAATGTTAAAGAAGCACAAACTGGTGATAGTATTGAAGCAGGGACTATTTTAATTGCACCAGGAGATAAACATATGAAAATTAAGAAGGTTGCAGATAAATATATTGTAGAAACTATACAAGGGGAGAAGGTAAATGGACATTGCCCTTCAGTAGATGTACTATTTGAATCAGTTGCAAAGATAGCAGGAAAAAATGCGATTGGCGTTATATTGACAGGAATGGGACAAGATGGAGCGATAGGATTAATGTCTATGAGAAGAGCTGGTGCCAGAACAATAGGACAAGACCAACAATCATCAGTTGTATATGGAATGCCTAAGGTAGCTTTTGAGATAGGAGCGGTTGAAAAGCAAGTTAATTTATTGCGTATACCACAACTTATTTGTGATATGTTACGTTAAAATAAAAAGATAATGATGAATGATTAAAGTTGAAGTCCTTATAGGATTTCAACAGCAATCATTCACCATTAGATATTGATTAATTAATGATGCAAATGGGGTTATACTAACTGATTTTTAACAGCATATACAGCTAGTTGAGTTCTATCTTTTAATTGGAGTTTTGATATTATTTCAGTAATTATATTTTTTACAGTTCCTTCAGCAATAAATAAGGCAGCTCCAATTTCCTTGTTATCTTTTCCGTCAACAATCATAGAGATTATAGTTAGCTCTCTTTCAGTTAATGATATATTTATTCCATGGATAGCAATTGTATTTTTTTTTGATTTTTTGCTTTCCTTTCGAAGGTTTGTTACTATAGGATTTAAAATATCTCTAGTAACTATTCCAAGGCCTAGAGATATACTTTTTATTGATAATATTAATTCTTCAGTACCTATATTTTTTAAAATATATCCATCTGCCCCATTACTTATTGCTACAGCAACATCATTTCTATCATTAGATGCAGTAAGGATTAAAACCTTAATTGATGGAAAATCAGATTTGATTAATTTTGTAGCTTCTGTCCCGTCACAAATTGGCATTGATAAATCCATTAAAACTACATCAGGATTATACTGTTTGCAGAAATCATAAGCTTCATTGCCATTAGTAGCACAAGCAACAACTTTTATATCACTATTATTTTCAATTATAGTTTTAAAGCTTTCTCGTAAGAGCTTTTGATCTTCAGCAATAATAATTCTTGTCATATAAAATACCCCTCTTCACTTAATCCAATCTTATGTTGTGATCTTTGCATAGAAACAGAAAAGCAAACCTAAATAATGTCCCCAAATGATTATTATTTCTATTTTTTAGAAAAATTAATTTATGTTATATAGATTATAACATTTTGATAAAAGTAGGACAATGAAAAGTAATGCAAATTGCATTATTATATAAATTTATTGTGCATTCTGCATGTTACGACATGACTTAAGGGACTACAAACAGAAAAGGAAAGACATTAAAATTAAATTATTAAGAGAAATTGGATGAATTAAGAGCTTTTGAAGGCAAATTTTGAATTTAAAATGTCTTAGTATTAACACGTGGATATTTGAAAAAACATATTAGAGGAAATTTATAGGGGGAAATGGGATGTTTGATATTAACAATTTAAAAATGAAAAAGAAACTTGGGCTAGTATTTATTTTAATAGTTCTAATGGAAGCTATAGTATTAGCCATGAGTTATAAGGGATTAGAAAGTGGGAGTTCTATACAAGGGTATCTAAATAATATATTGCTGATTTCAATAGTATTCATAGTGATTACAATGATATTAGGGGTATTTCTCACAAATTCAATTGAAAAACAAATGAGAAAGCTTAATAGTGCTGCTAGAAATATTGCAAATGGTAATTTAAATGAAAATATTAATATAGAAGAAACTGATGAAATAGGTGAAGTAGCAAGATCTTTAAAAATAATATCAGAAAACATAAGAAAATTAGTTGATGAATCAACTTATATTAATGAAAATATTAATAAAGGTAATTTTAAAATACAGGTAAATAGTTCAGAATACCCTGGTGCCTGGAGGACTATATGCGACAATCATTTATCAACCACAAATATATTTATAAAAAATATTAGAACAACTTCAAATTACATAGAAAAGATAAGTGAAGGCGAAATTAGAATTAAATATAGTGAGGATGAAGAAGGCGAATTTAATATTGCAAAGAAGAATATTAATAAGCTTATTGATAGTTTAAATACTTTTAATAAAGATGTACATTGGTTAAAAGAAACCTTTAAATTAGGGAATACAAGAGATAAAATAGATGCCTCAAAATTTGAAGGGGTTTATAGAGAAATGACTGAGAATATAAATGATACCATTTGGATATCTATAGAAGTGTTCATAAAATTATTTGAGGTTCTAAAAGCATATTCCAAAGGAGACTTGTCAGTTCAGTTTGAAAAGCAGCCAGGAAGATATGGATTGGTAAATGAACATGTGGATGAGTTAAGGGGGAATTTATTAAATATATCAAAAGAACAAATAAGTGTAGCAAATGAAATTAAGCAAGGAAATTTATCTAAGAGAATAGATTCAACACAATTTAGTGGATCATGGGCGGAAATGGCTGAGGGAATTAATGAAATAATTAAAGCTTTCATTGACCCTATTAGTTTAACAGCTAATTATGTAAAGAGAATAAGTAATGGGGATATACCAAAAAAGATAGAAACTACGTATCAAGGTGAATTTAACAATATTATAAGTAATTTAAATATGTTAATAGATAACTTGAATAGGTTTATTGAAGAAGTCAAATGGATGAATGATACTTTTAAATTAGGAAATACAAGGGATAAAATAGATGTTGCTAAATTCGATGGTGTTTATAGGGAAATGGCACAAAGTGTCAACGACGGTATGTGGATTTCTGTGGAAGTTTTAATAAAACTTTTTGCTGTATTAAAATCTTATTCTGAAGGTGATTTTACAGTTCAACTTGAAAAATTACCAGGAAGATATGGATTAGCAAATGAAAGTTTAGATGGACTAAGAAATAATATTCTTAAAGTTGTAGATGAAGAAGTTCGAGTTCTTTCAGCTGCAGCAGCTGGAGATTTAGAGATCAGAGGGGAAAGTGAGAAATATAGTGGGAGTTTTAAAGAACTAATAAGCATTATAAATAATGCTATGGATGCTTTTTCTAAACCAATTAGTGAGATTAATAAAGCTTTGTCAGAAATGGCTAGGGGTAATTTAGATATAATTATCGACAATTCGTATAGCGGAGATTATGGAAAAATAGTTAATGCATTAACTGCATCAATTAAAGCGATCAATCAAGTATTAACAGATATTAATATATCAGCAAATGAAGTTGCATCTGCATCAATTCAAGTTTCAAATGCAAGCCAAAGTTTATCTCAAGCATCAGCTGAGCAAGCAAGCGCTGTTGAGGAGGTAACAGCTTCAATTTCAGAAATTGGTGAACAAACTAAGATTAATGCAACAAGCGCTAATGAAGCTAATGAGTTAGCAGTAAAGGCTACAGAAAATGCTGTTAATGGAAATGCAGAAATGAGTAACATGTTAAAGGCTATGAATGAAATAAATGAGGCTTCTGAAAATATTTCAAAAATAATTAAAGTTATAGATGAAATTGCCTTCCAAACAAATATATTAGCTCTTAATGCAGCAGTAGAAGCTGCAAGAGCAGGCCAACATGGAAAAGGCTTTGCAGTCGTTGCAGAAGAAGTTAGAAATCTTGCAGGCAGAAGTGCAAATGCAGCTAAAGAAACAACAGAACTAATAGAGGGGTCTATAAAGAAAGTAAATGCAGGAACACAAATAGCTAACAATACAGCAGAATCGTTAAATGCTATTGTTTTTGATATTAGGAATACGTCTGAAATAGTTAGTAAAATAGCAACATCTTGTGATGAACAGGCATCTGCTGTATCACAAATAAAAGATGCTGTTATGCAGATATCTAGAGTTACTCAAATGAATTCAGCTACTTCTGAGGAAACAGCATCTTCAAGTGAAGAGATGTCTAGCCAAGCAGAAATACTAAAAGATAGAGTAGCTAAGTTCAAATTAAAAAGAGACAACTACAACAACATTTTTCTAGATCATATTGAAGAAAAAAAGATGTTTAATTCAAAAAATAACATAGATGACAATGGTTCTAATATACCAGTTAATGTTAATACAAAGTCCCATATTAATTTAGGGGATATTGAATTTGGTAAATATTAATTTTAGATTGATAATACTGCGAGCAAAGGGAGTGTTTGGATGAATAAAAATATAGTTAATGATACATTGAATTTAGAAGAAGATACTCAAAAGGAAAAGTACCTTATATTTGTACTTGATAATGAATCATATGGTATTAGTATAAATAATATTATAGAAATAATAGGAATACAGCCAATAACTTTAGTTCCAGAGCTTCCTGATTATATTAAAGGAATAATAAATTTAAGAGGGAAGATAATTCCTGTAATGGATGTTAGATTAAGATTTAAGAAAGAATTCAGGGAATACAATGATAGGACATGTATAATAGTTATCGATATAGAAGGATTAGGAATAGGCCTTATTGTCGATCGTGTATCAGAGGTATTAGTAATTCAGGAACAAGATATAGTACCACCACCAAATCTGAATAAGATTACTAATAGATTTATTAGAGGGATAGGAAAAACGGGTAAAGAAGTAAAGTTAATTTTGGATTGCGATAAATTAATAAATGATGAGGATAATACTATATTGACTAGCGTTGAATAAACTGAGAGGTGGATAAGAATGAATTGGTTTAATAATATGAAGGTAAAGGTAAAAATTATTTTTGGGTTTCTTATAGTCACTTTGATTGCTGCCTTTATTGGGATTCAAGGAATTGCTAATATTAATAAAATCAGTGACCTTGACACTAAATTATATGAAAAAATGACAGCACCATTAGGAGATACCATTGATCTTTCAAATTCTTTTAATGATATGAGAGGCTATATACGAGATGTTTTGCTAACAGATGATATTTCAGAAATACAACAATTTGATAGTAAAATAAAGGATGCAAGCAGTAAATTTGATTCTGCACTTGATAAATTAACTTCAACAACTCTTACAACTCAAGGACAGCAATATATGAAAGATTTAAAAACATATAAAGCTAATTATATAGATATAATAAACAATATAATTAAATTCAAAAATAATGGTAAAGATAGTGAGGCCCTTAATTTACTTTATAGTCAAGGTAAACCAGCATTAGAAAAGTTACAAACAACTCTTGATAGTTATATTGACTTAAAATTGCAAATTGCAAAAGAAACTTCTGATGGTAATACTAAAACTGCAGCACAAACAACAGTTTTAACTATAATAATTTTGGTTATTGGCGTTGTGATAGCTATGTTAATAGGAATGTTAATTTCTTCATCAATAAGCAAGCCGGTTAATAAAATAATAAAAATTGCAAATAAAGTAGCAGATGGAGATTTTGAAGTAAATATAAATATAAGTGGAAGAGATGAAATTGGATTATTAGCAGATGCTTTTAGAAAAATGACTGATAAGTTAAGTGATGCTATGTTTAATATTAATTCTGCAGCGGAGCAGGTATCAGCTGGTTCGAATCAAGTATCAGATTCAAGTGTTGCTCTTTCACAAGGTGCAATGGAACAAGCAAGTTCTGTGGAAGAATTAACGGCATCCATTGAAGAAATAACTTCTCAGACTACAATGAATGCAGAAAATGCTTCTAATGCAAATGAGATAGCAATGAGTGCTAAAGTAAATGCAGAAGAAGGCTACGAAAAGATGAAAGAAATGCAGAAAGCTATGGCAGAAATAAATAATGCATCTTCAAATATATATAAGATTATAAAAGTAATAGATGAAATTGCATTTCAAACTAATATTCTTGCATTAAACGCAGCAGTTGAAGCAGCCAGAGCAGGGCAACATGGAAAAGGTTTCGCTGTAGTGGCTGAAGAAGTAAGGAATTTAGCTGCAAGATCAGCAAATGCAGCCAAAGAGACTACAGAAATGATTGAAGGCTGCATTGGCAAGGCGGAAATGGGAACAAGTATTGCAGATGAGACTGCTGAGTCATTAAATAAAATAGTGGAAGATACTATACAGGTTGCTGATTTTATAAATCAAATATCAGTAGCCACAAATGAACAGGCACAAGGAATTGCTCAAATTAATCAAGGTATTATGCAGGTATCTAATGTAGTACAAACTAATTCTGCAACTGCAGAAGAAAGTGCATCTGCTAGTGAAGAATTAGCATCTCAAGCTGAAATGTTAAAAGAACAGGTAAATAGGTTTAAATTAAAAGTTTAATTTTTAATGCTTGTTCAAAAAAGAATCGTATTTCATTTTGGGCATCAATGCAAATAGCAAACAAGTTAGTTAAATCTTTTTTTAGAGTAGAATAGTCATTAGAACTTAGAAGATCATTAATCCTAGTAGTTTCATTATAAATATCATTTATTCTGTAATTACCAGAAACACCTTTAATGTTATGAATTATATTTTGTATTTTTGTATAATCTTGTCCATCTACAAGAGTTTTTAATTCCAGTAGAGCTAAATTTAGTTCATTAATTAATTCATAATAAAGTTCGGAAATTTCTTTTATGCTAAGACCTAAATCAGTAGAAAAACCGATTATGTCATATTTACAATTGAAATTCATAATTCGTAAGTCTCCTTTGCATATTTATTTCTAATGATTAATTGTCAATGTTCAATTGTGAAAAATTGAACATTGACGGATGTCATTAAGTCTTTGTTTTATTTAAAATAGTTGATATTTTTTCAAGAAAAATTGAAATGTTAATAGGTTTAGTTATATAGTCTGAAAAACCAATAGAAAGACCAGCTTGAATATCTTTTGGCATTGCATGAGCACTAATTGCAACAACAGGTATATTTTTAGTTTCTTCATGTAGCCTTAATATTTTGAAAACTTCATAACCATCTATTCCAGGGAGGTTGATATCTAGCAATATGAGATCTGGTTTATGAGATATAGCTAAATCAATACACAATTCCCCAGAAGTTGCAGAAACCATTTTTAAATTATTTATTTGACATAAGATACGTTTAACAAGTCTTAAATTTGCAGGATTATCTTCTGCATATAATACAGTGTAATTTTTATTATTAAAATTTGTTTTTTTACTATCAATTGATAAAGTATTTTTTGGAATTTCTATACTACTAGCTTCAATAAGAGAAAACTCTACCCAGAAATGACTGCCAATACCTTTTTCACTAGTTACATGTATTTCACCATTCATTAATTCTACAAGTTGTTTTGCTACAGTCAGACCTATACCAGTACCTTCAATTGAATTGTTAATAGTATTTAAACGATGAAAAGGCTTGAAAATCAAATTGATTTCACATTCAGATAATCCTATACCAGTATCAATTACGTGGAACCTAAATTTATTATCTATTTTATCATGATAAAAAGTTACTTCTCCACTTGGTTTGTTATATTTAATTGCATTGGTCAATAAATTAAGTAATATTTGCTTTAAGCGCATGTGATCTGCATAAACAAATTCTTCTGAATTTTTAATTTGTGAGAAATTTATTTTTATACCATTTTTATCAGCAAAAGGACGTATTAAGGTTAGAGTTTCTTCAAGTATTGATTTAATAGAAACTGTCTCCATAGAAATACTTAATTTACCAGATTCAATTTTTGCTAAATCTAGAACTTCATTTATTAATTCAAGTAAGTGATTTCCAGCTTTAATTATTTCCTTAACACTTTGATTTTGAGAATTTGTTAAGGGTGATTCAGGATCTAACTCTAAAATTTGAGAAAAACCTAGTATTGCATTAAGTGGAGTTCTGAGTTCATGGCTCATGCTTGATAAAAATTCGGATTTTGCTTTGCTGGCTTTTTCTGCTTCTTCTTTTGCAATGATAATAGATTCAGAAAGCTTTTTGTGTTCGGTTATGTCACGAGCAGAAACAACAACCCTATTTTCACTATTCAATCTTGGAGAAATAGACGCCTCAAACCACTTTATATTAGAATTTGATTCTACACAAAAATCCATATTAAGTGTATGTTTTGTTTGAAGGACATACGAAATTTTTTCTTTAGCTATTTTAGTAGTTTCATTGTCTAAAATAAAAGAAATAGAGGTCAATTTATTGTGCATATATTGTTTGTATAAGTCATAGTGAGATCTGGACCAAAAGTTTGTTATATCACCAGCAGAATTTACTTCCATGATTATGTCGTTAATTGAATTTACTAAAGCTTTTAAATCAGTTTCCTTTTTCCTAAGTTCATATTGGGTAAGCAATAAATTTTTATTTGTTTCGCCTAAATGTTGACCCATTCTAGTTAAATTAATTGATAAATCATTTAGTTCTTCAATATCAAATTCAGGTGCTTTAGGACTATAGTATCCATTCCCGATTTGGTCCATAAGTTCTTTGATTTTCAAGAAAGAATTAGAGATTAAATAACTTGTCTTTTTAGCACTTTTTGTAATGAAGGATAAGAATAATAAGCAAGTCAAAATTGATTGTATGATAATAGAAGCAAAGCCTAATTTAATTAAAGTATGGTTTAAAGCATTAACAGTAGAATAAATATCTTCTTTTGGCGTAGCTACTATTAGCTTCCAATCCATATCTGATATTGTTGTCCAACATAAAACTATTGAAATAAAATATACACATATGGAAATAACTTGTACAATTATTAATGGTATGAAGGCATTGCGAATATAAGACTGCCAAGTTAGTTTGTGCAAAGAAATATGATCTTTAGTTTTTAAATTATCCATAGAAGCACCTCATAAATTGTCTTTAGCAGTTAAGCAAATTGTAATACATTATCTATTTTCAAAATAATATCGCTATAATTAAATGGCTTGGTGATAAAATCCATAGCACCTTTAGTTAGAGCTTCTTCGTAATACTCTTTATCATTTTCAGCAGAAATCATTATTATAGGTAGCATACAGTAATTTTGTGATGAATATAATTGATCCATAACTTCTAGACCATCCATAAATGGCATTCTAAAATCTAATAATACTAAGTCTGGTTGGAAAGTTGAAAATAATTCCAAAGTAAGTCTAGCATCTGTCGAAGATTTGATGTTTTTGTAACCAGATATAGTCAACATTTTTTCTAACAACAAAATATTTGCAAGATTATCATCTACAATTAAAATTTTACTTGTTAATTTATTCATATAAACACCCCTCCCATAATGAAACCTCAATACCTAGATACCATTTTTACCAAAATTTATACCCATATATTAATAATATAACATATTTCAATAAAATTTTTAACTTAACATTGAAATTTTTTTATACAATTTAATTATTTTATAGATAGGCTTTCAAAATATGACATAACTATGTTAAGTTAGATGAGATATATTAGAATTGTAAATTAATTATTGGTATTTATATTCAAGTGAATTAGGAGAAATAGTATGGAATTCATAAATGCAAAAACTATTATGTCAGGATATTTTGAAAGTAGCCAGCTTTCATTTTTTTAGGAGAGCAGGTAAGGAAAATGTTTAGTAGAAATTCATTGCATATTAAAAAGAAACAGTTCAAGAAGTTATTAGCAAATATATATGAAAACAGATGTAAGTTTAAAGAGGAAATTGTAAATTAATATCGAATAAAAGTCTATAGGAATAGCGATTTTAAACACAAGTTAAAGTGCTGGGAGGTATAGATATGAAATTAAATTCGTTAAAATTTAAATTACTTATATTTATTTTTGCAATTATAATTTTATTAGCAGGTTCTGTTTTAACTATTAATGCAATAAAGTTTGATTCTTATTCAAGTAGTAATAATAAAAATGAAGTGCTAAGAGCAAATTATTTGCTAAGTGATAAGATAAATGAATTAAAAAATGAATCTATGAATATAGGAACTCAACTATCATTTAATTCAACAGTTATAAAGCTAGTTGAAGAAAAAAATAGTGATGAACTCTTGAATGAATTAAAAATTATTTTAAAAAATTCAAATGTTGAATTTGTTACAGTTACAGATGAGAAAGGTAATGTGATTGTTAGAACTCATGAACCCGATAAAAAGGGGGATAGTGTTATAAATCAGGCAAACGTTAAAAATGCTATCCTAGGAAAAGCAAATTCACAAGTTGAAGGTGGAACTCAAGTAAAACTTGCAGCAAGATCAGGAATTCCAGTAAAAGATGAAAAGGGCAATATAATTGGCGTTATATCTGTAGGATATAGATTAGATTCTGATAATGTGGTAGATTACATAAAGGAAAAATATGATTGTGATGCAACTATTTTTCTTGATGATATTAGAATTTCAACTACTTTAATGAAGGATGGAAATAGAGCTGTTGGTACGAAGTTAGATGAGAAAATTTCAAAAGTAGTTTTTGATAATAATTCTTATTCAGGTGAGGCTGATATACTTGGGAGTAAGTATGATACAATGTACACTCCTATTCTTGGAGATAATAATAAGGTAATTGGTATATTATTTACGGGGAGAAGCAAAGTGGAAGGTCAAATGGTTTTAAGGAGTTTTATTACAAGTACTATTGTATCATCATTAATAATATTATTATTGTTTGGGATAGTGGTATATTTATATATTAGTAATACTATTTCTAAACCATTATTAAGAGCAGTAGGGCATTTTGGATTGTTGGCAGAAGGTAATTTTACTATTGAACTTTCGGAAAAAAGTTTAAAGCGTAAAGATGAAATAGGAGATTTAGCTAAAGGAATAGAAAGGATGCGAAAAGAGTTAACTATTTTAATAAAAAAAATAATGGAGAACTCTCAAGATATGAGTGCTTCTAGTGAAGAATTATTTGCAACCATGGAAGAATTTACTGCAATGGAGCATAATATTGATAATGGCATTAAAAATATCAATTTTGGGATTCAAGAAACTAGTGCTGCGTCAGAAGAAATCTGTGCTTCAATAGAAGAAGTGGATTCAAGTATAAATGTATTAACCAACAAAGCAGTTGAAGGCAGTAATAATGCGAATGTAACAAAAATTAGAATAGAAGAAATGCAGGATAAATCTTTGGAATCCCTTAAAGAAATAGAAACATTATTCAGTGAAAAAGAAGAAAAAATCATGAAAGCCATAAAAGAAGGTGAAGTAGTAGAAAATATAAGAGTTATGGCAGATACCATTGCAGATATATCAGAGCAGACAAATTTACTAGCACTAAATGCAGCTATAGAAGCTGCAAGGGCTGGAGAACAAGGTAAAGGATTCTCTGTAGTTGCTGAAGAAGTGAGGCAACTTGCAGAACAATCTTCAGAAGCTGTAGAATCAATAAAAAATACAATTTTACAAGTTCAAACTGCTTTTAATAATCTTTCAAATAATAGTAATGAAGTATTGCTATTTATAAAAGAACGACTAAATCCTAAGTTTGAAGAAATGATACAAGTTGGTAAGGAAAATTATATGGATGTGGAATTTGTAAGCAAAATGTCATATGAGATAGCAGAAATGTCAAAAGAGATTTTAGCTACAATGGATCAAGTAAGTAGAGCAGTTGAAAGCATGGCTAATACAGCACAAAAGTCTTCACAAGAAACTGATGGAATAATGAATAATATAACTGAAACATCTAAAGCCATAGATGAAATAACATTAACAGCTCAAAGTCAATCACAGCTTTCTCAAGATCTAAATGAAATGATACAAAAATTTAAAATCTAAGTGTATTGAAATGTAAATTAATATGGGAATATAATTAAATAAAATACTAAGTATAATTGAGAATATTAGGTTAGCAGTAAAAATAATGTTAGTTTGTTATTTTCATTTATAAATTTATTTATTGGAAGGAGATTGTACACAATGCCATTTATAGGATCAAAAGTTAGTGTTGAAATTTCAAAGGAAAAAGAGGAAATAATTAAAACAAAGTTAGGAAAAGCAATTGAATTAATTCCTGGAAAGAGTGAAACTTTTTTAATGGTTGGCTTTGAAGATGGATACTCATTATATTTTGCAGGAGAAAAATTAGAAAAAGGTGCATTTATTGAAGTTAAAATATTTGGAAAAGCGAGCAAAGATGCTTATGCAAATTTAACAGCTGAAATTTGCAAAATATATGAAGAAGAATTAGAAATACCTCAAAATAAAATATATGTGAAATATGAAGAAGTAAGTGATTGGGGTTGGAACGGAAAAAACTTTTAATCTGTCAGTGATTATGAGGGGGAGAAGAATTGATTATAGGAATTGCTCAAATAGATATAGCTTGGGAGAAGGTTAATCAAAATATTATCAAGATTGAAGAGTATATTAAAAAGGCAGCAAAAGATAATGTGGAGTTGATATTATTTCCAGAAATGGCTTTGACAGGGTTTACTATGAACATTAATAATCTCACATTGTCAGAAGAAAAAATCATTAAGTGGGCTAAGAAATTAGCCCAAAATTATAATATAAATATAGGGCTTGGTTTTGCAATAAGAGTTGATGAAAAAGGTAAAAATATATATACAATTGTTTCAAATAAAGGAGAGATTTTAGCTAAATATTCTAAAATACATCCTTTTTCCTATGGAGGAGAAAAGGAAAAGTTTGACTCCGGAGATGAAATAAATATTTGTAGGATAAATGAATTTAATTTAAGTCCATTTATTTGTTATGATTTACGATTCCCAGAAATTTTTCAAATAGCATCTAAAGAAGCACAGATAATAACTGTGGCTGCAAGCTGGCCAGATGCTAGGGAAGAGCATTGGATAACATTATTAAAAGCAAGGGCAATTGAAAACCAGTGCTATATTATAGGAATAAATAGAATTGGTTTTGGTGGTGGATTACACTATAATGGAGCATCAATTTTTGTTGATCCAAATGGAAAAATATTAAATGATATTAATGATAAAGAAGGCTTAATAATAAAAGAATTAAAAATGGAAAAGGTTACGGAAATAAAAAGCATATTTAATATAAAACTTGATAGAAGAGAAAAATTATATGTGCACTTAAATAATAAATAAATTGTCAATTGTCAATGCTCAAGGATCAATCAAAATTGACAATTGATCATTGTTTTTGGAATGGCGGTAAAATGATGATAAATGATTTTGAACAGGAAATGGAAGTAAAAGAATTAGAATTAAAAGCAGAGATAAAGAAGACAGGTGGTAAATGTTCTAAGATACTATTGATTTTGGCAATATCAACATATGCTATAGGATATGGAATTATATTTATAGTTAAATTTATTAACTATATTTCTAAAAAATATTATCATAATAACTTTTCAATAACTTTTTCAGATGATGTACGAAGTTTTCTTGTAGGATATCTTCCATGTGTATTAGGGGATATTCTGGCAATTATAGTTGCAATATTAATTACAAAAATAAAATTAAAAGAAGATTTATTTACTAAGAATAAAGCATCTAAAAGCTTTATATTGCTTGGAGCTGTTTCGTGTATAGGAACAGGAATGATTTCCAGCATAATTTATTCAATATATTATACTATTCTTAAAACTAAGGGTATAATTATCCCCCAACCAAATTTTAGTTTCCCAAATGAAAAACTATATCTAATATTGTTTTTGTTATATGTTTGTTTGGTAGGACCTATTTTAGAGGAAATAATTTTTAGAGGATTCATTCTTAAAAGTATGAGGAAGTATGGTAATTTAACTGCCATTATTCTATCCTCAATTTTGTTTTCTATGTTCCATTTGAATTTAGTTCAATTTATTAATCCTATTTTAGTAGGAATACTATTAGCATTTATAGCAATAGAATCAGACTCTATTTTTCCATCGATAATAGCCCATATGTTTAATAACACCATAACATTCATATTATCAGCGATTACATTGTTAAAGATACCAGGAGTGCAAATGGCATTTTCTTTTCTATATGTGATTGTTGGAATTACTGCCTTAGCTTTATTTATTATTAAATATGGGAAAGACTTCATGAAAATAATAAAAGAGGATACAACTATACTTGAAATCCATGAAAAGATTAGGGCTTCTTTTAGTGGTGGATGGTCAATAGCTTATATAGTTTTTTATATTGTATTTATTATAGGTACTATGTTAGCAATAAATGTAATGAAAGTATTAAATAATTAGCATAAAGGGGTAGAGATATGGTCAATAAGATACTATCATCAATAATAGAAAACTTAAATGATGAACTTATTAATTTATTTCATAAGTTACATGAGAATCCTGAACTACCGAATCAAGAATTTGAAACAACAAAGTTAATAAAAAAATTACTAAAAAAAGCAGATATAGAGGTTCTTGATTTGCCATTAGAAACAGGTTTGGTAGCACAAATAAAAGGAAATCCTAATGGACCGATCATTGCAATAAGATGTGATATTGATGCATTGCCAATTCATGAAGAAACCTGTTTACCTTATAAATCTAAAATTAAGGGAAAAATGCATGCCTGTGGGCATGATTTTCATATAGCTGCAATTTTAGGAGCGGCATATTTAGTTAAAAGGCACCAAAAATCTTTAATAGGAACAGTCAAATTTATATTTCAGCCAGGAGAAGAAAGTGCTGATGGAGCAATAAAAATTATTGAAACTGGTGTATTGAATGATGTTGATGCAATTTTTGGAGTACATAATATATCAGATGAAGACGTTGGAGTCATGGGAATAAGAAGTGGTGCTATGACTGCATCTGTTGATAGGTTTGAAATTAAAATTACTGGAGTAGGCAGCCATGCTGCAAAGCCACAAAAAAGCATAGATCCTATTATAATTGCAAGCAACATAGTGACATCGCTTCAAACAATTATTAGTCGAAATGTAGGTCCAACTGAAAGTGCACTTTTAAGTATTACTCATATGGAAGCAGGAAATACTTGGAATGTAATTCCGGATTATGCATATCTTGAAGGTACAGTTAGGACTTTAGATGAGAATATACGTGAATTTATTTATGTAAGAATGAAGGAAATAATCACAGGGGGAGCTAAAATCCTAGGTGGAAATGGAGAACTTATATGGCATCCAAGTTCTCCTGCAACGAATAATTCAGAAGAATGGGTTGAGTATTGTACTAAACTTGGAAGAAGAATTGGATATGATGTCAAGCAAATTTCTATGGGATTAGAAGGAGAAGACTTTGGATATTATCAAAAGAAAATTCCAGGAGCGTTTATTATTGTTGGAACGGGAAAATCATATGCTCATCATCATCCAGAATATCAAGTGGATGAAGCAGCTATTTTAAATTGCTCAAAATATTTTGCTAAGTTAGCAGAAGGTGTTTTAAAGGAAATAGTGGACAAGAACTATAAGCAAGAGGTACATAAATAATATATTAAAGTAGTAACAGTTAGCAATTAATTAGCCATAAAAGGCATTAATTGCTAGCTGTTAACTTTATTGTATAGTATATTTATGGTAAAATGTAAGTGATTTTTATGGAGAAAACATAGATTATAGAATATCAATTAAGAGAGGATTACTATAATATGGACTATAAGCTATTCAAGTTATTAGTTGATAATATGCCGTATGCGATATGGATAAAGGATCTAGATTTAAAATATGTATATGTTAATAATGAATATGCAAAGCTGTTTGAAAAAGAGAATATTGAATTTATTGGACTAAGTCATGAAGAAATCTTCGGTGAAACAGATGAGAAGGATAATGCTGATAAGTACAATCTTGTAATTAAGGATTTAAAGCCTCAAAATGGAGAATGTCGCATTAATAAAACCAAGATGATGTATAACTTATTTCCACTAATTGCTGAAGAAGATAAAGTGATGGCTATAGCTGGAGTTTATTGTAATCTAACTGCGGAGAATCAAAAGGATAAGATTATTGAACAGCAGGAAAATATATTGAAAGTTGTTATGGATACTTTACCAGGAATGGTTTTTTATAAAGATAAAGCAGGAAAATATATTTATACAAATAGAGAATTTGATAAATTTTATGGTAAAGATAAAATGAAAAAGTTAGCTGGAAAAACTAATAGTGAAGTACATGGAGATAAAGAATTAGCTGAAAAATATACAATAGAAGATAATGAAGTGTTACAGAAAAAGGAAAGCATAAATTATCAAACAGTTCTTGATTCTGGTGAAGAAAAAAATATTTATACAGAAGCAAGAAAGGTGCCTGTAATCGATAAATATGGAGAAGCAGTTGGCGTAGTTGGACTAATTTTGGATATTACAGAGAAAAAAGAAACAGAGGAAAAGTTAAAACATTTAAGTTTTACAGATGTTTTAACAGGCCTGTATAATAGAACATTTTTTGAAGAGAAAGTGAAAGAATTATCTTGTGAAAAATATCTGCCTATTGGAGTTATTATGGGAGATGCAAATGGATTAAAGTTAGTGAATGATACATTTGGCCATTATAAGGGAGATGAATTAATAAAGAAAATAGCTAATGTTCTCAGAGCTGTATGTACAGATGAACAATTTATTTTCAGAACAGGAGGCGATGAATTTGTGATTTTAATTCCAAATTCAACTGATTATGAATGTGAGGAGATTATTAGAAAAATATTTAACAAGTGTAAGGCCTATGAACACAATTTAATTGATATAAGTATATCTTTAGGTTCAGCAATAACAAATAGTTTAAATAAAAGTATATATGAGGCATTGAAAGAAGCAGATGATAAGGTATATAGACAGAAATTATTGAATAAAAATAGCCTTAATAGTGCTGTTATGAATTCTTTACAAGTAAGTTTACAAACTAAAAATTTGGAAACAGAAGAACATACAGAGAGAGTCTTGAATTATTCTTTAATCATGGGAAAAAAATTGTCATTACCGATGTCAATTATAGATGAATTAAAAATAGTTGCTAAGCTTCATGATATAGGGAAAATAGGAATTAGTGAGCAAATATTACTCAAAACAGGCATTTTGACTGCTGATGAGTTTGAAATAGTTAAGACTCATACTGAAAAGGGATATAGAATTATAAAAGCAACTAATCAATTAGGTAATGTTGCACAAGGAGTACTATCTCATCACGAAAGATGGGATGGAAACGGATATCCGTTAAAGTTAAAGGGAGAGTCTATTCCATTAATATCTAGAATAGTCAGTATTGCAGATTCATATGATTCAATGACGAGTAATGATCTTTATAGAAAACCTTTGAGTAGAAATGAAGCTATTAATGAATTAAAAAGGTGTGCAGGAACTCAATTTGATCCAGATATAGTTCGAGTTTTTGTAGATTATTTAGAAAGCACAAAGACTAGAAATAAATATAATTAGTAATTTAAATAAAAATTTAAAGTTATTTATTAAAAAAATATATATAAAGCTGTATTAAATAAATGTTGTTAATAGTAATTTTGACTTTAACACTTAATTTAAACTTTTTTGTATGTATTTTTTTTATTTTATTGACAAAGGTATTTAGTGAAGTATAATAATATTATAAACACCCCCTAGGGGGGAGGAGGAAGTAAGATGAGTGAAGAAAGAAAAAAAGCATTACAATCATTAAAAACTGCAAAAGGTCAAATCGAAGGAATAATTAAGATGATTGAAGATGATAGATATTGTATAGATATAGCCAATCAACTAATGGCAGTTCAATCATTAATAAAAAAAGCTGATTTAACTATACTTCAGGGGCATTTGCGTCATTGTGTAAAAGAAGCTTGTATGAATAATAATCCAGATGAAAAAATAGAAGAACTTAGCAAAGTTCTAGAAAAATTACTTTCAAAATAAAGACGAAAGCAATTAAGGGTTTCTGTAATATTGATAATTATTAATAGAATTCCAATAATTGAGCATAGAAAATTGATAATTAAAAATTAAAATAAACAAAAAATATATAACAAGAATAATGATTGAGCACCTACAATTGAAAATTGATCAATGATCATTGAAAATTAGAATAGGTGGTTAATTTATAAATGAGTGTGTAATAAAGGAGGAGGGTGAAAGAATGAAAAAAAAGTTACTAAAGATAGAAGGAATGACATGTTCAGCATGTGCAAATAGAGTTGAGAGAGTTGTAAATAAATTAGAAGGAATAAGTAATGCAAATGTAAATTTTGCAACAGAAACATTAAATGTGGAATATGATGAAGGCATTTCAAATCAAAGTAACATTGAAGCTGCAATAGTAAAAGCGGGATATGGAGTTAAGAAAAACATTAAAACCTATAATTTCAAGGTTGAAGGAATGACATGCGCAGCTTGTTCAAATAGAGTAGAAAGAGTTACTAAAAAACTTAATGGAGTTGAAAACTCAGTAGTTAATCTTGCTACAGAAAAACTAACTATAACTATCGATGAAGATGAAATAGGGTATGCTAATATTAAAGCAGCAGTAGACAAAGCAGGGTATAAATTGGTTAAAGAAGATGAAGAAATGCAAGAAAAGAAAAAACTAGAACCAAGTCAGTTGCTGCTTAGAAGATTTATTGCATCATTAATTTTTACATTACCTCTTTTAGTAATAACTATGGGTGAAATGTTGGGAATGCCTCTTCCAGAAGTACTTCATCCTATGATGCATCCCTTTAATTTTGCTATTATTCAAGTGATATTAACATTACCAGTAATGATAGCTGGTTATAAATTCTATAAAGTTGGAATAAAGAATTTGGTTCAATTAAGTCCTAATATGGATTCATTAATTGCAATAAGTACTTTAGCAGCGTTTTTATATGGAATATTTGCAATTTATAAAATATTATCTGGTGAAACAGATTATGTTATGCATTTATATTTTGAGTCAGCAGCAGTTATTTTGACCTTAATAACTTTAGGAAAATATCTAGAAGCAGTTTCAAAAGGAAGGACTTCACAGGCAATTAAGGCATTAATGGGGTTAGCACCAAAAACTGCAACAGTAATAAGAAACAATAATGAAGTTATAATTCCTATAGAGGAAGTAGTAGCTGGAGATATAGTAATAGTAAAACCAGGGGAAAAGCTTCCTGTGGATGGTGAAATAATTGAGGGTAGCACATCTATAGATGAATCAATGCTTACAGGAGAAAGCATTCCTGTTGAAAAAGTTGTAGGTAGTAGTGTAATTGGGGCAAGTATTAATAAAACAGGATTTGTAAAATACAAGGCAACAAAAGTAGGAAAAGATACAGCACTTTCTCAAATAGTAAAATTAGTTGAAGAGGCTCAAGGATCAAAAGCACCAATAGCAAAACTTGCAGATGTTATATCAGCCTATTTTGTTCCAACAGTAATAATACTAGCAATAATAGCTGCAGTAGCATGGCTTATAGCAGGAGAAAGTAAAATATTCGCATTAACAATATTTATTGCAGTTCTTGTAATAGCGTGTCCATGTGCACTAGGTCTTGCAACACCAACAGCAATAATGGTTGGAACAGGAAAAGGTGCAGAAAATGGTGTGTTGATAAAAGGTGGAGAAGCCTTAGAAACAACTCACTTAATAAAAACCATTGTGTTTGATAAAACTGGGACTATAACAGAAGGAAAGCCAGTAGTAACAGATATAATAACAAATGGAATTTCAGAAGAAGAGGTGCTGATTTTAGCTGCAAGCAGTGAAAAAGGGTCAGAGCATCCATTGGGTGAAGCAATAGTTAAAGAAGCAGAAAATAGAAATTTAGCTTTAAAAGAAATTCAAGAATTCAATGCAATTCCAGGTCATGGAATAGAAGTTAAGATAGATAATAAAAGTATTTTACTTGGAAATAAGAAATTAATGATAGAACAAAACATAAATATTGAGGCTTTGGCAAAAGATAGTGATAGATTAGCAGATGAAGGAAAAACGCCTATGTATGTGACCATTAATGGTTCATTAAAAGGAATAGTAGCAGTTGCAGATACTGTTAAAGCAAACAGTAAAGCTGCAATAGAAGCTCTTCATAATATGGGTATAAAAGTGGCTATGATAACAGGTGATAATAAGAAAACAGCGGATGCAATAGCTAAACAAGTTGGAATTGATATTGTTTTGGCAGAAGTGTTACCAGAAGACAAAGCAAATGAAGTTAAAAAGCTTCAAATAGGTGAAAATAAAGTTGCTATGGTTGGTGATGGAATAAATGATGCGCCAGCACTTGCACAAGCGGATGTTGGAATTGCAATAGGTTCAGGGACTGATGTAGCAATAGAATCAGCTGATATAGTACTTATGAAAAGCGATTTAATGGATGTTATTACTGCAATTAAATTAAGTAAAGCCACCATTAGAAATATAAAACAAAATCTGTTTTGGGCATTTGGTTACAATGTATTAGGTATTCCAGTAGCAATGGGAATTCTCCATATATTTGGAGGACCACTATTAAATCCAATGATAGCAGCTGCAGCAATGAGTTTAAGTTCAGTATCGGTACTTACAAATGCACTAAGACTTAGACGTTTTACAGTTTACAGGTAACAATTCACAGTTCGCAGTTGAAGGTGGAAATTCCTAACGGAATTTCTGAATATATATTCAGAAAAGCCTCTGGCTTTTCTTCCTAAACTGTAAACTGAAATTATGTCCTAACTTTAAACTATGTGCCATCAGCAGGAATTGTGACCTAACTGTAAGCTATAAATTGTGCACGGTAACTTAAATAGGGCACTAACTGTAAATTGTAAACTGAATAAAGGGGGTGATTAAATGAAGAAGAAAATACTAATCGAAGGAATGAGCTGTGGACATTGTGTAGCTCATGTTAAGGAAGCATTAGAAAATTTAGATAAGGTAACTTCAGTGGAAGTAAGCCTTGAAAATAAGTGTGCAATAGTAGAAACATCAAATAGTAATGAAGAAATAAAGGCAGCTATTGAAGAAGAAGGATATGATGTAGTTAGTATAGAAGAATAAATCATTGATTTAATGCTTTAAAGTTTATTTTATAAAAAAATGTTGGTAGTTTACCAACATTTTTTTGTGCATTTAATATATAGATATCTATTTAAGAGTTTAACTTATAGATGGAATATGTATACACTCTTGAGAAATTAAAATTACAACTTTACACTAGAAATATGATACATTTTTTCTGGAGCAGGCATGTGAAATTGAGCTGTTGAAGGTTGTTAATGGGGGCTTGTTTCATTTACAGATTGTCTAAAAGTGAATGTCCAAATTTTATATTTGGAAACATGAACTTTCTCCTTGGGGATTTTATATCTGGAACACGCTGAAATGACGACAAGCCCACATTTAGAACCTTCCAGCAAAAATTTCACTAGTCCTGCGGAAGATAACTGTATCATATTTCGGTGATTGTTGCATAAGTCTATTTCTTGATTTGGATATCTATATAAATTAAAGTCTATGGATTTATATAGATTGAGCTATTTTATTGAAGGCATAGTCTAATGTACTTTCAAGGTTTGCGTTGTTTTTACCTGCACCTTGAGCTTGGAAGGGGCTTCCACCACCTTTACCGTCAATAAGAGATATTGCATCTTTTAGTAAATCGTTCATTTTAACTTCTTTAATATCTTTTGAGCAGGCAAAGATAAGATTAACTTTTTCTTCTGATTGTACGGCCATTAAAGCAATTGTACGTTCATTTTCAATTAGCTTTGAAGTGAGATTGCTTACATATTTTAAGTTCTCGCCAACAAAGATTTTTTTTATGACTCTAATATCATTTAGTTTAGCCGCATCCTCAAGCATTTCTTTTTCTTGATATTTAGCTAACAAAATATTAAGACTTTTATTCATTTCATTAGTAGTACGAAGACTTTCATTTAAATTTTTAATACCATTTATAGCCTCACTTTCATTACAGCTTAAATATCTGCAGATGGAATTTTGAAATTCATCTTTTTTGAAGGAATCAGAAACAGCACGTTCACCAGCTAAAAATTCTATTCTTGTTCCATCTTTATGTTTTTCAAATCTTTTAATCTTAATTAGCCTTAAGTCAAGAGTTGATGCAGGATGAAGTCCACAACATGCATTTATATCAAAATCTCCTATTTTTACAACTCTAATATCTTCTTGCGTGTTAGGAAGAGCACGTCTAAGTGTTAATTTTTTTAATTCAGCTTTAGTTGGAACAAAAGATTCTACAGGTATAGCATCGCCAATAATTTTATTTGCAAGCTTTTCTGCTTCTCGTACTTGTTCCTCGGATAAAATGCCGTAAATATCAACGGTGCTTATATCAGAACCTAAATGGATTGCAAAAGTATTGGAGTTAAAAAGATTAAAGAAGGCACCTGATAAAACATGTTGCCCTAAATGCTGATGCATACCATCAGTTCTTCTATTCCAATCAATCATACATTTCACTTTATGGATTTTAATAGGTTTCTTTTCAAGAACGTGGTATACTATGTCGTCTTTTTCGTATACATCAATAATTTTTTCATTCTCTAAAGATCCAAGATCACAATTCTGTCCTCCTCCACCTGGGAAAAATGCTGTTTTATCTAATATAACGTGAAATTTGTTATCAATTTCTTTTATATCAACGATTTCAGCAGTAAATTCTTTAAGATATTGGTTATCATAATAAATTTTTTCCATATGTAAGTTACCCTCCTAAGATACTCTTATATCTAAAATTCAGTTATCAAATTTATAATAATACAAATTTTCAGATGAATTTAGAAATCAAATAATATTATTATAACATATATTCTAATTGACAATTTACATTGCCAACAATTGGATTTTTATAAGAAAGAAAACACCTTATATATAAAATAATAATTTAAATATATATCTAAGGATAAAAAAATTACATCTACAAATACTATTTTTAAATTACAGGAAAAGGTGGTTAATTGATGGATGTAATGTTTTATTTAACATTCAATTTTATATTATATTCTTTTTTAGGATGGTTAATAGAAGAAGTATATAGTTTTGCAATTACAAAAACTTTTAAGAAGGAAGGTTTTTTAATAGGTCCATTTAAGCCTATGTATGGTATAGCATTTACAATTTTAGTTATATGTAATGAAATACTTGAAATTCAAGGTGGATCTTTGATATTATTATATTTCCTAATACCAACAACTGTTGAATATATAAGTGGATATATTTTGAAGCATATTTTTAAAAAAGTTTATTGGGATTATTCAAAGTATAAATATAATATTTATGGATATATAACTCTTAGTTTTTCAGTATGTTGGATGATTCTTTGTTATATAGGGATTAATTTTTTTCATCCAGTAGTACATGAGCTATATTTATTAGCAGAGAAAAGTTTATATATTGTATTATATACATCTTTACTACTAATAATATTTGATTTGATTTTAACAATGCAAGATTATAAAAAAATATTGTTTAATAGAAAAAATATTAAAGATTAAAGAATATCTTATTTTTAATTGCTTTGATTATTATTAGATGATATATTTAAAATATATAAATAGAAAAAAATGTAATTATTATTAATAAATTCATATTTTTTTGTTTATTAGAAAATATGAATTTATTTTTGATGGAAATTATATAATTATATTAGCATTTATTTTTCGCGTGAAAATTTCTTTACAATTTAGTGAAGATTGTGCGTAAAGTATAGTTAATTTGTAATCTGTGAATAAGTTTGTGGACAAAGTGTATATTATATTTATGAAAATATACGTTAAAGCTAGTAAGTATGGGCATTGTTCATAGTGTTGATAAGTATGTTTTGAATGTGGATAACTTTTGATAAAGGTATTATAAATTACTATTGAACTAAGTTTTTGTGATTGAATTTTTATAGTAATATTTTTATAAGATAATTATAAAGGTTTTATTAATAATAAACATACTTGTGGATAAAAACTGTGGATAATGTGGATAAACAAAATTTAACTTTCAGAATGAGGATAAAAGAGTATAATATAATAAGTTATTATATAGTGATTTTAATTTTAAGCTCTAAAAATTGATGTGGAGGGGATATAATCTATGACAACATATAAAGAAGCTAAATTTATTCCACAAATAAAAGGTACTCTTAGAAATCATGTCATTGAAGTTCCAGCTGTTATAAGAAATTGTGGTGGAATTAATATTTTTGGAAAAAGAATAAAGTCATTACTTTTTACTACAGATGTAGCATTAATAAGAAATAGTAATGCAGATGCAATAATTGCAGTATATCCTTTTACACCACAGCCAATAATAACACAAGCATTAGTAATGTCAGCTGACGTTCCAGTTTTTTGTGGCGTCGGTGGAGGAATTACTCAAGGGAAAAGAGTTGTTAATTTAGCAATGGATGCGGAATTTAAAGGGGCCATGGGCGTTGTTGTAAATGCTCCAACTAGCAATGAAGTTGTTAAGAAGATAAGAGCAACTATAGATATACCTGTAATAGTAACTGTAATTTCAGAAGATGAAGATATTGCAAAAAGAATAGAAGCTGGAGCAACTATATTGAATGTTTCAGGCGGTAAAAATACAGTCAATATAGTAAAAAATATCAGAAAAAGGTTTCCTGAATTCCCTATAATAGCTACTGGTGGACCTACAGAGGAGTCCATAAGTAAAACAATACAAGCAGGGGCAAATGCCATTACTTATACCCCCCCATCTTCAGCAAGTATTATGGGAGATCTTATGGATGAATATAGAAAAGAATAGGAAACTATTTTGACTAGCAAAAAAATGTTGATTTAACTTCAATTTATGGTATCATATTTGTAATAGTTTAATAAGATAATAAGGAACAAGGATCAATGTTTAATTATCAATGATGGATTTATTATTGATAATCGAAAATTGCCAAATGTTATTGACCTGGGGTAGAGGAGCTGTAATAAAGAGTAAGTATAAGGAGCTTGCAAGCTAAGATTTATACTAAAAGGTATTATGGCCGAAGGAATAAATTATAATGCATTAATTTATTTCTGGGTATTCATAGAATATGTGGATAACTGTCACGTAAGTGTTGAGCTACACGGTACTTTTTTCAGTTTATAATTTATAAAAGGTGAAGGATTATCTATTATAGATATTAAATATTTATAATGTATCTTTTTTTGTAAATTGATAATCGATGAAAATATGTGCGTATTATATAGCGTGAAAATTTACCACTCGTCACAGAAATATTCTGTGGCGTTTGTTGTTTTCATGGATATTTAGTAAAGTTTTCTTTAATTACAAGCTTTTAATCACAATTGTGATTTGCAAACTGTAAATTGTAATTTGTGTATTATATTAAATTGGGGGTTAAGCAAATGAAATTATTTGGAACAATGAAAACACAGGATAACCAACTAGTTGTTGGTGGTGTAAATGCTAAGGCTTTAGTAAAAGAATATGGAAGTCCACTTTATGTATTTGATGAAGCATTAATAAGAGATTATTGCAGAGATTATAGAAAATACTTTAAATGTGAAGAAAATAATAATAGAGTAGCTTTTGCTGGTAAGGCTTTTTTAACAGTTCAAATGTGTAAATTATTAAGAGAAGAGAACATGTCATTAGACGTTGTCTCTGGGGGCGAATTATATACGGCGTATAAGGCAGAGTTTCCACTTGAAAAAGTAATGTTTCATGGGAATAATAAAACTATAGATGAAATTGAGTTAGGGGTTAAGTTAGGTGTTGGTAATTTTGTTGTGGACAACTATTATGAGATGGAAACATTAAATAATATAGCTAAAGTGTATGATAAAGTTCAAAATATTTATTTAAGAATAACACCAGGAATTGAGGCTCATACTCATGAATATATTAAAACTGGACAAATAGATTCTAAATTTGGCTTTGCGCCAGTTGGAACTGTTATAGAAGATGCTATTAAAAAAGCAATAAGTTTGGAAAATATAAATCTAACAGGAATACACTGTCACATAGGGTCACAAATTTTTGATTTAGAACCATATGAAGATGCTGTAGAGATAATGCTTGAACTTGTGAGAAATACTAAAGAAAACTTAGGATATCTTATTGAAGAGGTAGATTTTGGTGGCGGCTTTGGAATATATTATACAGAGGAAGATGAACCAAAGACAACAGAAGAGTATTGTAGCGTTATAATTAACAAGGTTGATGAAGTTTGTGCAAGAACTGGTCAAGAAAGACCAATACTTACAATAGAACCGGGAAGAAGTATTGTAGCTAATGCGGGGCTTACATTATATACTGTGGGTTCAGTCAAAGAAATTCCTAGCGTAAGAAAATATGTTTCAGTTGATGGAGGAATGACTGATAACATAAGACCAGCTCTTTATAATGCTCAATATGAGTGTCTTCTAGCAAATAGGGTTACAGATGTTAATGAGGAAGTTGTAACTATTGCAGGAAAGTGTTGTGAATCTGGAGATATATTACTGGAGAATGTGAAGCTTCCTAAAGTTGAAAGTGGAGATATTTTAGCTATTATGACAACTGGAGCTTATGGATATTCTATGTCAAGTAATTATAATAGAATACCAAAACCTGCAGTAGTAATGGTTAAGGATAATGAAGCGAGATTAATTTGCAGAAGGGAATCTTACGAAGATTTATTAAAAAACGATGTTATATAAATAGTCAAGTAAATTAAAGTACTAACTTACAATGCACAATCCCAAATAAGCAATTTGGGATTGTGCATTTGTCATTAGTTATGAGTTTTGGTGGGGATTATGTATCATAAACTAAAAATGTACTAGGTATCCTAAAAAATTAATAAGTTGTAAATATTTTAGACAATAAAGTATGATATACTAAAATGGTATGATAAAATATAAAATAAACCTATGTTTTAATTAAATTTTATAAGAAAGCAAAGGTTTTTAGCTTAATTGAAAATTGAGCATTGACAGTTGAAGTATAAATCTTTTATGGAGGTAGCACAGTGGCAGAAAATAATGAAAATCAAATAGAAGAAGCTAATAAAACTAAGAAAAAATCAAAATTAAAAGAGTGGATAATAGATTTATCTGTTGTTGCTTGTATAATACTTTTAATATGGAATTTTGTGGGTTATGGTGTTTGGATTACTAGCGGATCTATGTTGCCAACCTTACAGATCAAAGATAGATTAATCGTATCAAGGGTACATGATACTAAGAGTTTACAAGAAGGGGAGATAGTTTTATTTAAAAATGATGAATTCCCAGGAGAAATTTTAATAAAAAGATTAATAGGTCTTCCAGGTGATAAAATAGATATAAAAGAAGGTATTGTGTATAGGAATGGTGAAAAACTACAAGAAGATTATGTTAAAAATAATGAAATAATCAACAAATCATTTCAAGTACCAGAAAATAAATATTTTTTCTTAGGAGATAATAGAGCAAATTCAAATGACTCAAGACACTGGATAAATCCTTATGTAGATGCATCATATATAGAAGGAAAGGCAATATTGAGGTATTATCCAATAAATAAGTTTGAAGTGTTTAAATAAGAAGGAGAACATCTAATGAAAGAAACTATAGAAACAGATTTATCAAAAAAAGGATTAATGTCAAAACTAATAGGTAAAGGAAGCTTTTTTAGAGAATGGATAATTCCAATTGTTGCGGCTATAGGAATTGCGTGTTTAATAAATAAGTTTTTAGTGTATAATGTTTATATACCTAGTGAATCAATGGTTCCAACTTTAAATGTTGGTGATAAATTAATGGTAACAAGAGTTTATGATACAAGTAACATAAAAAGAGGAGATATAATTGTATTTTACTCAGATGAATTAAGCGAAGTACTTATAAAGAGAGCAATAGGACTTCCAGGAGATCATATTGAAATACATAATGGTATAGTTAATATTAATGGCCAAGATATTAAGGAAAATTATGTTAAAAATAATGAGATTTATAATGGTACATTTGATGTACCACAAAATAAATTCTTCTTTTTAGGGGATAACAGAAATCGATCTAATGATGCTAGAAAGTGGGCTAATCCATATATAGATGCTTCAAAGATTCAAGGAAAAGCTCAAATTAAATTTTATCCATTTAATGAGTTTGGAAGTTTATACTCTACTAAATAATTCCATAGAAAATTTTAAATTTCGCTGATATTTGACAATTAATTATGTTAACATATGTAAAAATATAATACTGCTTTACAAATTGATAATTGACAATTGAAATTAACTACTCGTGGGATAAAAGGATTGGTTAACTAATCTTAGAATTAATTTATATTATGAAAAGAGGATGTTACATGAGTGAAAAGTATATAATAGATAGAGTAGAAGGCACTTTTGCAATTGTTGAGAATGAAGCTGGGGAAATGCAGGAAATACCTTTAAAGAATATAAAAGGTGAGTTCAAAGAAGGCGATATTTTAGTTAAAGTGAATGAATATTTTGAAATAGATGTAATATCTACATTGAAAAGAAAGTCACAAATCAAAAGTGATATGGAAGATATGTGGAGAGAATAATCTAATCTTTAAGTATTATTGTAAATAACAAATTGTATAAGAGAAGGTGATTAGATGATAGATAACAATAAAAATAATAAAAAAAATAACAAAGATAAAAATTCATTTATAGTAGCAATTACTTACTTTATAATAGCAATTGCATTTGTTATGGCATTTAACTATGCAAGAGATTCAGTTACAAATAAGGCAATTACATATAATGAGTTTATGCAGCTTTTACAAGACAAGGAAATTTCTAAGGTTGTTATAACAAGTGACAATTTATTAATCACACCAAGTGAAAATAATCAAGAATATAAGGGAAAAACATTATATACAGCCAATATAGCTGATGAAAATTTAATTTCAGCACTAAGAGCGGCCAATGTTGATTTTTATGGTCAAAGTCCTAGTAAAGAAGCTCCTATAATGAACTTTGTACTTACATGGATATTACCTTTAGTTCTAATATTCTTTATGTGGAAATTCTTGTTCTCCAAAATGGGCGGAGGTGGAGGCGGTGTCATGGGCATCGGCAAAAATAACGCCAAGGTTTATATGGAAAGTGAAATAAAAGTAACTTTTGATGATGTTGCAGGACAAGAAGAAGCTAAAGAATCATTAAAAGAAGTAATAGATTTCTTAAATGGGCCAACAAAATATACTGAAATTGGAGCTAAATTACCTAAAGGAGTTTTACTTGTAGGACCTCCAGGAACAGGAAAGACACTTATAGCTAAAGCTGTAGCAGGAGAAGCTAAAGTACCATTCTTCTCACTATCAGGTTCAAGTTTTGTTGAAATGTTTGTTGGAGTTGGAGCATCAAGAGTTAGAGAGTTATTTAAGGATGCAGTAGCAAAGGCACCATGTATCATATTTATAGATGAAATAGATGCAATTGGTAAAAGTAGAGATAATCAAATGCAAAGTAATGATGAAAGAGAACAAACTTTAAATCAATTACTATCTGAAATGGATGGGTTTGATTCATCAAAGGGTATAGTTATCCTTGGAGCTACAAATAGACCTGAGATACTTGACAAGGCGCTTTTAAGACCAGGTAGATTTGATAGAAGAGTTATTGTTGATAGACCAGAATTTAAGGGAAGAGAAGCAATACTAAATGTTCATTCTAAAAATGTGCATTTAGGTGAAGATGTTAATTTAGCTGAGATAGCTAGAAGTACTCCAGGCGCTGTTGGAGCTGATCTTGCAAATATCATAAATGAAGCGGCCTTAAGAGCAGTAAGAAGAGGCAGAAAAACAGTGCTTCAAGAAGACTTAAGAGAATCAGTTGAAGTTGTAATAGCAGGAAAAGAAAAGAAGGATGTAATTCTTTCACCAAAAGAAAGAGAAATAGTATCTTATCATGAAGTAGGGCATGCACTTGCAGCTGCAATACTTAAAACAGACCCAGTACATAAAATAACAATAGTTCCTAGAACAATGGGTTCATTAGGATATACTATGTATACTGAGGAAGAGGATAAAAAGTTCCTACCATCAAAAGAATATTTTATAAATAGAATAGTTTCTATTCTTGCAGGAAGAGCAGCTGAAGAAGTATTCTTTAATATAGTTACAGCAGGAGCATCTGATGATATTAAGAAAGCTACATCAATTGCAAGAAGTATGGTTTCTATGTATGGAATGTCAGAAAGATTTGATATGGTTGCATTAGAATCCATAGAAAATAGATATTTAGATGGAAGAGCAGTTAAGAATTGTAGTGAAGAAACAGCTACATTAATAGATGAGGAAACTTTAAAAATAATAAGAGCTTCTCATGAAAAGGCAAAACAAATATTAACTGAAAACAAAGAATTGGTAGAGAAAATAGCTAATACGCTTTTAGAAAAAGAAACTATATTTAGTGAAGAATTCTTAGAAATAGTTTATGAGAAATATCCAGAAATGAAGGAAGAAAGAGAAAAAGAAAAGTCTGAAAATGAAAAAAGAAGAAAAGAAATAGAAGAGAAAAGAGCTAAGAAGCATTCTTTAGATGTTATTATAGATGATAAAGATAATACTTCTGAAAAAAAGAGTGAGGTTACAGGTGATTTATTGGAAAGTAATTCATTAAATAACCATGAAGAACAAGAACAACAAGAAATAAAATCAGAATACAACAATACAGAAAATGAAGATAAGAATATATAAAATTTATTAGAAAATACTAATAATGAATGCACAATGGGGGAAGATGAACAAAAAATTTCTAATCCGTCATTGTGCATTTTAATGTTGACAATATGCAATTAAAAATGCAAAATAGAGAAACCAATATTAATCAAAACTTATCCAAATTAGATACATATTTATTCCAGCGGACTAATGAAATTTTCGCTGGATGGGTTCTAAGTGGAAGGTTGCCCCATTTCTGCATGTTCCTAAAGTAAATTTATGACAAGCAGAGAATGGAACAACCTTCCACTAAGCACCATCACAGCTTAATTTCATATGCCGCTTGCACAAATATGTATTTAATTTCTAGTATAGTGTTACGATTATAATTTATCAATAATGCATGTATATTCGATTTATAAGTTTGATTATTAATTAGGATAACCATAATAACCAAAAACTAATAATGAATAACCAGTTGTTAACTCAAAGCTAACTTAACTGTTAACTAACTGTCAACTCTAAACTCATAATTCTTAACTTTAAACTAACTGTTGACTCATAACTAATTTTAAGTTCCGTATTGCATAAATGATCCGTATTGCAGCATAGCTGCTCTATTTATAGGTGCATAGCTGCTCTTTTTATAGGTGTAACTCATAACTGAACTAAAGGGGGATAAATTTTGAATAAACAAGTGGATTTTTTACAAGAAGAAAGTAAATTAACTGAAATTTTGGATACCTTAAATAAGGAAATATTAAAGTATTTAGAGAAAAGAAAGAATGTGACCAATTATATTTTAGATGCCAGAAAAAAATATATTGAAGAATATAAGGATGATGAAGATCAAGTTATAGATTACTTTGATCATGAGAATTATGTTAAGGAAGAAGCATATAAGACAATTGATAAAAGATTAATGGAATTTACTAAGCTTAAAGAATCGCCGTATTTTGGAAAGGTTACATTTAAAGAAGATGATGAAATTCCAGAAGATATTTATATCGGAAGATATGGTTTTACATTAGAAGATAATTTTGAGCCATTAATTGTTGACTGGAGAGCCCCTATTGCTGCTCTATTTTATAAAGGAGCACTTGGAAAATCAAGCTTTACTCCACCATCAGGGGAAGTAGCTGTAGATATTTTATCAAGAAAGCAGTTGATAATAAAAAAGGGAGAGCTTAAAGGTATATTTGATTCAGCTGTTGATATTAAAGATGAAATACTTCAAATGGTCTTAACTGAAAATTCATCGGATAAATTGAAAGATATTGTTATGACTATTCAAAAGGAACAAGATGAAATTATTAGAGAAGATAGAAATAAAGTAATAGTTGTAAATGGAGTTGCAGGATCGGGGAAAACTACTATTGCTCTTCACAGAATTTCATATCTGCTTTATAATTTTAGAAAGCAATTTGGAGATAAAGTGCTAATTTTTGCTCCTAATGATATCTTTATGGATTATATAGCTCAAGTATTGCCTTCTCTTGGAGAAAGCAATATAAAGCAAACAACTTTTGAAAACTTTGCAAGAAAAGAGCTTGGTTTAGAATATGAAAATATCAAAGGTTTCTCAAGTTCTGTAGAAGAGGTTATGAATGGGAATACTGATGCATTCAAGGAGTATAAATATAAAAGTTCAGAAGAATTTTTGAAATTACTGAATTTCAATATTCATGGACTAGATAAGGAATACTTTAAAATAAAACCAGTAAAATTTAAAGGCGAAGATATAGTAGCAATTGACGAAGTTAAGGAATTATTTAACGTTTATTATAAGGATATGCCTTTGTTTAGAAGAAGTGAAAAAATAAAAAGAATACTTATATCTAAGATTAAAGATAAAAGAGATGAGGAATTTTATAAATTAAATGCTGAATTCAAAGAAAAAATTAATAGCTTATCTGAAGAAGAATTAGCAACTGAAAAGAATAATTTAGAATATTTGAGAAAAATTAAAATAAGAGAAATTATTAGAGCTGTTATGAATTCACGGGATGAATTGGATACGTGGATTAGACCAGAATCGATTATAGACATTTACAAAAGAATAGTTAATTCAAATTTAGGAAAAGAATATGTTGAAAAAACTGATGATTTAGATAATGAAATTTCGGATGACAGCTTAGGATATATGGATTTAGCAGGAATTTTGTATTTATCAGTTAAATTAAAAGGCATAAAAATGAGAGAAGAAATAAAGCATATTGTTATTGATGAAGCTCAGGATTATAGCATGATACAATTTGAAATAATTAAGGAAATGACAGGTTGTAAGAGCTATACAATAGTAGGAGATTCAAATCAAAGATTAATAAATACTGAAGATGAGCCAGCAATGCTTCATTTAGAAGATGTTTTTTATGATATAAATGCAGAAATTAAAACCTATGAGTTAAATAAGAGTTATAGATCAACCCAAGAAATTATGGAATATGCAAATGCCTTTTTAGAAGTGGATAAAATTGTGCCTTTAGTTAGAAAAGGAGAGCCTGTAATAGAAGAAGATACGTCAAATAGCGATGAATTTGTAAATACAATTAGTTCTATCTTAGAAGATTACGAGGATGATGGCTATGAAAATATAGCAATAATTTTCAATGGAAAAGAAGAACTAAATAAATTTGCTCCTGTTATTAAGGAAAAAATGAGTATACAAAGTTTAGATAGTGAAGATATTACTTATAAAGGTGGAAGAGTTCTCATTCCAGCATATTTAGCAAAAGGTTTGGAATTTGATGGCGTAATAATAGTAGAAGAAAGTGAAATCCAACCGTTAGTTAAGTATATTATGTGTACTAGAGCATTACATAGGCTATCAGTCGTTAAACATATAAGTTCTAATTAATGCTGTACATCTTAATTTGAGATATTTTGAAAGTGAAGTGAGTATTCAAAAAGTGAATGTCCAAAAAGTAAGTGTCCAAATTTTATATTTGGTTACATGAACTTTCTCCCTGGAGCTTTTACATTTGGAAACATGAACTTTCTCTTTGAGCTTTTGTATTTGGTAATATAAGCTTTCTCCTTGGAACTTTAATCTTTGGAAACATAAGCTCTCTCATTGGAGTTTATATATTTGGCGGCACGAACTTTTTTCTTGGAGTTTTTACAATTGGAAATTTGATCTTTTTCTTTGAGCTTATATAATTAATTGATCATTGAAAATTGATAATTGAATATGAATAAAGTGGTGACAAGTTTGGGGTGAAATTCCAAGCTTGTTACTATTTTTATGAATAAATTTTTACCAATTATGCAAACTAAAAATAATATGATCTGTAATTATAAATTTTCAATACTTACTCTTAAACTAATGATCCAAGCTAGCTTGAATACTGCAGTTATAGAAATATTTACATAATTTATTGAGGAATATTATGTATACTTAAATAATTAAATTAAAATGATATTTTTAATATTTATTCAAAAAAGTTAAAAAAATAGTATTGCATAAATATAAAAATGTGTGTATAATTATGCTAATGATTAGTGATGGAAAAGCGGAGGGATAAATAATGAAAATTGGAATAATAAAGAAATTAATAGCTGTAGTAGCAGTAACAACATTAGCAATAGGTATGGTTGGCTGCGGAAATACTGAAAAAAAGGATACAGGTAATGCTGGAACTGGAACTACAAAAACAGCAGGATCAACACTAGAAGCAATAAAGTCAAAAGGAAAACTTGTTGTTGGAACAAGTGCAGATTATGCACCATATGAATTCCATAAAGAAATAGATGGAAAAGATCAAATAGTTGGATTTGATATTGAAATTGCAAAGCAATTTGCAAAAGATTTAGGGGTAGAACTTGAAATGAAGGATATGGCTTTTGATGGATTACTTGTAGCGCTTCAAGCAGATAAGGTTGATATGGTGTTTGCAGGAATGACACCAACAGAAGAAAGAAAACAAAATGCAGATTTCTCAGATATATATTTTGTTGCTTCACATAGATTTATATTAAGATCAGGAGAAGAAGTTTCAATAAGCAAAATTGAAGACTTAAAAGGAAAGAAAATTGGAGTTCAAAAGGGATCAATCCAAGAAGGTATTGCAAAGGACAACTTTGATGCAGATAAAATTAAATCTTTAGATAAAGTTCCTGATTTAATATTAGATTTGAAGAATAAAAAAGTAGATGCAGTTTTAGTTGAATCAACAGTTGCAGATATAACTGTTCAAAAGAATCCAGGAATTGCAATTGCAAGTAATTTAGAAGTTAAAGATCCAGATGGTGGATGTGCAGTAGCAATGAAAAAAGGTTCGGATTTAAAAGCAGAAGTAAACAAAACTTTAAAGAAATTACAAGATGAAAATAAGATTAAACAACTTTTCACAGATGCAAATAAATTAGCAGAATAATTACTTATAGTAGTTAATATGATTTAATAAAACAATTAAGACAGTAGAAATTAGAGTTTAAGGCAACACTTCTTAAAATATTAAGATTGTGATGCCTTAACTTATTATTGATAGGATGTGATTATAGCAATGAATATAATGAGCGAAGCTTTTGATTTAAATGAGGAAATAGTAAAATGGAGAAGAGATCTTCATAAAATACCAGAAATAGGCATGAATTTACCAAGTACGTGTGAGTATGTGAAAAATAGATTAGATGAAATAGGTGTTGCTTATACTACATATGAAAAGCATTCTGGCATATCGGCTGTTTTGGGTAATAAAGCTGGGAAAACAATTGCTATAAGAGCGGACATGGATGCATTGGAAATTAAAGAAGAAACAAAGTTAGCTTTTAAATCTGAAAATGAGAATATGCATGCTTGTGGTCATGACGCACATATGGCAATATTGCTTGGAGTCGCTAAAATACTTAAAGAAAATGAAGAAAAAATAAATGGAAAAGTGAAATTAATATTTCAACCATCCGAGGAATGTGCACCAGGCGGAGCATTAGCAATGATTGAAGATGGAGTTTTAGAAAATCCTAAAGCGGATGCAATTTTAGCATTACATGTTGAGAATACTTTAAAAGATTATAAAAACGGAGATGTAATGGTTAAGTATGGAAGTGTAAGTGCATATGAAGACCCAATTAATATGAAAATAATTGGCAAGGGGGGACATGCATCCACTCCAGATTTATGCATAGATCCAATTTCTATTGCTACATTAATTATCAACAATATTCAATATATCTTAACTAGAGAAATAAAACAAACTATACCAACGGTTATAAGCTTTAGCAGTATTCAAGGGGGAAGAAATTCTAATAATATTATTCCTGATATTGTAGAAGTAAAAGGAACTGTAAGAAATACAGATGCAGAAACAAGAAAATATGTATTAAGAAGAATAGAAGAAATTGTATCAGGATTAACCAAATTAATGAGAGCAGACTATGAATTGAATTTTGATGGTGGATGTTCTGGAGTTGTTAATGATGATAATATGGTAAACCTGTTCCTAAAATCTTCGAAAAAAATATTAAAAGAAGATGAAATTCATATTGAAAAGGAATATAATATGGGGGCAGAAGATGCAGGATTTTTCTTTGAAAGGGTTAGAGGCTGCTATTTTAGGTTATGTAATCCAATGGCATTTGAAGATGGAATAGTATATCCAGCACATAATTCAAAATATCTTATGGATGATTCGGTATTATATAAGGGAGTTGCTTTATTTTTACAAGCAGCTATTGATTATTTATCAGAAGTAAATAATTAAGCATTGACAAGTGGCCTTTCAGCAGTGATAATTGACAAGGAATCAATTTGCAATTGTCAGTTATCAATTGTCAATTATCAATGATAATGGATGAGTGATTGTTGATAATAGACTATTGAATATTAGCTTAATACTGAGTTTTCAGTGGAGGTAATGAGTTTATTGACAATTGAGCCTTAATAATTGATCATTACTAAATTAATAATTAGGAGGGAAAGAATTGAATTTTTCATTTTTAAATCAATATTATGATTATTATTTAAAAGGAGCAGTAATAACTATTTTATTAGCTTTTTTTGCAGTTATATTCGGAACTATTTTAGGATTAATATTATCGCTTTTAAGACGTTCTAAAATTAAAGCTTTATCATTAATTTCAAAAGTTTATGTTGAATTTGTAAGAGGTACTCCGATTTTAGTTCAAATCTATATAATTTATATTGGGTTTCCTACGCTTGATGGACTGCCAAAAATAATGGATATTCCAATTGGAGATTTGTTGGTTGGTGTAATTGCCTTAGCATTAAATTCTGCTGCATATGTATCTGAAATAATAAGAGCTGGAATTGAAGCAGTAGATAAGGGGCAAATGGAAGCTGCAAGAAGTTTAGGTATGAATCAAAGATTGGCAATGTTTGAAATAATAATACCTCAAGCATTTAAAAATATATTGCCAGCTTTAGGAAATGAGTTTATTTCTGTAGTTAAAGAGTCATCACAGGTTTCTGTCATAGGAGTAGCAGAGCTTATGTTTAAGGCAGGAATAGTAAGGGGGAATACAGCATTAGGATTAGAACCAATAATTGTTGCAGCTGTAGTTTACTTTATATTAACATTCACTTTGACAAGAGGTTTGGGTTATGTAGAAAGGAGGCTTAAAGCTAGTGATATACGTTAATGATTTACATAAAAGCTTTGGAAAAAATAAAGTATTAAAGGGTATAGATGAGCATATTCAAAAAGGTGAAGTTGTAGTTATAATTGGACCATCTGGATCAGGTAAAAGTACATTTTTAAGATGCCTTAATCTATTAGATGAACCAACTTCAGGTACAATAACTTTTGAAGGTAAAGATATAACTTCAAAAGCAACCAATATAGATGAAATGAGAGAAAAGATGGGGATGGTGTTCCAACACTTTAATCTATTTCCTCATAAAACTGTTTGTGAAAATATATGTTTAGCACCTATAAAAGTAAAAGGAATGTCAAAGGATGAAGCTAAGAAAATAGCTGTTTCACTATTAGAAAAGGTAGGATTATTGGATAAGATAGATGCATATCCTGCTTCATTATCAGGAGGACAAAAGCAGAGAATTGCAATAGCTAGAGCCTTAGCTATGCAGCCAGATGTTATGCTTTTTGATGAGCCAACTTCAGCTTTAGATCCTGAAATGGTTGGAGAAGTTTTAAGTGTTATGAAAAACCTTGCTAAGGAAGGTATGACAATGGTAGTTGTTACTCACGAAATGGGATTTGCAAGAGAAGTTGGAGATAGAATATTATTTATAGATGGCGGAAAAATAATAGAATCAGGAACTCCAGATGAAGTATTTAAGAATCCACAAAATCCACGTACAATAGACTTCTTATCAAAGGTACTATAATACCTTTAAAAAATTATATATAATTTCTAATAAAGATTGAACATATCAATTGAAGAAATACTTAGGGGATTTCCCTAATAATTGATAACTGAACATTAATAATTATAGTTTATGTTAAGCTGTTTAAAATAAATGTTGTTATATAATAAATGCTCAAGTATAAATTGTCCTAGGATCAATTACAGATCATTGACAATAGATACTTGAGCATTTTAATGTAGAATTAAAAATAAACTATAAACTATAAACTATAAAACAATATCACCAACATTTATTTAAAACACATCTATATGTATTGTTTTAGTATCATGCTCTTATAGATAATAAGAACCAGAATAAAAACCAGGTGCTTTAGACATAGTTGATAAGGATATAATGATATAAATTATAGTAACTAATATAGATACTATAAGGAGAAAAATAGGGGCAGCTAAGGAAACACCACCCTTTTTGCGTAATTTTCTTAAGTATTGAGAATATTGAATTTCGCTCAAAGATGACATAGATGCTTTAATTTTTGTGATTTTTTGTTTGCAATGATTAAGATAAATACTATTTGCAAAAATAGTTACTATAATACGTAACATAAGTATAAAAAATAAATAAGTTTTGTGGCCTAATATTTTTGATGAAGCAAAATTTATACCAATCAATATAGCTGCTGGAAGATATAATTTACGATACAATAACCAATAAGAATTAAGAAAAAAACAAGGCCAATTCCAAGAAGAAAATTTATTATTAGTTCTTATTTTACCAATGTATTTAAAATAATAATTAGCATTGTTACCTATAAATGTAGTTAATTCTTCTTTAGATATACAATTGTTACCTTTAAAATAATTATCTGTAGATTGCTTGTCTATATTATTATAAGTTTGAGAGTTTTTATCAGAATATCTATGAGTATACTCAAAAGAATTGCTTGCAGTAGTTTTAATATTTGAATAATTTTGAGTATCATTTTTTATATTATTTCTATCAGAATCAGTTGAAAATTTTATTTCAGTTCCAAAATATGAGCATACAGGATTTATGCAGATATTATTAAGGCCTAATTCTTCCTCGCAATGTGGACATTTCACATTTTTACCCCCTTAAAAACAATATTAATAACAAAATCATAGCATAGATTTATTTTATTTAACATATATTGTGATTTTAATTTCAAATTATGAATAAATAATTTTTATCAAATAGAATGTGATGAAAATAAATAATTATTGTTATAGGACTTATTAAGAAAAATGTCTATCGATAGTTATTACACAATTATAAGATGAATGACATTTTTTTAATTCAGTGGAGATATTATTAATTATTTCATCATCAGTAATTGAAAAGTTTTTTGGTGGATTAATTACTATATCAAAAATTAAATTTTTAACTTCGCCTTCACCAACTACTCTAAAGTCATGTAAAGACTCTATATAGTCATATTTTTTTATTATAGATAAAATTTCTTCAAAAGCTGCTTGTGACTCTCCTTCAATGACACAAATAGGATCAATATGTATTACTAAATATATCTTTAGAACTTCAGAAATCTCCCTCTCTGCTTTATCAATTATTTCATGAATAGTAATAATATTTACATCACTTGGAATTTCAGCATGAATAGATGCCATACATTTACCAGGACCATAATTATGAATTATTAAATCATGGGTACCATGAATATTGTCATAGGAAGCAACCATTCTTTTTATAGATTCAACGAGTTCAGGATCTGGAGCTTCGCCCAAAAGTGGATTTATAGTATCTTTAACTAAATTAAAACCTGAATAAACAATAAATAATGCAACAAGCATTCCAATATATCCATCTATAGGTAAGGTTGTGAATTTAGAAGCTAAAAATGAAATCGCAACGCAGCTAGTGGTGAAAACATCTCCCAAGGCATCTGTAGAAGAAGCTTTCAAAGCAGCAGAATTAATCTTTTCTCCCATGAATTTATTAAACCTTGATAGCCAAATCTTAAAAAATATAGATACAAATAATAATATGAATGGAATTAATTCAAAGGTTACAGGGGTTGGATTAATTATTCTATCAAATGAGGATTTAATAAATTGCAAACCAACTAACATTACCATAAAGGCAACAATCAATGCAGAAAGATACTCGATTCTTCCGTGACCAAAGGGATGTTCTTTATCAGCAGGTTTGTTTGAAAGTTTAAAACCTAAAATTGTTATTAATGAAGATGCAGCATCAGATAAGTTGTTAAATGCATCTGCCATGATGGCTATACTTGATACTAGTAGACCAACAATAAATTTTATTACAAATAAAGCTATATTAACTAGAATCCCAATGATTCCTCCGAGAATACCATAGGAATTTCTAACTTTATCATCTTTTAAATTTGTATTATCTTTTATAAATTTGTTAACAATTAAATTAAAAAACATTTAAATAGCACTCCAATCTTTTATAAAACAAAACTTATTTATAATTATAACAGTTTACAATATTAATAGCATATTCAATATTAAAAAATATATGAGTCAATGGGTAATTATCAATTATAAGGGTTCAATGATTAATTGTAAATTAGCAATATGGAATTTTCTATTTTTAATAATAAATTGTGGATAATAAAATTTATAATTATACATATTATAAGTTTATAGTGTAACTTTACTGTGTTATAATAAAGAGTGAAAATATTCAAGGGGGCAAACTTATATGAAGGATATTATATTTACAGGTGCAGCAGTTGCAATTGTTACACCTTTTACAGAAGATGGTATTAATTTCTCTGAATTAAAAAAGTTAATTGATTTTAATATAGAGAATGGAAGTGATGCAATAGTAATTGCAGGAACTACAGGTGAGTCTTCTACTATGACAGATGATGAGCATAGGGAAGTTATAAAATTTACAGTAGAGTATGTAAACAAGAGGGTTCCAGTAATCGCAGGGACAGGTTCTAATGATACAATTTATGCAGTAGAGCTTTCTAAATATGCTGAAAGTGTTGGAGTAGATGCACTATTAATAGTTACTCCATATTACAATAAAACTACTCAAAGTGGTCTAATAAAGCATTATAATTATATTGCAGACAGAGTTAATATTCCAATTATTTTATATAATGTTCCATCAAGAACAGGGGTTAACATAGCACCAGAAACATATGTTGAGTTAGCTAAGCATCCGCGTATCGTTGCAACAAAAGAAGCTAGTGGGGATCTTTCAGCTGTTGCAAAGATAAAAGCTTTATGTAAGGATGAACTTAATATTTATTCTGGAAATGATGATCAAATTCTTCCTATTTTATCTCTTGGAGGAAAAGGAGTAATATCTGTTTTCTCAAATGTTATGCCTAAGGAGGCACATGATATTTGTAGTTTTTATTTTGAGGGTAAATTAGAAGAAAGCAGTAAACTTCAAACAGAATATTTAGAACTTATAAATGCATTGTTTATAGAAGTAAATCCTATTCCAGTAAAGACAGCTTTGGGTCTTATGGGATATAATGTTGGGCCATTAAGAATGCCGTTATTCCCTATGGAAGGCAAGAATTTAGAAATATTAAAAGAAGAACTGCATAAATATAAGCTCATTTAAATATATTTCAATTATTAATGTTCATGCTCAATTATCAATTAGTCAAAAAGATCTAAAGAAAAAGTTCATGTAGCCAAATGTAGGGTTTTTATATTTATTTTTCTTTGAGAATTTTTTTAATTGAGATGTACGATATTAATTAGAACTTACATATCTTAAAATAGAATTTAAATATTATAAAAGTTGGTGGATATTGTATGTATATGCCAACTTTTTTGTATTTTATATGCACCTGATATGTGAAGGGTTTTACTTTGGGTTGACAATTTTATTTTATGGATTATCTTGACTCTTTATAGAAATGTATAAAATTTTTGAAGTATGTAAGTCCTATCAAATTAAGGCCATATGAGAATTGAATTGGCAATTGATGATTGAGAATTAATAATTATTAAGAAATATTTTAATATTAGTAATAAAGGTATATAATAGTAAAGTAGTTTTTTGTTATTAAAAAGGGAGAGGTGTAAACAAATGAGTAATAGACAAGAATTAATAGATTTTATAAATAAAAGTAAAACAGCATTTCAAGGTGCTCAAGAAATTAAAAATATTTTAAATAATCAAGGATATTCTGAAATAAAAGAAGAAGATCAATGGGAATTAAAAAAAGGTGGAAAATATTATATTACAAAAAATAATTCTGCAGTAATAGCCTTTGAAATTGGAACAGGCGAAATTGAAGAAGATGGATTTAGATTAATAGGAGCACATACTGATTCACCTGGTTTTAGAATAAAGCCAAATCCTGAAATGTTAGTTGAGGGACATTATCTAAAATTAAATACTGAAGTTTATGGTGGACCAATACTTAGCACTTGGTTTGACAGACCTTTGAGTATAGCAGGAAGAGTTACACTAAAAGGAGAGAATCCATTTGCACCAAAAGTAAGTTTAGTGGATATTAATAAACCAGTTTTAATCATTCCTAACTTGGCAATACATATGAATAGAAGTGTGAATGAAGGTTACGAATACAATAAACAAAAAGATGTATTACCATTATTTACAATAGTAGAGGATAAACTAGAAAAAGATAATTATTTACTTAAATTGATTTCAGAATCATTAAAAGTAGATTCAGAAGACATTTTAGATTTTGATTTATTCTTATATGAATATGCAGAAGGTATGACAGTTGGACTTAATAATGAATTTATTTCATGTGGAAGGTTAGATGACCTTTGGATGGTATTTGCAGGATTGAAAGCATTAATAAACAGTAATCCAATTAAAGCAACTAAGGTGTTAGTGGCATTAGATAATGAAGAAATAGGAAGTTTAACACAGCAAGGAGCAAATTCTTCTATCTTGGAAAATATTTTAGAGAGAATAAGTTTAGGTCTAAAAAAAGAAAGAGAAGAATTTAGAAGAGCAGTAAGCAATTCGATAATGATTTCAGCAGATTTAGCTCATGCCATTCATCCAAACTATACAGAAAAATGTGATCCAACAAGTAAGCCTTTATTAGGAAAAGGACCAGTACTTAAAATTGCAGCATCAGGAAGTTATTCAACAGATAGTTACGCAAGTGCGATATTTAAAGCAGTATGCGAAAAAGCTCAAGTACCATGCCAAGTATTTGTAAATAGATCAGATTTAAGAGGTGGAACAACAATAGGGCCAATTACTGCAGCAAAGCTAAATATACCTGTAATAGATATGGGAGCGCCAGTATTAAGCATGCATTCAGTAAGAGAATTAGCATCTGTAGCTGATAATGAGTACACAATAAAGGCTTTCACAGAATTTTTTAACTAATAGAATTACTAAAAGTTTGAGAGTAGAAGTAAATATATATTGCAATAGGGTCAGCAATGATAGGAGTGATTTTTCTATCTCTATTTTGTTATTCTATTACTGGGAGAAACAAAAGAATAATACTAAGGAGTTTTTTGGCAGCATTAATATTTATAGGGATTTTTGCTGCATATGTATATGCTGATATTACTTTTAAATTACCATTTTTTTAATTTATAAAGAACATAATATAAATTGATTAAGAGTATAGATTTTGTAGATCTATGCTCTTTTTATGCAATAATAAAAATATTTTAATTAAATTTTATTTCTAAGATTAAACTTGAAGTTGCCTTGAATAAATATTAAATGAAAAATCTAAGAAATAAATATGTGGAATATTTTTTGCTTTATTTAAATTAGTACTCTACTTAGTATAGAAGTTAAGAAGTAGATGCCTTTTAACTATTTAATTGTATATAGTGCTGTTTAAAATAAATGTTGTTGAATATTAATGTTGTTAAATATTAATTAAATGATGATGATATTGATATTTCACCAAATAACGATATGATGATAAGTTTTGAAATTATTCGAGAGTAAGGCCTATTTCATTAGTTCTAATATATCTATTTCCAGTAATTAATTGATTAGATATGCTTATAGAATCAATTTTTCTATTAATAATAAACAATATGAAAAGTGAAAGATAGTTTTCTAAATATTTTGTAGCTACTCCATGGTACTTTTTTAGCCATAGATTCAAAATATTTGGGAAAGTTTTTATTCTTTTATCATCAAAAACTTGATATTCTCGTTTTTTGTTATGTTTTGCAGCAACTGCTGATAGATATCTATCACAATATGTTGTGATATAGGCCTTTTTATCAATTAAATAGTAAATTTTTTTGTTGAAACTATTGAGATTCCAATGAATTTTTGAGATAGGTTTTGCTATCATAGAATCATTGCTTGATTTTGCAGCTATAACCCATATATTATGGCGCTTATCAGTCATTATATTTCTGCTACCTTTAAAATTTTCTGGAATTAGTTTTTTTGAAATAAAAACATTATTAGTTAACTTCTCTGGGATACTGTCAAAATTTAGTCCATTTAATACTTTATGTCTCCAATAAAATGCGGTAACTAGACTTATTTCTAGTTTTTCAGCGCAAAATCTTAAAGATTTTCTTTCAATAACGAGTTCAATAAATTGTATCCATTTAGGAGAGTTCTTTTTAGAATAACTCCATAAAGAATTTGTACTGTTTGAAAAGGTTTTTGAGCATTCCTTGCATTTATATCTTTGAATTCCTTTGTAAGCCCCATACCTTATATATTTTTTTCCGTTACAATTAGGGCAAGCTTCAATAATTCTATTTTTATAAATATCTTTTTTTAGTAGGAAAGTCATAAGAGAATTGAGTTGTTCAAAGTTTGAATCTGTTTCTATCAAAATAATCACCTTTCATAATGAATTTTTAATTCTATATTTCGTTCTTCGAAATTTCTACTTGGAGCTTTTGTGACAAATTACAATTGTTATTGAAATTTGATAATCGGAACATATATAATTAGCTATTTTAATAATTGACATGATTTTAAACTTTTAAACATTAACAACACTTATTTAAAACACCTATACATATAAAATTTTATTGTTTGTGCATGCTTATATGTAATGTATTCAAATTTGAAAATTAGTAAGAGCTTGTTCGCATGCCTGAAAATCATGTAAGAGTTGAATTCTATAATTTGAAATACTATTTGCTTTTTGTTATAGAGTTAAGAATATTATTTATAATCTTGGTAAAAATATCTCTATTGAGTAATTGTGTTTAAAGTTACATGAAGAAGGGAGTTTTTTACTTGAAAATGAATAATTCTTATGGAGTAAGAAAAAATGTTTTAAGAGAGCTTGCGGAAGGGTTTTCTTGCATCCATGAAAATTTCAGGTATTTTAGCAAGCTGTCCAAAAATGGTTATAAAGTTCTTGGAGCATCAGAATGGCTACTTGATAATATATATTTGATTGAGAAAGAGTATAAAGCAATAAAGGTTGAAATGCCTATAGATTATTTTAAGGGATTAGACTGTATTAATGAAGTTAATTATAATGGAAATAATAATAAAGGACATAAAAGTAATAATAGAAATTCAAATGCTAATATTGAGATTAATGAATTAGTTCCACGTATTTTTGTAGTGGCAAAGAATTATATAAATGAAGGAAATGAAATTGATTGTGATAAATTTATAAGTTATATAAATGAACTTCAAGAAGACGCTTTAAGTACAAATTCTAATAACAAGCAAACAGCTTTTACCACAGGAGAGTTGTGGGCTTTTCCACTTATGCTTAAAATAGCAATAATCATTAATTTATCTAAATATACTAATGAACTTGTTGGGATTCAAAAAGAAATAATTAGGGGGAAAACTGTAGCTGAAAAAGTTATAGATTCAATTAATAATGGTAAATTTAATGAAGAAGTTCAGAGCATTGTTGCGAAAAATAAAAATATTGGTCCGTTGTTTTTAAGAGAATTTCTTAGGGTTTTAAGAGATAATTCAATTGAAGATGGGAGAATAGAAGAGTTAGTTCAAGCAAAGTGGAAAATTAATATAGATATAAATGATAATAATATAAAAAGTGACTTAAGAGAAGAAACTTTAGAGAGAAATATTGGAGAATATATTACATCTATCAGAAAAATTGAAGGAATTAGCTGGAGAAGATTTTTTGAAAACACATCTTTAGTTGAAGGTATTTTGAAAAGAGATCCAGAGAATGTTTATAATAATATGGATTTTGAGACTAAAGATTATTATAGGCATAAACTTGAAACTATTGCAAGGACTTCTGGAATAAATGAAATTGACTTAGCTAATAACATTTTAGAACTTGCAGAAATAAGTAAAATTAGTAATGAAGAAAGTTATAAGTGTCATGTAGGATATTATTTGATTGATGATGGAGTAAAACGATTAAAAGCATATAAGAACAGCAAGAAAGTAATAAATTCTGAACCTGTCTATGTAGCTTTTAATGTATTTGGAACATTAATAATTAGTTTTCTTATTTTGTTCATAATTAATTTACTAGGGGGGACATATACTAGAACTGAATATATAATTTCATTTTTAGTTATTTTAATTCCTGTAAATGAAATTATAGTTGGGCTTATTAATTATACTGTAAGCAAAATTATTGATATTAAATTAGTTCCAAAATTAAATATTAGTAAAGGAGTTCCTGATGAGAGTAAAACTGTAGTTGTAATTCCTGCTATTGTAAACTCTAAAGAAAAAGTTCAAGAGCTTATGAGTAAATTAGAAGTTGCTTATCTAGGAAATAGAGATAGAAATTTATACTTTGCTTTACTTAGTGATTTTTATGATTCTGAATATGAAACAGAAAAAAATGATGCTGAAATAATTAAATGTGGTATTGAATGTGCTAGAAGACTTAACGAAAAATATTCACATTTTGAGAGTAGAAATGATTTAAATATCGAAGATAAAAATTTTAAGAATAGAAATAGTTTAAATATCCAAGATGAAAATTTTGAGGATAAAAATGAGTTGAACATTGAAGATAATAATGAAGACAAATTCTTTTTTTTAAGTAGAAGAAGAATTTATAATAAGAAACAAAATATTTTTATGGGGAGAGAGAGAAAACGTGGAAAGTTAATGGAATTCATGGCTCTTATTAGAAACAATAAAGAGCATACATTTAATGTTTTTAGTTCTAATATTAAGCCATTAAGAACTGTGAAATATTTAATTACATTAGATGAAGATACCTTTATGCCAAGGGAAAGTGCTTTTAAGTTGATAGGGGCTATGAGTCATGTGCTTAATATTCCTCAAATTAAAGATGGCAGAGTTATCAGAGGTTATGGGATAATGCAACCTAAAGTAAGTATAAGCTTAGAAGCAAAGAATCAAACTTACTTTTCAAGAATATTTGGAGGAGAAGGAGGAGTTGATGGCTATTCAGTAGCATATTCTGATACATATCAAGATTTATTTGGAGAAGGTTCATTTACAGGAAAAGGGATAATAAGCATAGATGAGTTTTATAAAGTACTACATACAGCCATAGATGATGATACTATATTGAGTCATGATCTTCTTGAAGGTGGAATTGCAAGATGTGCATTGGTGAGTGATGTAGAATTTATTGACGGTTATCCAAGTTCTTATGCTGCAAGTTCTAAAAGATTGCATCGATGGGTTAGAGGAGATTGGCAGTTGATAGGATGGCTATTTTCTAATAATATAAGTTTATTGTACAAGTGGAAAATCTTTGATAACTTAAGACGAAGTTTATTGGCACCTAATCTATTGTGTACTCTTATTTTATCTTTAACTGTTTTATCAGGAAGAAGTCAAATCGCATTTTTGGTGCTTTTGGCTTCTATAATTTCTTTGGTATTTACAGTAACTGACTTTGTTGTTACTCCAAAGAATAAATTAATGGGGACATTTAAGAATTTTGAACAAATAATGCTTATAGTTAGCTTTATTCCATATCAAGCATTTCTAATGTTAGATGCTATCCTAATAACATTATTTAGAGTAATATTCTCTAGGAGAAATCTTTTAGAGTGGCAATCAGCAGAATTTGTGGAAAAGCGTTCTAGAAATGATTTTGGTGCATATTTAAAGGGAATGTGGATTGCCCCAGTAATGGGATTACTAGTTTTATACTTGTCTTTTTATAGTTCTTTTGGTGTTATTGCCTATAATATTTTTGTAGCAGGTCTTTGGATTTCTAGTCCATATTTGGCTTATTGTATAAGTGCGAAGTTTCCAGAACATGAACGAGATATGCTACAGAATGAAGAAAAAACTTATCTAAGGAAGATATCAAGAAGAATATATGCTTACTATGAGGATTTTGTTAATGTTGAAAATAATTATTTAGCCCCAGATAATTATCAAGAAAAGCCATTTAGAGGAGTGGCTAACAGAACTTCTCCAACCAATATAGGAATGGGAATTACTTCAAACATAGTTGCATATGATTTAGGATATATAACAATGCTAGAATTTATTGATAGAATAGAGCTTATATTAAATAGTATGAAAAGTTTGCAAAAGGTAAATGGGCATTTTTTAAATTGGTATGATACAAAAACAAAGGAGCCGTTATGGCCAAGATATGTATCAACAGTTGATAGCGGAAATTTATTAGGAGATCTTTGGGTACTAAAGCAAACCATGGAAGAACTTAAGCATAACAAGATAATAAGATCAAAGGAAGTAAAATCGCTGAATGATATTTATAAGATAATTGAAGAAGAAGATCCTTCATTGAAACTGAAATTTTCCTCTCACATTGATATTGGTGAATATTTAAAAGTATTAAATGAGATTTTATTTAAACTTGAAGGACTAAAAGCTATTGAAAAATTAGAAGAATTAGAAGAGCTAAATGATAATACAAGTGATTTAGAGCATACTTTTAAAGAAGAAAGTGGTCGATATACATATCATATAGAAAACACTGAGGCGGATTATTGGATTAACAAGCTTACTAATGAAGTTAGGAAAAAAATTGAGCACTACGAATTGATTTTTGGAGGATTAGAAAAATTATATAGTAAAGAATTCTTTGAAGGAGTACCTGATTTTTTTGAATTAATCCACAGATGTGAAGAGTATAAAAATAAAAATGGGGATAACTTTAAATGCATATTGGGACAAAAAGTTGAGATATTTAAAAATTATATAAATAAGATGGATAATATAATACGAGATATTGATAATATGTCAAAAGAGATGGATTTCAACTTTCTTTATGATAAAACTAGAGGTTTGTTTTCAATTGGATATAATGTTGAAGAAAAGTCTTTAGGAAATTCTTATTATGATTTATTGGCGTCAGAATCAAGGATAGCTTCATTTGTATCGATAGCAAAAAATGATGTGCCAACGGCTCATTGGTTCAAATTAGGAAGAGCTATGACTAATGCTTTTCATGCTCATTCCCTTGTTTCCTGGAGTGGAACCATGTTTGAATATTTTATGCCAGCATTAATAATGAAGAATTATCCGAGAACCTTGCTTAGTCAAACATATAAATCTGTTATCAAAGCTCAAATAAGCTTTGCTAAGCAAAAGAAAACACCTTGGGGAATATCTGAATCTGCATTTTATGAATTTGATGCTTCAGAAAATTATCAATATAAAGCGTTTGGAGTGCCTGGACTTGGATTAAAAAGAGGTCTTGAAGATGAATTGGTAATATCACCATATTCAACTTTAATGATGTTACCTTTTGCTAAAAGAGCCGGAATAAAGAACCTTAAGGAATTAGAAAAATTAGGAGCTATAGGGAGATACGGTTTTATTGAGTCTGTAGATTATACTAAAGCTAGAAAAGATAATTATATAGTTAGCTTCTCAAAAGATGATATTTTTGATAGTATAAGAAGTACTGCAGAGGACAAAAGTAAATACGCTTTGTCCCTAGTGGGGAAAAACTATTCACAAAATGTGGATAACTTTAAGAAAACTGTGGATAACCATGATAAAAGAGTGGATAATACAAGGGATAAAATTAACACAAATATTACACATTATGATGTGGAAGATGTTCATAATGTGGATAACTATGACATAAAGACTCCTATAGTTGTGGATAAGGTCGAAAATGATAATGTTAATAACAGAAGTTATCCACAGAAGGTTAACAAGGTTGTTACTTATATGGTGCATCATTTAGGAATGTCATTAATGGCATTAGATAATGTGTTGCTAAATAATATTTTAGTTAGTAGATTTCATAGTTTGCCAGAGGTTAAGGCAACTGAACTTCTACTAAAAGAAAAGGTTCCTCAAAATGTAACCTTTGAAAGAAATGAAGAGTATTTTATTAAGAATAAATATTTTAAAGGAGAAGCTTTAATTCCAAGAGTATTTGAAAAAACCAACCAAGACAGTCCGCAGCTATTATTATTGTGTAATGGTGAGTATTCTTCAATGATTACTGTTAGCGGAAGTGGATATTCTAAGAAAAATGATACTATGCTTTATAGGTGGAAAGGAAATTCCACAAGTGATGATAGTGGAATGTTCTTTTATATAAAGAATTTAAATTCAAATGATTATTGGAGTTCTACTTATGAGCCTTGCAAGGATTCTGGAGAAAAATATTTAGTAGAGTTGAATCTAGATAAAGCTAAATTTAGCAGACGAGATGGAAATATTGAAACTGTTACAGAAGTCGCTGTTTCAACGGAAGAAAATTTTGAAGTTAGAAAACTAATATTAAAAAACAATGGGGATAAAGGTAGAAGTATTGAAATAACAAGTTATATGGAAATAACTTTAGCTACTTTTAGTGCTGATATTGTTCACCCTGCTTTCTCTAATTTGTTTATTCAAACGGAATATGATAAAGAAGAAGATATACTTGTTGGAAGCAGAAGACCGAGAGTTAAAGATGGAAAAGTTCCATACATTTTTCACAAGGCAGTTGTTAAGGGAGAATTAGAGGGTGGTATTAGTTATGAGACTTCAAGAATTAATTTCATAGGAAGAAACAGAGAATTGAAAAATCCACAAGCAATGGATAATGATAAAGCTTTAGATAATACTGTAGGAACAGTACTAGACCCTATAATGAGTGTAAGAGTTAGGGTTAGATTAGAGCCGAATTCAAAAAGGGAAATTTTCTATATTACAGGTATTTGCGATTCTAAAGAACAAGTATTAAATCTATGTAGAGAATATAATAATCCTGGTAAGCTTGATAAAGTATTCGAAGGATATAGTACAGCCACACAGCTTGAGTTGAAGAATTTAGGAATAAGAAGTGGCATGGCTAATATATTTCAAAGTGTTGCCAGCAATATATTCTTTTTAAGTAATAGCAGAAAGAATAGAGAAGAATATATTAAAAATATTTCAAAACATCAAAAGGATTTATGGCCTTATGGAATTTCTGGGGATCTACCAATTGCAATGTTGATTATTGAAGCTGAAGAAGATATGCATCTAGTATTTAATATGGTAAAATTTCATCATTATTTAAAACTCAAGGGAGTTAAATTGGATTTAATTATATATAATGATGAGGAAATATCCTATGATGCGCCACTTCAAAAGAGTGTGATAGAAGCCATAAGGGCAGTGAATGAAAATAATTCTTTAAATAAACCAGGAGGAATATTCATTCATAGCAAATCAACTTTAGCTGTAGAAGTTAAGAATTTATTAATAGGTATTTCAAGAATTTATGTTGATAAGAATAATAATTTATCTTCATATGCATATAATGAGAAAAGATTAAATAGTTATATGAATTTAGATAAAGAAGGCATGGATTCTCCAATAGCTTTAAGAAATAATGCTCTTTTCAAAGACAAATATGAAAAGGGAAATGCAATTGAAAATAATATTCCTTATGAAGTATATGATAATGATGAAGAAGTAATTAATAAATACGATGTTGCTAAAAATATTGAGAAATCTGTAGCCGGAAATATAAAGCAATCTGTAGAAGAGAATATGAATAAATCAATAGTTGGAAATATGGAGAAATCAGTAGTCAATAATATTAAAGAAGCGGAAGAACAAGCTAATTTTACTGAAGCAAAGCTTGAGGAGGAAGCTGACTTAATTGGATTAAAAGAGGTTTCTGATAATAATCAAACTTTTGAAGAATTTAATATGGATGATTTAGATTTCTTTAATGGTTATGGTGGTTTTAATAAAGAAGATAATAGCTACATAATAAAATTGTCTAATTATAAGAATACGCCAGCACCATGGATTAATGTTATTTCTAATGATGATTTTGGATTTCATGTATCAGAGGTGGGAGCGGGGTATACTTGGTGTGGAAATTCTAGAGAAAATAAAATAACGCCTTGGAGTAATGATTATGTAAGAGATCCTTTGGGAGAAGGCCTTTATATTCAAGATAAGGTTTCAAAGGCATGTTTTTCAATAACACCAAAGCCAATTAGAGATTCAGGTGAATATTTAATAAAGCATAGCTTTGGATATTCTGAATTTAGACATACGGCCTGCGATATAAAAGGAATTCTTGAAGTATTTGCCCCTAAAAATGAGAAAATAAAACTTCAAAGAGTTACTTTAGAAAATTTAAGTGATAGAGATAGGGAACTCTCATTATATTATTATGCAAAACTTGTTTTAGGAGTTTATGAATATGATAGTGGTAGATATATTTCTACATATATAGTTGATGATAATGAAAATGTAGATTTTATAGGAGCTAGTAATCCATATAGCGAGTATTTTGGAAAATTAAATGCTTATTTAACTATTTTAGGTGGAGATAACATAAGCTTTACTGGAGATAATAAAGAATTTATAGGAATTAATGGTGAAACCTCTAGACCAAAAGCTTTGAAAAGGGATAAATTAAGTAATAATTCAGGTGGAAGCTATGATCCCTGCTTGGCAGCAGCTACTAGTATTAAATTAAAAAAGGGAGAAAAAAAGGAACTTGTAATTTTATTTGGACAGGAAAATAGGGAAAATATAGAAGATATTATCAATAAATATAAGAATTTTGAAAATGTACAAATAGAATTAGATAAGGTAAAACAATATTGGAGAAATTTCCTAGGAAATATACAAGTTAAGACACCTGATAAGTCATTAGATCATCTTTTAAATGGATGGCTTTTATATCAAACTTTAAGTTGTAGATATTTAAGCAGAAGTGCATTTTATCAAAGTGGTGGCGCTTATGGTTTTAGAGATCAGCTTCAAGATTCCTTGTCTCTTGGAGTTGTTGATACTGAAATTCCAAAAGCACAGATATTAAGAAGTGCTTCTAGACAATATGTGGAAGGTGATGTTCAACATTGGTGGCATCCAGTTGTAAATTCGGGTATTAGAACAAGGTTTAGTGATGATTTGTTATGGTTGCCTTATGTAACAGCAGAGTATATTAATTCTACAGGAGATTATGAAATTTTAAAGGCAAGGGCTCCATATCTTGAAGATGACCCACTAAGAGAAGGGGAAGATGAAAGGTACACTATAGTAAATCAATCGTCTAAAGAAGGAACAATCTATGAGCATTGTATAAAAGCGATAGAAAAAGCTTTGAAATTTGGTATTCATAACATTCCATTAATGGGTAGTGGAGATTGGAACGATGGAATGAGCACAGTTGGAAATGAAGGAAAAGGAGAAAGTGTTTGGCTTGGATGGTTCTTGTATTCGATCTTAAATAGTTTTATTGAGATTGCAGAAAACCAAAAGGATAATGAAACTAAACTTCATTTTGAAGAAAGAAAAGAATTTATAAGAGAAAATTTAGAAAAAAATGCATGGGATGGCGGCTGGTATAGAAGAGCATATTTTGATGATGGGACTCCTCTCGGATCAAGAGAAAATCCAGAATGCCAAATTGATTCTTTAGCTCAAAGCTGGTCAATAATCTCAGGAGCCTTTGAAAGTAAAACTAATCTTCAATTGAAGGTGGATGGAAGGCAGAGAGCAATTGAGGCTATGGAAGCAGTTGATAGGAACCTTGTTAAGAAAGATAAAGCAATGATATTGCTCCTTTCACCACCTTTTAGTAATTCAAAGTTAGAGCCTGGGTACATAAAAGGATATGTGCCAGGGGTTAGAGAAAATGGAGGGCAATACACTCATGCAGCAGTTTGGGTTATCTTAGCTTTAACAAAGCTTGGGTTAGGTGATAAAGCTGTGAAATACTATAATATGATAAATCCAATTAATCATACTAAGACAGAATTAGAGTGCATGAACTATAAAGTAGAACCTTATGTAATGGCTGCAGATGTATATATTAAGGAACCTCATGCAGGAAGGGGCGGATGGAGTTGGTATACTGGAGCCTCTGGCTGGATGTATAGAGTTGGAGTTGAAAATATTTTAGGACTTAGAAAAGTTAAAGATAAGGGATATACCATAAAACCATGCATTCCTAAGGATTGGAATGAATTTGAAATCAAAATTACGAATGAAAAAGAAGATTATACGATTAAAGTTAAAAGATTTGATAAGGATAATACCTTAAGTGAAACTATGGTAAAAGGCGAAAAGATAAATGAAAAGCAAATACAAGTTCTTATTAATGGAGAGATTGCAAAAGATAATATAATTCCAAGGAATAAAGGGAAATTAGAGATTGTGGTATACTTCCCAGAATTGAGAATTGAGAATTGAGAATTGAGAATTGAGAATTGAGATTAGGTATATAATTAAACAGTGATAATCATTAATTGACATTTGAGGCTTTTGTAAGATATAAAAAGGCCTCAAAATTTTTTTGTAATATTCAATAATAAGCCATATATATGATTAGAGATTTTTATAAAAGAGGCAGTTTATATTGGACTGTCTCTTTTAAAGTTGATTTAGTGTAAATTTAAAAATATATTGTAAGACTGTTTTAAGTAAATGTTGTTAATAAAATTTCTAAGTATTACGAATCTATAATCGATATATAAGGAAGAACTATTACCAACATTTATTTTAAACACCATTATATATGTTTTAATTATCAATGTTTAATGATCAGTTATAAATTAATGACAAAGTTCTTTTTGATTTTCTTAAATTGAAATGTGCCATATAAACTAGAATATATATTAAAACAATTAATTATAATTTTATGTAAAAATTATACCTTATGCACAAGAAAATCGTCACTCAAGAACATATACAAATACAATTTTTCAGTGATAATATAAAAAGTAGCTAGTGAAAGTAGAAATTCGCAATGGGAAACTAGTAATTTAGTATTTATATAGGTATTGAAATAAGAAATGATCAATATGGAATCAGCATTTATAAATAAAGAATTACAATGAAACCATTGTGATTGAATTGGAGGATTGTGAAATGAAAGTATATGTTTTAGATACAGGATATTTAGAAACAGATAAAAATAATGTAGTTGGTGGAGCTACTATGGGGACTTATAGCCAGCCATTTGTGAAAAATGAATGGATTAAGCTTCCTGTAATGGCTGTTTTAATAGATCATCCAGATGGGAAAATTCTATATGATTTAGGAAGTAATCCAGAAGCAATGAAGGGGTATTGGCCTAAAAACTTGCAAGAAGTTTATCCATTATATCAGACTAAAGAGCAAAGATTAGAAAAACAATTAGCACTATGTGGGACAAAGCCTGAGGAAATAAAGAAAGTAATTATTTCTCATATGCATTTAGATCATGCAGGCAACTTAGATATGTTTAAACATGCTGAGGTTTATGTGCCTAAAGCAGATTTTATGCAGGCTCAAACTCAAGTTAGATTAAATTCAAATCCAATAACTCATGGTGGATACATAAAGGCAGATTTAGATGTATCAGTAAAGCAATATCATTTAGTTGAAGAAGATTTTGAATTTGCAAAGGGAGTAGAAATAATTAATTTGCCAGGGCATACACCGGGATTGTTAGGAATAATAGTTCATTTAGAAAAAGAGGGCACTTTAATCTTTCCTCAAGATTGTGTATATAATTCAGAAATTTATGGACCACCTGTCAAGGCATCTGGATTACTTTATGACAGCCTTTCTTTCTTTAAATCAATTAACAAAGTAAGAGCATTAGAGAAAAAGTATGATGCGAAAGTATTCTTTGCCCATGATGAGGAATTCTTTAACAGCATAAAAAAGGCTCCAGAATATTATGAATAATGCATAATAATTAAAATTAACTGGCTTGGCAGATATAATTAAATAAAAATATTAATAGGTTATGAGCCTTAACTTTTTGGTTAAGGCTTTGTTATTTTTTTAGAAAAGCACTGGTTGTAAGAATCGTCATTATATTATAATATTAGATATAAAAACGTAAAATATTTAAAAACAATAGAAAATATTAAAAAAAACAACAGAAAATGAGGGGATTATATTATGGAAGGTAAAAAAGTTGACACAGTTTTAAAAGCAGAGCAGCAAAAGGTTAGAAAACACATTAATCCAAGCAACAAGTTCAAAAACAGAAGTATAAAAAGTGAGTTATTGATTACGATGTTATCAATAGCTGCAATTTTAACTTTAGGGATTATATTGTGTGTAAATGTAATGCTATCAAAGTATTATGACAAAGAAATAAATAGTAAGAATGAAATGGTATCAAATCTTATTTCACAAAATGTTTCTGAATTTGTTGACACTACCTACAAGGTTACAGAAGATTTGGCATACAATTCTGACGTTAGAGATGGAGACAAAGATATTAAGGAAAAAGTATTAAAAGAAACAAAAGAAAGAAATCCATATTTTGAATTATTGTACATACAAAATGATAAAGGAATGCAGACAGGAAGGTCACAAGGAGAATTAGCTGATAGGTCTGATAGATGGTGGTTTACTCAGGCAAAAAATTCTTTAGTGCCTTTTGTATCAAAATCATATTATTCAGTTTCGTCGAAAAATCCTGTGACATCAATATTCATTCCTTTACTACAAGATAATAAATTTGTTGGGGTAATGGGAGCTGATATTAAGCTTGGAAAATTGCAAGAATTAATAAAAGAAAATTCAGATGAGGAAGCAGGAAGATATTCTTTTATTATAGATAGTGAAGGTGTTGTTGTAGCACATCCTGATGACCAAGTTATAGAGCAGCTTTATAATTACAAAAATCAAACAAAGACAACAGGGGTTAAAGAAGGAACTTCAAAGGAAGAACCTATACAAATATCTGATGGTTTAAAAGAGATAGTAACACAATTGATGGCAGGGAATAGTGGAAGTATACAATACAAGGAAAATGGACAAAATTATTATGCATCATATCAAAATATTAAGCTTGCTGGAAATTCTCTTAATTGGTCAGTTATAACAGTACAAAAAGAAACAAGTGCAAAGGCAATTATAAATAGAATAACTCAAATATCAATAGTTGCTGGACTAATAATATTAATTATTGCAGCTATAATAATAATGTATATGGCAGGAAAAATATCAAAACCTTTAAAAGAGATGTCGCAATTATTATCAGTAGCAGCTACTGGAGATTTTACAGTTAAATGCAGCACTAAAGCTAAAAATGAAATAAAGGTTTTAGAACTAAGTTTTAATGAAATGATGAGTAAAATGGCGAATTTACTAGCTAGTACAAAGAATTTAACTCAAGATATAAAAGATAGTTCTGTGACATTAACTGATAAAGCTGTGGAAACTTCAACAGTTGCCAAAGAAATAAGTGCTACAGCAGAAGAGATATCGGATGGAGCAGTTAATCAGGCAAATGCAGCAGAAGATGGTGCAAGGCTTGGCGAAAAGATGGATCAAGAATTTAATCAGTTATCGGAAAAAACTAAATTAATGGTTAAGGAAGCAATTAATGCATCTAAAGCTATTGCTAATGGAATTCAAAAGGTTGACGATTTGAAAGAAAAGGCAGAAACTACTGTCAATATTGTAGAGAAAACTCAAGAAAGCATTGAAAGTCTAAATGAAAAATCTAAAAATATTGAAAGCATATTAAAAGCTTTAAATGAAATTTCAGAACAAACTCAATTGCTTGCCTTGAATGCGTCTATAGAAGCTGCAAGAGCAGGAGAAGCTGGTAAGGGCTTTGCAGTAGTAGCAGAAGAAATTCAAAAGTTGTCTCAAGATTCCTCAAATTCAACTAATGATATAGCTAAAATAATTATGAATATAAAGCAGGATATATCAAGTGGTGTAGATGCAATGAAAGAAGTAAAAGAAGTATCAGAAAAACAATTTGTATCAGTAAATCACGTTAATGAAGCCTTTACTAAAATTACAGAAGCTACTGATGAGATAACAAACACTATAGAGTATATGGAAGACTTTGTTGGAGTTATGTATAGTAATAACGAACAAGTAGTTAACGCTATAAATAATATTGCTGCGATATCTGAAGAAACAGCAGCATGTTCAGAAGAGGTAACAGCATCAATCCAAACTCAAACAGAAGCAATAACAGATGTGTCGAAAGAGGCAGGAAAATTAAAAGAAAAAGCTGAACTTTTAGAAATTGAAGTAAATAAATTCAAAATTTAATGTCAAAATAGGTTGATACTAATAAAATTTTGTTATAAACTATATGAGCGAATGTTAAGTATTCAATGCTCAATACTCAATTACAAATACGTAATAATCATCGACGATTGACAATTGATCATTGGAAATTGATCATCGAAAATTGATAATTAATAGAGGTAAATCAATGGATACATATTACAAGTATAAAAGAAATTTAATTGATGTTTTTTTCATCTTTGTAGGATGCATGATAGCATCTTTAGGAGTAAACTTATTTCTAGTGCATGCTAAGCTGCTAAGTGGTGGTGCTACAGGAATAGCTCTTATTTTAGAATATACTTCTAAAGTGCCATCAGGTATAGTTGTATTAATAATTAATATACCATTAATTCTTTTAAGTTATAAAAAGCTTGATAAATATTTTACAATATATACCACTGTAGGAATGTTAAGTTTATCAAGTTCTTTGATTATAACAAAATCAATGTCTCATATATTAAATATGGATAGTGATCCGCTTATTTTTTGTATTTATGGTGGAGTATTGTGTGGTATTGGGTATGGATTAGTATTTTTAAGGCGTGGTTCTACTGGTGGTATGGATATAGTAACCATGTTAATAAGGAAAAAATATTCAAATTTCAACATAGGAAGTTTAGGATTTTCCCTCAACTTGATAATAGTTATAATTGGAGCAATAATATTTGGCTTACCACAAGCTTTATATACAATTATTTCATTGTTTATCCAAAGTGCAGTTCTTGATAGGATGCTAAAAGGATTTAATAGCAGAAAATTGCTGCTTATTTTGACAAGTAAAGAAAAAGAAATTATCGAATATGTGATAAAGGATTTAAATAGAGGTATTACATCCTTGTTTGCAGAAGGTGAATATACGCATTGTAAGAAGAAAATGCTTTATTGCATAGTAAGTTCGCATCAAATGGTTGAATTAAAAAGTGAAATTCATCATATAGATCCAGGTGCATTTATAACAATCATTGATGTATCAGAGGTAAGAGGAAAAGGCTTTTTAAATATATAAATTATAAACAAAACGAAAGCTCCCATAAGAGTTGAATTTATGGGAGCTTTTCTTTTGGAAATAAGCACTAAATTAAAATGAAAAACTTTAGTGCCTGAGTATTATGGGGTACAGATAATATTCTTACCAAAATTAAAAAAACTATTCACCAAAATTAAAATTGACTATCAATAATTGATAATTGCCTCAGAATAAATCATCATCAGGCAAAAGCATGTCTTGAGTATAGTCAAATTCCTGATTTGATATATTGTTTGCAACAATAGCATCTGTTGCTGGATTTGGCATATTTACAGGAAAATCTACTCCAGTTGCACTTTCCACATCATCTTGACTTGGATGGTAATTAGTCCTCATCTTTGGAAGATATGGATTAGTAAAAGCTTTACTGCTATCATCTCTTACATCAGAGGTACATGGAACTTCTTTTTCTTTACTCATATTATAATCACTCCTTGTATTTAGAATATAAAATTGACAATTGCATCAAATTAATGAACCAGGCTTAGAATAATTTAAGTTATTTGCACGTTCTATGCTTTCTTCACTTGGTTTGTTATCAGCTTTTGAAGTTGGCAAATACATCTTTTTGATTTTTTCCATATCAGAAGCATCTGGTGATGATGGGTGAGGATCTGTTAATTTATCCATATCATAGTTAGGTTCTTCATAAGAAACTTTTTCTTTACTCATAATAAACACTCCTCCTAAGTTTAATTTTTAATAATTAAAATTTAATAAAAAGTAAAAGTTACTAATCAATGAACGCAAAACCTGACAATTTGGCTCTGAAAAGTGACAATTGATTAGTTTATATCTTATTATTTGAAAAAAGAAGACCATTAATGCTAGAAATATTTAGATTTTATATTGAAATAGTGGTAAAATAATTACATATGGTGCAATTTAAATTTCTAAACCCAAGCATTTAAACAAATTAAAAAATGATTTTAAAAACTATACAACCAAATTTTAATCACAAAAATTAATCAGTGATAATTGACATTTAATAATTGATCATATGCTAATGCAGGATATATGCAATGGAGTATTTATAATTGACAATTAATCATTGAAAATTGCAGCATAGATGAATTCAATTTGGAACGAATCAGGAGGAAATTAAATGAATAAAAATATAAAACGTATAATTGCACTTACACTTATTGTTAATGCAACTGCAACAATTTTACCTACAACAATGAATAAATATTTGATGGAAGTACAACAAGTTTATGCAGCTTCATATTCTCCAGATGATGGACAGTTGAAATCAATTAAAGTAAAAACTTTAGATGGAAAGTCTTTGGATTTACTAGATGGATATAATGGAGATAAAGTTAAGTTAAGTGATGAAACTGAATATTATATTAAACAAACTGATAAAAGTGATGGAATAAAAATAGATGCAGATGTTGAAGGTAGTGACTACGTAGTTAAAATATTTACTTCTGATAAATCTGATGCAACAGCTTATGATCCAGGAGATAAAATTTTAATTGGAAAAGGCGATTCAACTATTTATGTAAGAACTTATGAAGATAAATCAGCTTTTAGAAAAGCCAAAGATGTTGATAAGAATGTTGGAAACTGTGAACAAGAATATAGATTGAATATAAGAAAGACTACTGAAAGTTCTTTTGAAGATGGAGATCAAGATTCTATATTTTTATCAAAACTTGATGTTAGTAAAGGAAGCATAAGTTTTTTAAAGGAAAAAAGTTCATATGATTTGACAGTAGCAAAAGATGTTGATCATATTAATGTTACAGCTGAGCCAGAAAATAGCAATGATAGAGTTAGAATAAATGGAGCAGTAGTTGATTCTAATGATAGATATAAGAAAGCAATAGATTTAGATGAAGGTAAAAATGACATAAAAATTAAAGTTACTGATAGTAAGGATAATCAAAGAACTTATACTTTAACTGTCACTAGAGGTGATGCTTCAAATGCTCAAGATAATATATATTTAGATAACATCACTTTAGATAATGGAAGTATTGATTTTTCGAAAGATACAAATTCTTATACTGTAGATTTAGATGAATCTGTAAGTAAATTAAAAATAACTGCACAGCCTGAAGATGATAATGATGTAGTTACTATTAATGGTGACCAAGTTAAGGAAAAAGATGATTATCAAGATAAAGTTTCTTTAGAAAAGGGCAAAAATGAAATTAAAGTAATAGTAAAAGACGAAGTGAATGATAAAGAGAGAACTTACACATTAACTGTAAATAGAGGAAAAGTTCAAGATACACAAAATACAGATAAAGATCAAGAACAAACAAATGGTAAAAAAAATGGCTGGGTAAAAACAGATGCAGGATATAAATATTATGATGAAAATGGAACTGAATACAAGAATAAATGGTTATTTGATAATGAAAAAAAGATATATTATTATTTAAATGATAGTGGAGTTAGACAAACAGATTGGTTTAAAGTTAATAATTTATGGTATTTGTTTGACAACAATGGTGTAATGTTAACAGGCTGGCAGAAAAATAAAGAACAATGGTACATGCTAGATAAAACAAATGGTGATATGAAGACAGGCTGGTATAAAGAAACAGCTGCAGTTCAAGAAGGAGATAAAACAACTAACGTTGAACATACTTACTATTTAAATGATGATGGTTCAATGAGGACAGGCTGGTTACAATTAGATAATAAGTGGTACTATTTTGATGAAAATGGATATATGCAAAAAGGCTGGGTAGTATATGCTAATTCAAAATATTATTTAGATTATGATGGAGCAATGGTAACAGGAACAAAGAAAATAGATGATAAAGAATATAAATTCACAGAAAGTGGGGTTCTAATACTTTAGCACATAGCTTAAACTGATGTGGTGATTCCACGAAATTAAATACATTTGTATTATACAGGACTATGAAAATTTCGCTGAAAGCACTAAGAGAAAGCTTGCACCCATTCTAGCTTGTTCCAATCTTCGATTTGACAAGTTAGAATGGAACAAGATATCTATGATTATTGAACATTGTAACAGAATATTTATAAAAAATTAATATTTATATAAGGAAAAATTAAGAACTATAGAGTATACTTAGAATAAATATACTCTATAGTTTTTTATTTATATTTAAGAAAAAATATGCTATAATTGTATAGAGTAATTAAAACCATGTAAAAAGGTGATGGTTGTTCTGGTACATTCGATTAAGTTAATAATATTACAAAGAGCATAACTACAAAAGATGGAAAGAGTATTTTTAAAAAAGAAAATAAAGTTAAAAAATTATAAATTGATCAGGATTTTA